>NZ_JBHWJK010000005.1:0-337776 GCF_042731455.1 Streptomyces sp. NPDC059852 | reverse complement strand
AAACGCCCGGTTACATTCCGAACCCGGAAGCTAAGCCTTACAGCGCCGATGGTACTGCAGGGGGGACCCTGTGGGAGAGTAGGACACCGCCGAACTCCTTTTAGAGCTCCGGCTCTTGGGCGTAACAGCCCGAGAGCCGGAGCTTTTTTGTGTTGAGGTAGGGTCGGGGAGCATCGTCGGTTCGTTCACCACAGGAGGCCCCCGGGTGGAGGTCCAGGAGACCCGTGTCCAGACAGACCGGGTCCTCACCATCCCCAACATCCTCAGCATGGCGCGGCTCGTTGGCGTGCCGCTGTTCCTGTGGCTGATTCTGCGGCCCGAGTTCGGTGGGCCCAAGAGTGACGGCTGGGCGCTTCTGGTGCTGGCCCTGAGTGGTGTCAGCGACTACCTGGACGGCAAGCTCGCCAGGCGCTGGAACCAGATCAGCAGCCTCGGCCGGCTTCTCGACCCGGCGGCCGACCGGCTCTACATTCTTTCGACTTTGGTCGGCCTCACGTGGCGGGAGATTCTGCCGCTCTGGTTGACCGGTGTACTGCTGGCGCGGGAGCTGGTTCTCCTGGTCATGGTGGGCATCCTCAGGCGGCACGGGTATCCGCCGCCGCAGGTGAACTTCCTGGGGAAGGCGGCCACCTTCAACCTGATGTACGCGTTCCCGTTGCTGCTGCTCAGTGACGGTAGTGGTTGGATCTCGTCACTCGCTGCTATTTTCGGATGGGCGTTCGCCGGATGGGGTACAACGCTCTATTGGTGGGCAGGAGTCCTCTACGTGGTACAAGTCCGCCGCCTCGTTCGCGCGGACGCCGCCATGGCCGATTGAACTCGCCGATTGCCAAGGGCGTAGCGGCTCGATGGCCCGCACGGGAAAAGTGCGGGACAATACGGACGGGTGAAGTCGGCTAGACCGTCGTCTCTGGAGGAGGACGCTTCCGACATGAAGGCCGTCGTGATGGCCGGGGGCGAAGGCACGCGCCTTCGCCCTATGACCTCGAGCATGCCCAAGCCGCTCCTGCCGGTGGCCAACCGGCCGATCATGGAGCATGTGCTGCGCCTGCTCAAAAGGCATGGGCTGAATGAGACCGTCGTTACCGTTCAGTTCTTGGCCTCTCTCGTCAAGAACTACTTCGGTGACGGCGAAGAGCTCGGTATGGAGCTCACGTATGCCAATGAGGAGAAGCCACTCGGTACCGCCGGAAGCGTCAAGAACGCAGAGGAAGCACTGAAGGACGACGCCTTCCTCGTGATCTCCGGCGATGCCCTGACGGACTTCGACCTCACCGAGCTCATCAACTTCCACAAGGAAAAGGGCTCGATGGTCACCGTCTGTCTGACGCGTGTGCCGAATCCGCTGGAATTCGGTATCACGATCGTCGACGAGGAGGGCCGCGTCGAGCGCTTCCTGGAGAAGCCGACCTGGGGCCAGGTCTTCTCGGACACCGTGAACACCGGTATCTACGTCATGGAGCCCGAGGTATTCGACTATGTCGAAGCCGATGTGCCCGTGGACTGGTCGGGTGACGTCTTCCCTCAGCTGATGAAGGAGGGCAAGCCCATCTACGGCTATGTCGCGGAGGGCTACTGGGAGGACGTCGGTACGCACGAGAGCTATGTGAAGGCTCAGGCGGACGTCCTGGAGGGCAAGGTCGACGTCGAACTCGACGGCTTCGAGATCTCTCCCGGTGTGTGGGTGGCCGAGGGCGCCGAGGTGCACCCCGACGCCGTGCTGCGCGGCCCGGCGTACATCGGTGACTACGCGAAGGTCGAGGCCGGCGCCGAGATCCGGGAGCACACCGTCGTCGGCTCCAACGTCGTCGTCAAGAGCGGTGCCTTCCTGCACAAGGCCGTGGTGCACGACAACGTGTACGTCGGCCAGCACTCCAATCTGCGTGGCTGCGTCGTCGGCAAGAACACCGACATCATGCGTGCCGCGCGGATCGAGGACGGCGCGGTCATCGGTGACGAGTGCCTGATCGGTGAAGAATCGATCGTTCAGGGCAATGTGCGGGTGTACCCGTTCAAGACCATCGAGGCCGGTGCCTTCGTCAACAACTCGGTGATCTGGGAGTCCAGAGGCCAGGCGCATCTCTTTGGTGCCCGCGGTGTCTCCGGCATCCTGAACGTCGAGATCACGCCCGAGCTGGCGGTGCGGCTGGCGGGTGCGTATGCCACCACCCTGAAGAAGGGGGCCACCGTCACGACGGCCCGTGACCACTCGCGTGGTGCGCGGGCGCTGAAGCGGGCGGTGATCTCCGCGCTGCAGGCCAGTGCCATCGACGTACGGGACCTGGAGAACGTGCCACTGCCGGTCGCGCGGCAGCAGACCGCGCGAGGCAGTGCCGGCGGCATCATGATCCGCACGACGCCCGGAGTGCCGGACTCGGTGGACATCATGTTCTTCGACGGGCAGGGTGCCGACCTGTCGCAGGCCAGTCAGCGCAAGCTGGACCGGGTCTTCGCACGGCAGGAGTACCGGCGCGCGTTCCCGGGCGAGATCGGCGATCTGCACTTCCCGGCGAGTGTCTTCGACTCCTACACCGGGTCGCTGCTGCGGAACGTCGACACGACCGGGATCGCCGAGTCCGGGCTCAAGGTGGTCGTGGACGCGTCCAACGGAAGCGCCGGTCTGGTGCTCCCCAGTCTGCTCGGCAAGCTGGGCGTGGACTCGCTGACGATCAATCCCGGTCTCGACGAGTCCCGGCCCACCGAGTCCGCCGACACTCGGCGGTCGGGGCTGGTGCGACTGGGCGAGATAGTGGCGTCGGCGCGGGCCGCGTTCGGTGTGCGGTTCGACCCCGTCGGTGAGCGGCTGTCGCTGGTCGACGAGAAGGGGCGGATCGTCGAGGACGACCGGGCTCTGCTCGTCCTGCTCGACCTGGTGGCCGCGGAGCGGCGGAGCGGGCGTGTGGCCCTGCCGGTGACCACCACGAGGATCGCGGAGCAGGTGGCCGCCTACCACGGGACGCAGGTCGAGTGGACGACGACGTCGCCCGACGACCTCACCCGCGTGGGCGCCGACGAGGCCACGATCTTCGGTGGCGACGGCCGCGGCGGCTTCATCATCCCGGAGTTCAGCAGCGTCTTCGACGGCACCGCCGCCTTCGTGCGGCTGATCGGTCTGGTGGCGCGTACGCAGCTCACGCTCAGCCAGATCGACGCGCGGATCCCGCGGGCGCACGTCCTCAAGCGGGACCTGGCGACCCCGTGGGCCGTCAAGGGGCTCGTGATGCGCCGGGTCGTCGAGGCGGCCGGGGATCGCTTTGTCGACACGACCGATGGTGTGCGGGTCGTGGAGACGGACGGCCGCTGGGTGATGGTCCTGCCCGACCCGGCCGAGGCCGTCACCCACCTGTGGGCCGAGGGCCCGGACGACGCGTCCGCCCAGGCGCTGCTCGACGAGTGGGCGGCGGTCGTGGACAGCGCCGGACGCTGAGTCCCGCGTAGGCACGCGTGCCGGACAGGCACCCCGGAAAGGGGCCTGTCCGGCACAGCCGGTGGGGCCATTCGGAGTATCGGCGGCGACGTGCGACGATGTGCGGCATGCCGCAGCCCCCCGTTCGGAGCACACCCACGCGCCCGCCGCGTCCGGACGCGTCCATGTCGCTGCTCACCAACGTCATGGATCACAGTCTCGACGACGGCTACGCGGAGGCCGCCGCCCGCAAGAAGGCCGCCGGTGACGGAGGGCTGCCCAAGACGCTGCGGGCCAAGCTGGGGCTCGCCGTGGGCCTGGTGCTCGCGGCACTCGTGGTGACCGTGGGAGCGGCGCAGGCGCGCGTGGCGGCGCCCGTCGTCGCCAAGGAGCGTGAAGAGCTCGTCGACCGCGTCGAGAAGGAGACCGAGGCGGCGGACGAGCTGGAGAAGACGGTCGACGAGCTGCGCGCCGACGTGAGCGCGCGCCAGCGCGAGGCGCTGAAGTCGGCCGGTCACGGCGAGCAGGCCGATCTGGTGGGCATCCTGTCCGGCGCCGTCGAGGTGACGGGGCCGGGCGTGAAGCTGGTCGTGGACGACGCCAAGGAGGCCGGTGACGCCGCCGGGGGTGACGCACGCGGGTCGTCCGGCTTCTCGGACACCGGGCGGGTGCGCGACCGCGACATGCAGCGCGTCGTCAACGGACTGTGGGAGTCCGGCGCGGAGGCCGTCTCGATCAACGGGCAGCGGCTGACCGCCCTGTCCGCGATCAGGGCCGCGGGTGACGCGATACTAGTCGACAACAGGCCGCTGGTGCCGCCGTACACGGTGCTCGCGGTGGGGGACGGGGAGCGGCTGAGCCGCGCCTTCCAGGACAGCGCCGACGGGCTGTACCTGAACGCCCTGCAGGAGAACTTCGGCATCCGGACCAGCATCTCCGCGCAGGAGGACCTCCGCCTGCCCGCGGCACCGAGCGTGATCGTCCGTACAGCACAGCCGAACACCGAGACAACTGAGAAGGGCACATCGTGATCGCCGTACTGGGCCTCGTCGTGGGCGTCGTGGCCGGCCTGTTGGTCCGGCCCGAGGTTCCGGCGGTCGTCGAGCCGTATCTGCCGATCGCCGTCGTGGCGGCTCTCGACGCCGTCTTCGGTGGTCTGCGGGCCATGCTCGACGGCATCTTCGACGACAAGGTCTTCGTCGTGTCGTTCCTGTCGAACGTGGTCGTGGCCGCGCTGATCGTGTTCCTGGGCGACAAGTTGGGCGTGGGCGCGCAGCTGTCGACCGGCGTCGTCGTGGTGCTCGGCATCCGGATCTTCTCCAACGCCGCCGCGATCCGCCGGCACGTCTTCCGGGCGTGAGGCCGATGAGCAACCAGGACGGCACCCCGGAGAACCGGCTGCGCGAGGAGTTGCCCGAGGAGGTGCAGGCCGGCCCCGAAGAGGCTCCTGAGGCCTCTGAGGAGCACGGTGACCGCCCGGCGGAGCTGACCGGCCGGCAGCGGCTGGTGAAGGGGCTGTGGCCGCCGCGGGTGAGCCGGGCCCAACTCATCGTGGCGCTGCTTCTGTTCGGGCTCGGCTTCGGTCTCGCGGTCCAGGTCGCCTCGAACAGCGACGGCGACAGCGCGCTGCGCGGAGCACGCCAGGAAGATCTTGTCCGCATCCTCGATGAACTCGATGACCGCAGTCAGCGTCTTGAGGACGAGAAGCAAGGTCTCGAGAAGCAGCGGGACGAACTGGAGAACAGTTCCGACCAGGCCGAGGAGGCCCGCAGGCAGACGGTCGAGAAGGAGAAGCAACTCGGCATCCTCGCGGGCACCGTGGCCGCTGAGGGACCTGGCATCACGATCACCATCGACGACACGAAGGGGACGGTCGAGGCGGACATGCTGCTCGACGCGATCCAGGAGCTGCGCGCGGCCGGGGCGGAGGCGATGCAGGTGAACGGTGTCCGCATCGTCGCCGGCACCTATCTGTCCGACGCGGGCAACACCGTGAGCGTCGACGGGAACAAGATCAACGCCCCGTATCGTTTCAAGGTCATCGGCAAGCCGCAGGACCTGGAGCCGGCCCTCAACATCCCGGGAGGCGTGGTCCAGACACTGGAGAAGGAGCAGGCCACCGTGACCATCGAGCGGTCTGACAAGATCGTTGTGGACGCCTTGCGAGCGGCGAAGCGGCCTGACTACGCTCGGTCGTCCTCCAGGTGAACCGGCGGTGCATGGGGGACATCCGGCAAGGGCATGAGGTTGCGGGGGGTCGGCGCACCGATTGGGTGGTGCGTGGTGGAAACTGTCTGGCGGAGACGGACGTTGTGAAGATGTCCGGGTCGGCCAGTAGGTTCAGTCAGGGTTCGTCCTGCCCCACGGGCGGGTCTGTTTCGGTCAAGGGGAATCGCCCGTGAAGTTGTTTGGGAAGCTGTTCGGCAAGAGTGCGCGAGACGAGAACGCGACCACTCGTCACCGCGCACAAGGGGACGAGGAAGGGCAGCGCCCTCTGTTCAGGGACCAGGTCCCTGGACCGGGCGGTGACATTTCCGGAGGTCAGGGCGCGCCGTCTGTTGACCCTGGCCAGTCCGGCGACATAGGTTTCGGGCAACCGTCAGCCTCGAGTACGGGTGGAGGGTTTTCCCCGATGTCGGCCCTGGTGTGTACGAGGTGCGGTAACCGCAACGCGGAGAACAGCCGCTTCTGTTCCAACTGCGGCGCGCCGCTGCGTGCCGGCGGGGTGCCCGAGCGCCCGTCCGAGACGACGTCGACGATCTCCATCTCGGGTATCGAGGCCTACGACGCCGAGACCACGGGGCAGACGCAGATTCCCGCGCTCTCCCCGGAGGCACAGGCCGCCGTCGACGCGCTGCCGGTGGGTTCCGCGCTCCTGGTGGTGCGCCGTGGACCGAACTCGGGCAGCCGCTTCCTGCTGGACGGCGATCTGACCACCGCCGGGCGGCACCCGCAGAGCGACATCTTCCTGGACGACGTGACGGTCTCGCGCCGGCACGTGGAGTTCCGCCGCGCCCAGGACGGCTCGTTCACGGTGGCCGACGTCGGCAGCCTCAACGGCACGTACGTCAACCGCGAGCGGATCGACCAGGTCGCTCTGAACAACGGCGACGAGGTGCAGATCGGCAAGTACCGGCTGGTCTTCTACGCGAGCCAGCGGGGCTTCTGACCTCCCCCGGACCCGTCCGGGGAGACCCAGGGAAGGTCCATGCTGAAAACACCGAGCGGCGGTGCCGGGAACGGCGCCGCCGCCACGGACGGTCGGCCGATGAGCATCGGCACGGTGCTGACCGTGCTCCGCGAGGAGTTCCCTGACGTCACGATCTCCAAGATCCGTTTCCTGGAGTCGGAAGGGCTGGTCGAGCCACGCCGCACGCCGTCGGGCTATCGCAAATTCGGCCAGCAGGACGTCGAGCGGCTGCGCCACGTCCTGCGGATGCAGCGGGACCACTATCTGCCGCTGAAGGTGATCCGCGAGCATCTGGACGCCATGGAGCGCGGCGAGGCGGCTGCCCTGCCCGCGCTGTGCCGGCAGCGTGACGGCGACGGGGTCCTGGAGCCGGTCGAGGAGCGTACAGCGGCCCGCCTCGGGAGGGCGCAGCTGCTGGCGGCGGCGGGGATCGCCGAGCAGCAGCTCGCCGAGTGGGAGTCGTACGGGCTGATCACCCCCCTGCCGGACGGCGCCTATGACGCGGAGGCGGTGACCGTGGCCACGCTCGTGGCCGAGCTGGGCCGCTTCGGCATCGAGCCGCGGCACCTGCGGGTGATGAAGGCCGCCGCAGACCGTGAGGCCGGACTCGTGGAGCAGGTCGTCGCGCCGTTGAAGCGGCACCGCAACCCGCAGACCAGGGCTCATGCCGAGGCCAGGGCCAAGGAACTGGCGGGGCTCACCGTCCGGCTGCACGCCGCGCTGATGCAGACGGCGCTCGGCGTGCGGCTGCCCTGAGCGGCGCATGCACGGATCGGCCGGATCGGCCACCCGATCCGGGCCCGACTACCCAAACGTCCCGAGCACGGCCTAGGGTTGCTGTGTGAACGAGCTCGATGTCGTAGGTGTCCGGGTCGAAATGCCCTCCAACCAACCGATCGTGCTCCTGCGTGAAGTGGGAGGCGACCGCTACCTCCCCATCTGGATCGGGCCCGGGGAGGCGACGGCGATCGCCTTCGCCCAGCAGGGCATGGCCCCCGCACGACCGCTGACCCACGATCTCTTCAAGGACGTGCTCGAGGCGGTCGGCCAGGAGCTCACCGAAGTGCGCATCACCGATCTGCGTGAGGGCGTCTTCTACGCCGAGCTGGTCTTCGCCAGCGGTGTCGAGGTGAGCGCCCGTCCGTCCGACGCCATAGCGCTGGCCCTGCGCACCGGAACGCCGATCTACGGCAGCGACGGTGTGCTGGACGACGCGGGCATCGCGATCCCGGACGAGCAGGAGGACGAGGTGGAGAAGTTCCGCGAGTTCCTCGACCAGATCTCGCCGGAGGACTTCGGCACCAGCAGTCAGTGAGACGGCGTGAGTGGCCCGCCGGCCTGGTCCGGAGCGCGCGGCCCACGGTCCGTCACGGCCCGGATGCCGGGCATGTGCCACGGGCGAGGGAGGGCGTCATGGGGCCCGGTTCGGGCGCATTCGGCTAGCCTTTCCCCGCGACGGGGCACGGGAAACCACTCGTAGGGTGATTATCACTCGGCGTGCCGAGTGTGGCGATCGTTGACGCACCCCCGGTGACTGCCTACCGTCGAGAAGGCAGGTCAAGGACGGAGGTCGGCGTGAGAAGCAGCGGCGGCGGTACGGCTGGGGGTGCACCCGAGCGCGGCCTCGGGGCGAGCGGCCCGTACCCGCTTCACGGCAGCGCTGTCCAGGGCGGTGCGGCCGATCACGCCCCGCAACGACCGGCGGCCGTGCCGAGCAGCGGCGGAGGGGCGGCGTCCATGGCATCCGAACAGATCGGGTACCGGGGTCCGACGGCCTGCGCGGCCGCCGGGATCACGTACCGGCAACTGGACTACTGGGCCCGCACCGGACTCGTCGAGCCCAGTGTGCGGCCGGCGTACGGGTCGGGCACGCAGCGCCTGTACAGCTTCCGGGACGTCGTCGTCCTCAAGATCGTGAAGCGTTTCCTGGACACCGGTGTCTCCCTGCAGAACATCCGGACCGCCGTCCAGCATCTGCGCGAGCAGGGATTCCGGGACCTGGAACGACTGACCCTGATGAGCGACGGCGCCACCGTGTACGAGTGCACGTCGCCGGACGAGGTCCACGCGCTGCTCCAGGGCGGGCAGGGGATCTTCGGGATCGCCGTGGGGGTGGTGTGGCGGGACGTCGAGAGCGCGCTGTCGCAGCTGCACGGGGAGCGGATCGACACCGGGGAGACGCTGGTCGGGCACAACCCGGCCGACGAGCTGGCACGGCGGCGCAACCGCGCGGTCTGAGGCGCAAGGGCGCGTTGTCAGTGCCGTAGGGCAGCATCGGAACTGTGAGAAACGCGCCCACCATCCTGCACCTCGACATGGACGCCTTCTACGCGTCGGTGGAGCAGGCGTCCAAGCCGAGCCTGCGGGGGAAGGCCGTGATCGTGGGCGGGCTGGGGCCGCGTGGGGTGGTCGCCACGGCCTCGTACGAAGCGCGGATCTTCGGGGTGCACTCCGCCATGCCGATGGCCCAGGCGCGGCGGCTCGCGCCCAACGCCGCGTATCTCGTGCCGCGCTTCTCCATCTACCGGGATGTCAGCGAGCGTGTGATGGGGCTGCTGCGGGAGCTGTCGCCGCTGGTGGAGCCGTTGAGCCTGGACGAGGCGTTCGTGGACCTGGAGGCCGGGGGAGTGGCCTGGGACGCGGAGTCCGCCCGGCTGGTGGGGGTGAAGCTGCGCTCCGACATACGGGCCGCCACCGGGCTGGCCGGGTCGGTGGGGCTCGCGGCGTCCAAGATGGTCGCGAAGATCGCCTCGGAACAGGCGAAGCCGGACGGGATGGTGCTGATCGAGCCGGGGACCGAGCGGGCGCTGCTCGGGCCGATGTCCGTGCGGGTGCTGCCGGGCGTGGGGCCGGCCACCGGGGACCATCTGCGGCGGGCCGGGATCCACACCGTGGAGGAGATCGCCGAGGCGGGTGAGGACGAGCTGGTGCGGCTGCTGGGAAAGGCGCACGGGCACGCCCTGTACGCGATGGCGCTGGCGCACGACGAACGGCCCGTGGTGGCCGAGCGGGAGGCGAAGTCCGTCTCCGTCGAGGACACGTACGACGTGGACATCCATGACCGGGTGCGGGTGGGGCTCGAGGTGCAGCGGCTGGCCGATCGGTGTGTGGGGCGGTTGCGGGGGGCCGGTCTCTCGGGGCGGACGATCGTGCTGAAGGTGCGGCGGTACGACTTCTCGACGCTGACACGGTCGGAGACGTTGCGGGGGCCGACGGATGATCCGGCGGTGGTGCGGGAGGCTGCCGCGCGGCTGCTGGAGGGGGTGGACACGACCGGGGGTGTGCGGTTGCTGGGGGTCGGGGTGAGTGGGCTCGCCGACTACACCCAGGAGGATCTGTTCGCGCAGGCGGCGGGGGCGGGGGGCGGTGCCGAGGAAGGGGCGGCGGGCGTGGGGGACGGGAGTGACGGCGAGGGGGAGTTCGGGCCTGGGGGTGGCGCGAGCACTTCTGATGCGTCCGCGTCCGTGGGGGACGAGGCCGGTGACGGGGGTGCCGAGGGGCAGGCGGCCGAGCGGCGGTGGCATGCGGGGCACGATGTGCGGCATGCCGAGTACGGGCACGGGTGGGTGCAGGGGAGTGGGGTCGGACGCGTGACCGTGCGGTTCGAGACGCCGGAGTCCGGGCCGGGGCGGGTGCGGACGTTCCGGGTCGATGATCCGGCGTTGGAGGGGGCGGAGCCGTTGCCGTTGGTTTCGGGGTGGGGGGAGGCGTCGGGTTCTGGTGTGCGGGGGGTGGCGCCCCCTGTGGTGCGGGGCTAGGGCGCGTGCGGAGCGCTGGTGCGGGGCGGAGGGTCGCTTGGCCGCGCTTGCGGGTGCCTGCGCCGACCCGTGCCGCCCAGCGGCACGACTGCCCGCAGCCAGGGCGGGCGGGGCGGGTGCCTGCGCAGCTGCGGAGCGGGGCGCCGGGGCGGTCGCGGTCGCGGTCGCGGTGCGACCGACCGCGGCCGCGGGTGGGGCGTGGCCGGGTGGCTGGGGTGCCGGGTGCTGGGGCGTCGGGTGTGTGGCCCGCGTCAGGGGTGTGGGGTCTTGTCGTCGGGGGTGTTCGTGGGGGCCAGGGTGCCGAAGTCGTGGTCGGGGGGCGGGGGGCCCGGGGCCACGTCGAGGCCGTAGTGGTGGTAGAGCTGGAGTTCCTGTTCGGGGGAGAGGTGGCGGCCCACGCCGAAGTCGGGGGCGTCCTTGATGAGGGCGCGGTCGAAGGGGACGTGCAGGGTGCCCTCCACCAGTTCGCTGGGCTCCAGGGGGACGAAGGCGTCGCGGGAGAACAGGCCGGTGCGTATCGCCGCCCATTCGGGTATGCCGGTCGCGTCGTCCAGGTACACCTCGTCGATGGTGCCGATCTTGGTGCCGTTGCGGTCGAAGGCCTTGCGGCCGATCAGGTTGCGCGGATCGATGTCGGTCTGCACGGTCCCTCCACTTGGTCGCAAGTCATCCGTCAGCACTACGAAAAGCCAGATCCGTGACGGCGGCCACTCGAAGGTTCGTGCGGCGACCCCGCTGGTAGGCTGGAACCGGCTGCTGACCCCGTGCGGGAGAGTCCTCCGGAGATCACCGGAGGCGCCGAAGGAGCAAATCCTCCCCGGAATCTCTCAGGCACACGTACCGCACGGACGAGGTCACTCTGGAAAGCAGGGCGGGTGTCGACGGCTCCCGCCCTCACCGACGGTGAAAGCCGGGACCCTCGGGCGCCCCGGTGAAGCTCTCAGGTTGAGATGACAGAGGGGGAGGCCGTCCGGGTACCCGTGCCGTGGTGCCCCTCGAAGGTCGCGTCAGACCAGGAGGCCTCCGCAATGACCGCCCATCGCATTCCGCTCTCCGAGCTCGAGCAAGGGATTCCCTTCGAGCAGCGTCACATCGGTCCCGATTCCGAGGCGCGGGCCAAGATGCTCGCCCACGTCGGCTACGGCTCCCTCGACGAGCTGACCGCCGCCGCGGTCCCGGACGTGATCAAGAACGCCGACGCGCTCGACCTGCCCGGCGCCCGGACCGAGGCCGAGGTGCTGGCCGAGCTGCGCTCCCTCGCCGACCGGAACCAGGTCCTGGACTCGATGGTCGGCCTCGGTTACTACGGGACCTTCACCCCGCCGGTCATCCTGCGCAACGTCATGGAGAACCCGGCCTGGTACACGGCCTACACGCCGTACCAGCCGGAGATCTCCCAGGGCCGGCTCGAGGCCCTGCTGAACTTCCAGACGGTGGTCGCCGACCTCACCGGGCTGCCGACCTCCGGCGCCTCGCTGCTGGACGAGGGCACCGCCGCCGCCGAGGCGATGGCCCTGTCGCTGCGCATGGGCAAGAACAAGAAGGGCCTCTTCCTGGTCGACGCGGACGCCCTTCCGCAGACGATCGCCGTGATACAGACTCGCGCCGAGCCCACCGGTGTGGAGGTCGTGGTCGCCGACCTCAGCGACGGCATCCCGGCCGAGGTCGCCGAGCGCGAGATCAACGGCGTGCTCCTGCAGTACCCGGGCGCCTCCGGTGCCGTACGGGACCTCACACCCGTCATCGAGCAGGCCCATGAGCTCGGCGCCCTGGTGACCGTCGCCGCCGACCTGCTCGCGCTCACCCTGCTGAAGTCGCCCGGCGAGCTCGGCGCGGACATCGCGGTGGGCACCACGCAGCGGTTCGGTGTGCCGATGGGCTTCGGCGGGCCGCACGCCGGTTACATGGCGGTGCGCGAGAAGTTCGCGCGCAGCCTCCCGGGCCGCCTCGTGGGCGTGTCCGTCGACGCCGACGGCAACAAGGCGTACCGGCTCGCCCTGCAGACCCGCGAGCAGCACATCCGCCGGGAGAAGGCGACCAGCAACATCTGCACCGCCCAGGTGCTGCTGGCCGTGATGGCCGGCATGTACGCCGTCTACCACGGCCCCGACGGCCTGAAGGGCATCGCCGCCCGGACGCACCGTTACGCCACGATCCTCGCCGCGGGCCTGTCGGCCGGCGGGGTCGAGGTCGTGCACGGCTCGTTCTTCGACACGGTGACGGCCCGCGTGCCCGGGAAGGCCGCCGACGTCGTCGCCGCCGCCCGCGACCACGGGGTGAACCTGCGCCTCGTCGACGCCGACCATGTGTCCGCCGCCTGCGACGAGACGACCACCCGGTCCCAGGTCTCCTCCGTGTGGAAGGCGTTCGGCGTCGAGGGCCGTATCGACGCGCTGGACGCGGCGGCCGGGGACGCGCTGCCCGAGGCGCTGCTGCGCGGCGACGAGTACCTGACGCACCCCGTCTTCCGGCAGCACCGCTCCGAGACGGCGATGCTGCGCTACCTGCGCCGGCTCGCCGACCGCGACTACGCGCTCGACCGCGGCATGATCCCGCTGGGCTCCTGCACGATGAAGCTCAACGCGACGACCGAGATGGAGCCGGTGACCTGGCCGGAGTTCGGCCAGCTGCACCCGTTCGCGCCCGCCGAGCAGGCGGAGGGCTATCTGACGCTGATCCGCGAGCTGGAGGAGCGTCTCGCCGAGGTCACCGGCTACGACAAGGTCTCCCTCCAGCCGAACGCCGGCTCGCAGGGCGAGCTGGCCGGTCTGCTCGCCGTGCGCGGCTACCACCGGGCCAACGGCGACGACCAGCGGACCGTCTGCCTGATCCCGTCCTCCGCGCACGGTACGAACGCCGCCAGCGCCGTGATGGCCGGGATGAAGGTCGTCGTCGTGAAGACCGCCGAGGACGGCGAGATCGATGTCGAGGACCTGCGGGCGAAGATCGAGAAGCACCGTGACGAGCTCGCCGTGCTGATGATCACCTACCCGTCCACGCACGGTGTGTTCGAGGAGCACGTCGCCGACATCTGCGCGCAGGTGCACGAGGCCGGCGGCCAGGTGTACGTCGACGGCGCCAACCTCAACGCGCTGGTGGGGCTGGCCAAGCCCGGCCACTTCGGCGGCGACGTCTCGCACCTGAACCTGCACAAGACCTTCTGCATCCCGCACGGCGGCGGCGGTCCGGGCGTCGGCCCGGTCGGCGTGCGCGCGCACCTGGCGCCGTACCTGCCGAACCACCCGCTGCAGCCCGCGGCCGGTCCCGAGACGGGCGTCGGCCCGATCTCGGCCGCTCCCTGGGGTTCCGCCGGCATCCTGCCCATCTCGTGGGCGTACGTCCGCCTCATGGGCGGCGAGGGCCTCAAGCGGGCCACGCAGGTGGCCGTGCTGTCCGCGAACTACATCGCCAAGCGCCTCGAGCCGCACTACCCGGTGCTCTACACCGGTCCGGGCGGGCTGGTCGCGCACGAGTGCATCATCGACCTGCGGCCGCTGACCAAGGCGACCGGCGTCAGCGTGGACGACGTGGCCAAGCGCCTCATCGACTACGGCTTCCACGCGCCGACGATGTCCTTCCCGGTGGCCGGCACGCTGATGATCGAGCCGACCGAGTCCGAGGACCTGACCGAGCTGGACCGGTTCTGCGACGCGATGATCGCCATCCGCGCGGAGATCGAGAAGGTCGGCTCGGGCGAGTGGCCCGCCGAGGACAACCCGCTGCGCAACGCCCCGCACACCGCCGGTGCGCTCGGCGGCGCGTGGGAGCACGCGTACAGCCGCGAGGAGGCCGTGTTCCCGGCCGGGGTGTCCGCCGCCGACAAGTACTGGCCCCCGGTGCGCCGGATCGACCAGGCCTTCGGCGACCGGAACCTGGTGTGCTCGTGCCCGCCCATGGACGCGTACGAGGGCTGACCGCCCGCCGACCCGAAGGGCTCCGCCCAAGGCCGTACCGGCCGGGGGCGGAGCCCTTTCGCCGTTCGCCCGGCAGACACGGGGGACTACGCTGCGTGAGCGTGCCCGGACACACGTGGGGGCCGGCTCGCAGTCGGAGTCTGCGACCGGCCCCTGGAAGTACTCCGGGCGTGCGGCGGGCGCCGCCCGGTACCGCGGGCTACGCGGCGGTGACCACCTTGGCGGCGCCCAGCGGACGGTGCGGGGCGATGATCTGGCCGTCCGGCAGGAGTTCACCGGTGTCCTCGAAGAGGAGAACGCCGTTGCACAGCAGGCTCCAGCCCTGCTCCGGGTGGTGCGCCACGAGTCGGGCGGATTCCCGGTCGGCGGAGTCGGCTGTCGGGCACGGTGGTTGGTGCTGGCACATGGAAGGGATCTTTCGCTCTGTCGTGACGGATGAGATGGCTGGTGTGTCTGTGTCGCGGCGTGAAGCTTCGCTCATGGCCGCCCCCCGTTGTATAAGTCGGTCGGAACCCAGTGTTGCCCTACGGCCGGTAATCCGCAGGGATTTGGCAGCACCGCTTCTCACTGGTTGATGACGCGTCACCCGCGCGAGCGGTTCATCCCCACCGCCCTGTCCCTTCGGGTGGTTCCACCTGACCGGAAGGGGCTAGTCCCGGCGGGTCCCCGGTGGCCCCCAACGCCGCGTACCCCGCCACCGGGAGCGGTGACGGGGTACGCGGACCTCGCGCCTCGGCCGGTCAGGCCGGCGAACCGAGCAGGGGTGGCAGGGGCGGCAGCGGCGTCGGGGTGGCCCGCAGGGTGAGGACGGGCAGCAGGTCGGCCACCCGGTGCGGTACATGGGAGGCGATGCCGGGAGGCGCCGGGGCCAGCGGGATGAGGACGTCCGCGGGGTCGGGGTGGCCGGAGGCGGCGTCGGCGGTGCTGCCGGCGTGCAGCCACAGGGTGAGCATGTAGAGGCCGGGGAACGACAGCAGACGCGGCTGGTACGGCTGCGTCAGCGTCTCGGCCTGGCGCAGCGCGCGCTCCGTCGAGGTGATGTAGGGGCCCTCGAAGAAGTGCGAGAAGGTCCAGCCGTCGGGGGTCAGCCGGGTCTCGGCGGCGGCCACCGCGCGTTCGCCGCACCGGATCAGGAAGCGCCACCCGGCCAGCCGGGTCGCGGACAGGCCTCCCGGCGTGAGCTCGTCCAGGACATGGACGGGCAGTGGGAGTTCAGGGGTGGTGGGCCCCTGCGCGGCGCGCAGGGAGGGAGTTCGGGCCTCGCTGACGGCGGTGGGGGAACCGAGCGCGGTCAGGACGGAACGCAGGGCGGGCGCGGGAGCCGGGGGAACATGCAGCGGCATGGTGGGTCGCCTCTCATTCGACAGGCACGATGGCGCGAGGGCGGGGCAGGGCGGACAGCGCTGTCTGCTCGGGGGGAGGCCAGAGGTGCCGGGGAGCCGGGGTCCTGAAGCGCGGGGGATGTCGGGCCTGCCGTACGTCACCTGGACGACAGGTACGGGGACCGCGGGTGCCGACCCTCTGCCTGATAGCGCAGTTTATACGACGACTGTTCAGATGATGTTTCATCTAGCCGGTCCTGGTGTACACGGCAAGGGTGCATTCGGTCGGCGATATGCGGGAGAAAATCCCCATTGCCGGCCGGAGGTGTGGTGATGACCTCGAAAAACGTCCGGGGCGCGGTCGGCCAATTGTCGTCGGCGTTTTTCACGAGTTCGTGAGCCCGCGGAAACTGCGCTGTGCCGCTTGCCCGGTGAATGTGCCACCGGTCACATCGGAACAGACTAGCGGGCCACACGCCCGGGCGGGGACGTTATCGATCGCCTTGGCTGGGCATCATTGCACCTGACCCGCGAGACCGGCGGCCGATCCTCGGCCCGCCCATCCGAGGAGGACATCGATGGGGGAGAAGGTCGTGGCAGGTCGGTTCGACCTGTCCGATCGTCAGCACTACCGCGACAAGCTGCGGCAGTGTCTGACGGGGCTGGAGCGGCTGCTGGAGGAGCAGCGCTTCGACCGTCCCAGGAATCTGCTGGGGCTGGAGATCGAGTTGAATCTCGCCGGCGCCGACGGTATGCCGAAAATGTTGAACGGACAGGTACTGGAGCGCATCGCCAGCCGGGACTTCCAGACGGAACTCGCGATGTTCAATCTGGAGGTCAACATAGCCCCGCACCGACTGGAGGGGCGTGTTTTCGACCAGCTCGGCGAGGAACTCCGTACGTCGCTGGCATATGCCGACCGAAAAGCGGGAGAGGTCGACGCGGGAATCGTGATGATCGGCATTCTGCCGACCCTCGACCGTGACGACCTGGTCTCCTCGAACCTCTCCGAGGTGGACCGCTACGCGCTCCTCAACGAGCAGATCGTGGCCGCCCGCGGCGAGGACTTCACGCTCGACATCGATGGCGTGGAACGCCTGACGTGCACCTCGAAGTCGATCGCGCCCGAAGCGGCCTGCACCTCCGTGCAGCTGCATCTGCAGGTCACCCCGGGCCGCTTCGCCGATGTCTGGAACGCCGCCCAGGCGGTCGCCGCCGCACAGATCGCGGTCGGCGCCAACTCGCCGTTCCTCTTCGGCCGCGAGCTGTGGCGCGAGTCCCGCCCGCCCCTGTTCCAGCAGTCCACCGACACCCGCCCGCCCGAGCTCCAGGCGCAGGGCGTGCGGCCGCGCACCTGGTTCGGGGAGCGCTGGATCACCTCGGCGTACGACCTCTTCGAGGAGAACCTGCGCTACTTCCCGTCCCTGCTGCCGATCTGCGACGACGAGAACCCGCTCGAGGTGCTGGACGCGGGAGGCATCCCCACCCTCTCCGAGCTCGTGCTGCACAACGGCACCGTCTACCGCTGGAACCGGCCCGTCTACGACATCGCCGACGGTGTACCGCACCTGCGCGTGGAGAACCGCGTCCTGCCCGCCGGACCCACCGTCACCGACATCATCGCCAACGCGGCCTTCTACTACGGCGTCGTCCGCGCCCTCGCCGAGGAGACGCGGCCCGTCTGGACGCGGATGCCCTTCGAGGCCGCGGCCGCCAACTTCGACGCCGCCTGCAAGGACGGCATCGACGCCCGGCTGCTCTGGCCGCGCCGCGGACGGCACGGCGCCATGGCCGAGGTCGACGCCGTCAGCCTCGTCCGCGACGAACTGCTGCCGCTGGCCGAGTCAGGGCTGGACGCGTGGGGGGTCGAACCGGCCGACCGCGACTTCTACCTGGGCGTCATCGAGGAGCGGTGCCGCCGGCGCACCAACGGCGCGTCCTGGCAGGCGGCCACGTTCCACCGGGCGCTGGAGGCCGGGCTGAGCCGGGACGCCGCTCTGGCCGCGACCACCCGGCGCTACCGCGAGCTGATGCACAGCGGTGAGCCCGTGCACACCTGGCCGGTGGGCCTGCCGGAGCCGGTGCCGGCGGCGTGAGGACCGCCCGGCGGGGCGGGCGGCTCGCCGTCAGCTCCGCCGGTCCGGGGACGCCGCCTTCACGATCGCCTTGAGGATGGCCGTCTCCATCTGGGCCGGGTCCGTCACCTCGTGCCCCGAGCCCCCGGTGGCCTTCGCGATCCGGTCGGCCTCCTCGCGGTCGGCGTCCGGGCCCACCGCGATCATGATGAGCGGGAGCGGGCGCTTGGGGTCGGCGAGCTCCTCGAGCCGCGCGAGGAGACCGGCCCGTGAGACGCTGCCCGGGTCCTCGTTGACGCCGTCCGTGAGGACCACCACCGCGTTGAACCGGCCCTTCGCATAGGTGGAGGTCGCCTCCCGGTACGCGGCGAGCGTCGTGTCGTACAGACCCGTCGCGCCGTCCTTCACCGGCTTCAGCTTTCCGAACGCGGTCTCCAGCCGGTCCCGCTGGGTGACGTCGCCCTCGCTGTCCCCGAGGCGCCCGGCCGGCACCCGCACGCGGTAGTCCTTGGCGCCGTCCAGCGCGGTGGAGAAGTCCCACAGGCCGATCTCGTCGTCGGCCGTGAAGGTGTCCAGCGCGCGCCGCAGCGACGCCTTGGTGACGTTCATCCGGGACTTCTCGGTCCCCGGCACGCGCTCCTCCATGGACGCGGAGGCGTCCACGACCATGGTGATCCGCGCGCTGCGCACGGTGATCTCCCAGACGCCGAGGGCCTCCTGCAGCGCGACCGCCGTCGCCGGCCGGTCCACGGGCTTCGCGTACGGCTGGGAGAGGCTGCCCCCGGCCCGCGCGACCAGGCCGTCGGGCACCCTCTCGTCGGACGTGCGGAAGCCGTGGCGCTCCAGCAGGCGCTGCTGCTCCGGGTCGTCGAGATAGCTCATGAACCGGATGGCCGCCCGGCTCTCGTCGGTCGTCAGCCCGGTCTGGTCGAGCAGCGCGTACGGGTAGTCGAGCCGCGGAGCGCCGTCGTCCGGGTAGAAGAAGTCCAGGTCACGGGCGTCCTCGGTGGCCGCGTTGTAGCGGAGGGCGGCCTGCTCGCTGAGGATCACCGCCTGATTGCGCCGGGGGTTGGCCGCCTCGGTGTCCGAGGTGTCGCGCGGCAGCGTCTCCAGGACCTGGCCGTCGCCGTCGGTGACCCGCTCCGACAGCGCCTTCATCAGCCCCGCCGCACGGGTGTCCCCGCCCTTCGTCGCGCCCGCGGCCGCGCTCACCCGGGTCAGCGCGAGCAGCCCGGCCGCGCTGCGCGCCGGATCGGCCGCCCCGAGCCGCACGCGGGACCGCCGCCCAGGGTGGCCGCGGCCAGCTCCGTCCAGGTGTACGTCCGGTCCGGCCAGCCCAGCGACTTCGCGGCGGCCGGGGCCATCGCGACCCCGACCGGCGAGGTGGCGACATTGCCGATCGTGGAGACCTCGGCCGTCCCGCCGTTCGCCGTGAGCCGCTGCACCCACGCCTGCGAGTCCGGCACCCACACCTCGGCACCGGGGTCCTCGTCCGCCGTCAGTGCGGCGGCGACCTGGTGCGGCTCGCGCGCGACCACCGTCACGGCCACGCACCGCCCGTCCGAGGTGAGACCGGCCCGGCGGGCCCGCCCGGCGGCCGTCTCCAGCGCGGGCGCCACCTCGGGGGCGGCCACCAGTCTCAGCCGTACCGCGTCGTCCTGGCACGACGTGCCGAAGGAGAGCAGGCCCTCCGCGACCGCGGCGGCGGTACCGCCGGCCACCGTCAGCGCCATGGCCGTCACCAGCGCCAGCCTGCGCCGGAAGGCACGCCGACGGGGGTCGCTGCTGCCCGCTCCATACTGATCGGGCAAGCTGTGACGTCCCATGACGGTGGTGCCCCTCCCTGTCGCCCCGCCCGCTCCCGCGCCGCACTCCGCTGTGCGGCGGGCGGAGGGGCGGTGCGGGCGGTGCGCCCCGTACGGAACCGGAACCCCGTCCCCCGACGGCGGGCCCCGCACGGTCCTCGTGACTTTTTTCGAGACCCTAGCGGGGCGGCGATCAGGATGAGACGGGATTAGCCAACTGGAGGCAGGTGTGCAGGGCGAGGCAGATCCCCTGGCCGAATCCTTTCCGCGCGAGCGGCCCGCACGGCGGATCCTCCGTGATGAGACGCTGCTCGTCCTCGCGCTCTCGCTCGGCGCGAGCGGGGTGTCCGCCCTGATCAGCTTCGTCGGGTCCGTGACGAAGCCGGGCGGCCTCAAGGACCAGGCGGCCACGCTCAACGCCTCGGCCGCGCCCGGGCGTCCCTGGCTGGACCTGGCCTGGCAGCTGTTCGGGATCGCCAGCGCGCTGGTGCCCGTCGCGCTGGTCGCGCACCTCCTCATGCGGGAGGGGCGGAGCATGCGGACGATCGGCTTCGACCGCGGGCGGCCCTGGTTCGACCTGGGGCGGGGAGCGGGGATCGCGGCGGTCATCGGCAGCACCGGGATCGCGTTCTATCTCGCCGTCCGCGAACTCGGCTTCAACCTGACCGTGGTGCCCGAGGCGCTGCCGGACGTGTGGTGGAAGTATCCGGTGCTGATCCTGTCGGCCCTGCAGAACGCCGTCCTGGAAGAGGTCATCGTCGTCGGGTATCTGCTGCGGCGGCTGGGGCAACTGGGCTGGACGCCCGGCACCGCGCTGGTGGCCAGCTCGGTGCTGCGCGGCTCGTACCACCTCTACCAGGGCATCGGCGGCTTCCTCGGCAACATGGTGATGGGTGTGGTCTTCGTCCTCCTCTACCGGCGCTGGGGGCGGGTGGGCCCGCTGGTCGTCGCCCACACCCTGCTCGACATCGGGGCGTTCGTCGGATACGCCCTGCTGGCGGGCCGCGTGGACTGGCTGCCGACGGCCTGACCCGCCGGTTGTGCCGAAGGGGGCGTACGAACCACTCGTACGCCCCCTTTCGCGGTGCCCGGCGGCCCTCTACGCGTTCAACTCGCCCTCGATGACCGTGACCGCGCGTCCGCTCAGCAGGGTGCGGTCGCCGTGCAGTTCGACCCGGACGTGCCCAGGGCGATGGGACGCCTGCAGGCCCGTGAGCTCGGTGCCGCCGAGGCGCTCGGACCAGAAGGGCGCGAGCGCGGTGTGGGCGCTTCCGGTGACGGCGTCCTCGTCGACGCCGACGTTCGGGAAGAACCCGCGGCTGACGAAGTCGTGGCCCAGGGCGGGGTCCTCGGCGCGGGCGGTGGCGATGACGCCGCGCTCGGAGTGCGCGCCGAGCGCCCGGAAGTCGGGGGTCAGGGCACGGACCGTCTTCTCGTCGGCGAGTTCGACCAGCAGGTCGCCGACGTACGGGCCGGTGTCGAAGGCGTTCAGCGGCTCGGCGCCGAGGGCCTCGGCGAGCCCGTCGGGTACCGGTACGGGGGTCAGCGGGGCGGTCGGGAAGTCGAGCGTGATCGAACCGTCCGGGCGGGGCGTGGCGACGAGGACTCCGCTGCGGGTGGCGAACCGCACGGGGCCCTCGTGGGCGCGGGTGCTGTGCAGGACGTGGGCCGTGGCCAGGGTGGCGTGACCGCACAGGGCCACCTCGGCGGCGGGCGTGAACCAGCGCAGCGCCCAGTCGGCCTGCCCGCCCTCGGGCAGCCGGTGCGCGAACGCCGTCTCGGGATGGTTGACCTCCCTGGCCACGTCCTGGAGCCAGGCGTCCGCCGGGAACGCGTCGAGGAGGAGGACCCCCGCCGGGTTGCCGGAGAAGGGGCGGTCGGTGAAGGCGTCGACGATTCGCATGCGCATGCCGCCGACGGTAGGGGGTGCCGGGAGGGGAGGGCCAAGGCCAATCCGGGGGTGCTGGACCGATGTCCGCTCAGAAGGGCGGTTCGGTGGGGTGGCCGCCGGCCCCGGGAACGACGACCGGATCGGCCGGCGGGGGTTGCCGCAGGGCGCGCAGCGCCTCCTCGACCCGGCCGCGGTCGACGAGGCGCTCGGCCCGGGGCAGGGCGACCGCCTCCTCGGCCCGCCCCCGGTCCTCCAGCAGTTCCGCCTGGGCCGGAACTGTCGGCCACCAGCCCGTCGCCACCTACGGGGTGAGGACGTCCGACGCCCGCTCGGGCTGCCGCCGCTCGCCCAGCAGCCGCGCCCACTCCCATGCGCGGCATGTACGTCCACCTCCCGCTCGTGGCCGCGTGCCGGCAGCCGGGTGACCAGCGCGGTCGGGAGGAAGCCCGATGCGGCACGGGCCCGACGTGCGAGATCAGCAGCGTCCACAGCGCCGCACCCTGGACCCCGCCACCGACGGGGCGCCCGATCAGGCAGCTCGAAAAGGGCTTGTCGCTCGATTGTTTCCGATATATCGTTGAAGCATCGCGACAGATCAACGATGGATGGAGTGATGGTGATGCGTTCCCATGGATTCGAGCGTGGACACGGTGGGCACGGAGGTCGTGGCCGAGATGGTTCCGAAGGGCGCCGCGGCGCCTTCGGACCGTTCGGGCCGGGCGGTCAGGGCTTCGGCGGACCCGGATTCGGACCGGGCCCGTGGGGGCCCAGGGGTCGCGGCGGGCCTCGGGGGAGGGCGCGGCGCGGTGACGTACGGGCGTCGATCCTCGCCCTGCTGAAGGACCGTCCGATGCACGGGTACGAGATGATCCAGGAGATCGCCGAGCGCAGCGGCGGGGCGTGGAAGCCCAGCCCCGGCTCGGTGTACCCCACCCTTCAGCTGCTGGAGGACGAGGGCCTGATCGTCAGTGCGAGCGAGGGCGGCAAGAAGCTGTTCTCCCTGACCGAGGCGGGCCGCGAGGCGGCCGAGGCAGGCCCGGAGGCCCCCTGGGAAGAGGCTTCCCGCGGGGTCGACTGGGAGGCCCTCGGTGAGATCCGGCAGGCCGGCTTCGGTCTGATGGAGGCCTTCGGCCAGGTCTGGAAGACCGGTACCAAGGAGCAGCGCGAGAAGGCGCTCGCCGTCATCGGCGAGGCCCGCAAGAAGCTGTACCTGATCCTCGCCGACGAGGACTGAGCACGGCTGCGCCGAGCGCCCCGTGGAGTGATCCACGGGGCGCTTCGCCGGGCGCCGGGCGGCAGGCGGGACTTTGCGGACACGACCTAGGGCGCCAGGGTGCACCGCGAACGTCCGGGCCGGCTCCAGCTGCGTTCGGCAAGGCGGCGCGCGCCGTGTCGCCGTGTTCCGTCTGATCTCCTCCACAAGGAGGAGATTTCCGCCCCGGGAGTCCACTTCCCGTGGGACGCGGACATGGTTCCCCTCGTGGATGCCGAGCCCCGAAACAGTTGATGGGGTGAACATGTGCAGCCCCGTATCCCCCGGCAGTCCCCCCAGGAGGAGGACTCCCGGCGCCAGGACACCGCCCGGCTCAGCGACGAGCTGGCGGCGGTGGTCTCCGGCGCCCGCCGCCGCGCGGTCCGGGACCGGGACCGGCACGTCGACCCGGCCCATCTGCTGCACTCGCTCCTCGAACAGGACCCGGACGTCCACGCCGTCCTCGGCGACGGACCGCAGGTCGCCCGTCTGCTCGGCTACCTCGTCCAGCGCAGCATTGGCTACGGCCTGCGCTGGCAGGGCACCGTGGAGGACTCGGGGGCCGTGCCGGTCGTGCCGGACGGCGACGGCCTCTCCCCGCTCGCCGCGGACGCGCTGCACGACTGCCGCCTGCGCGCCGCCCGCCGCGGCGACCCGCTGGCCCGGGGAGCCGATCTGCTCGGGGCGCTCGTACGGGACCCGAGGGCCCGCGCCGTGGAGGTGCTGGGCCGCTCCGGTGTCGACGTGGACGAGCTGCGGGCCCGCATCGGCGAGCAGGGCGCGCCCGGCGTCGAGGGCGCGTACTAGGTCGTGTCCCCCCGTGTCCATCCAACGAGACAGGTGTCACCGGGGATGACGCTCATGTCAACGCCTGTCATCATGTGCCGGTGCGCACGTCTGAGAGCGGCCTGGCCGGCCGCGGCAAAGGGATCGGGCTCGGTCTGGCGATCGGCTCGGCGATCGCCTTCGGTGGGTCCGGTGTGGCGGCGAAGCCGCTGATCGAGGCGGGGCTCGACCCGCTCCACGTGGTGTGGCTGCGGGTGGCCGGCGCGGCCCTCGTGATGCTGCCGCTGGCCGTGCGCCATCGGGCCCTGGTCCGTCGCCGGCCCGCCCTGCTCGCGGGGTTCGGACTGCTCGGCGTGGCCGGTGTGCAGGCGTTCTATTTCGCCTCCATCTCCCGTATCCCGGTCGGGGTCGCGCTGCTCGTGGAGTACCTGGCGCCGGCGCTCGTCCTCGGCTGGGTCCGGTTCGTGCAGCGGCGGCCCGTCACCCGTGCCGCCGCCGTCGGCGTGGTTCTCGCCGTGGGCGGGCTCGCCTGTGTCGTCGAGGTCTGGGCGGGACTCGGCTTCGACGCCCTCGGCCTGCTCCTCGCGCTCGGCGCCGCCTGCTGCCAGGTCGGTTACTTCGTCCTGTCCGACCAGGGCAGCGACTCCGGCGCCGACGCCCCCGACCCGCTCGGGGTCATCGCGTACGGCCTCCTGGTCGGCGCCGCCGTGCTCACCGTCGTCGCCCGCCCGTGGACGATGGACTGGGGCGTGCTCGGCGGCACCGCGCACATGGACGGCACACCGGTCCCGGCCGTGCTGCTGCTGGCCTGGATCGTCCTGCTCGCCACCGTCGTCGCCTACGTCACGGGCGTGGTCTCGGTACGACGGCTCTCGCCGCAGGTCGCCGGGGTCGTCGCCTGTCTGGAGGCGGTCATCGCGACCGTGCTGGCCTGGTTCCTGCTCGGCGAGCACCTGTCCGCCCCGCAGATCGTCGGCGGTGCCGTCGTCCTGGCCGGCGCCTTCATCGCGCAGTCGTCGGCACCGGCGAAAGGGGCGCCCGGACCGGTCGCGTCCGGCGGGGTCGAATCCGAGTTGTCCGAGCCGGAAAACGTCGCCTAAGGTGCCCCATCATGCCGATGACACGCGTTCTTCCGCCTCCGGCCGCCTGAGGCGGGCCCTCCGGATCGTCCGCCCGGCCGCGCCGGGCGGTGCCGTGCTGCCCGCAGACGCGTCCTCCGGACCCCGCTGAGCCGGGTCCTCCACCGTTTCGCAAGTCTGCGGAGAACCACTCGTGTCGAACACCGCTCTGTCCGGCCTGCCCGTCGGGCGTGGCCTGCTCTTCCTGACCGTCGCCGGTGCCGCCTGGGGCACCGCGGGCGCCGCCGCCTCCCTGGTCTACCGGGCCAGTGACATGGGGCCGGTCACGCTGTCCTTCTGGCGCTGCGCGGTCGGCTTCCTGCTGCTGCTCGCCGTCCACGCCATGCGTCCGCGTACCCGCGCGGCCACCCCCGCGCCGCTGCGGCGCAAGGTGCTGCGGGCCGGGGCCACGGGCCTGGGCCTCGCCGTCTTCCAGACCGCCTACTTCGCCGCCGTCGAGGCGACGGGCCTCGCCGTGGGCACCGTCGTCACGCTCGGCGCCGGTCCCGTGTTCATCGCGCTCGGCGCCCGGCTGATGCTGGGCGAGCGGCTGGGGCGCGGGGGAGTGGCGGCCGTGGCCGGCGCGCTCGCCGGGCTCGGCGTGATGGCTCTGGGCGACTCCGGGGCGACCGTACGGCCCGCCGGTGTGCTGCTGGCGCTGCTGTCCGCGGCCGGGTACTCCGTGATGACGCTGCTGACCCGCAAGTGGGGCCGGGACGGAGGGGCCGACGCCGCCTCCACGTCCGTGTGGGCCTTCGCGGTGACCAGTGTGTGCCTGCTGCCGTTCGCGCTGGCGGAGGGTCTCGTGCCGCACGCGGCCGAGCCCGCCCGGGTCGGCTGGCTCCTGCTGTACATCGCGGCGGTGCCGACGGCGCTCGCGTACGCCCTCTACTTCGCGGGCGCGGCCGCCGTACGCTCGGCCACCGTGTCCGTGATCATGCTGCTCGAGCCGGTCAGCGCGGCGGTGCTGGCGGTGCTCCTGCTCGGTGAGCAGCTCACCGCGGCGACCTGCCTGGGCACCCTGCTGATGCTCGGGTCCGTCGTCGGGCTCGCGCTGGCCGAGGCCCGGGGAGCCCGACGGGACCGCCCGCGCCCGGCGTGAGCCAGGGGGCCCCGCCGTCGCGCGGGGCCCCCTGGCCGGCTCGGTGCTCAGTGGGTGCCGAGGTAGTCCGGGAGAGCGGTGCCGGGGGCGAGTGCCGGGTCGCCGACCGGGGTGTCGTAGCCCTTGCGCAGGGGGACCACACCGGCCCAGTGGGGGAGGGCCAGGTCCTCGGGCTCGTCGTTGACGCCGCCGGTGCGGAGCTTGGCGGAGACCTCGTCCAGGTCGAGACGGATCACCGCGGTGGCCGCCAGCTCCTTCTTGTTCGCGGGCCGGGAGTCCGCGGACCGGCCGGGCACGACGTGGTCGACCAGGGCGTCCAGGGCGATCCGCTTCTCCTCGGGGTCCGTCACCTGGTGGGCGGTGCCGTGCACCACGACCGAGCGGTAGTTGATCGAGTGGTGGAAGGCGGAGCGGGCGAGGATCAGCGCGTCCACATGCGTGACCGTCAGGCAGACGGGCAGCCCGGGGTCCGGCTCGCCGGTCATCCGCAGCGGGCGGGAGCCCGTCGAGCCGTGGACGTAGAGCGTCTCGCCGACGCGGGCGAACAGGGTGGGCAGCACGACCGGGGCGCCGTCGCGGACGAACCCCAGATGGCACACGTACGCCTCGTCGAGTATCGCGTGCACCAACTCCCTGTCGTAGGACGCCCGCTCCGCGGAGCGAGTGGGGACGGTGCGGTCCGTCGGCGTGTAGGCGCCGGGCGGTGGGGTCGGCTGCTGGGTCACCTGCATGGCGCTCTCCATTGCACTAGTGCATAATGTTGTTTGTGCTAGGAGAATATCGGATCGAAGGGCGGCGCGCGACGGATATCGCGTCGAGCGTCGAGCGCGGCGTGGGTACGGGCGACCTGGAGCCCGGTCAACTGCTTCCACCCATGCGGGAGCTGGCGGCCGGTCTCGGGGTGAACCCCAACACCGTCGCCGCCGCCTACCGCATCCTGCGGGAGCGCGGAGTCATCGAGACCGCGGGACGGCGGGGCAGCCGGGTACGGCCCAGGCCCGCCACGACCGGCCGTGAGTACACCGGGGTCGAGGTGCCCGAGGGTGTCCGGGACGTGGCGAGCGGCAACCCCGACCCGGCGCTGCTGCCGTCGCTCGCGCGGGCGTTCGCGGCCGCCGGTGAACAGGGGGACCGGGAGCCCGTCCTGTACGGCGCCGACCCCGTGGAGCCGGAGCTGGCGCGCCTCGCGCGGGCCGCCCTCGACGCCGACGGGGTGCCGTCCGGGCCGTCGGCCGTCCTGTCCGGCTCCCTGGACGCCATCGAGCGGGTCCTGGAGGCCCACCTCAAGCCCGGAGACACCGTCGCCGTCGAGGACCCGGGCTGGGGCGCCCTGCTCGATCTGGTCCCGGCGCTCGGTCTGCGGCTCGCCCCCGTGGGCGTCGACGACGACGGACCGCTGCCCGAGGACGTGCGGCGCGTCCTCGCCTCGGGCGCGCGGGCCCTCATCGTCACGGACCGCATGCAGAACCCCACCGGTGCCGTGGTGAGCGCTTCACGCGCGCGTGCCCTGCGCTCCGTGCTGCGGGACCACCCCGACGTCCTGCTGATCGAGGACGACCACGGGCACGGCATCGTCGACCTGCCCCTGCACCCCCTCGCGGGCGGGACCCGGCACTGGGCGTTCGTCCGCTCGGTCGCCAAGGCGTACGGCCCGGACCTCCGCCTCGCCGTGCTCACCGGCGACGACGTCACCGTGGACCGGGTGCGCGGACGGCAGCGCCTCGGGGCCGGCTGGGTCAGCAGGCTGGTGCAGCGGGCGGTGGTACGGCTGTGGACCGACGGCGGACACGACCCGGCGGCCGTGGCGGCGGCGTACGGTGAGCGGCGAGGCCTGCTCCTGCGGGCCCTGGCGGAGCGGGGGATCGAGGGACACGGGCGCAGTGGCCTCAACGTCTGGGTGCCGGTGCCCGACGAGACCGGGGCGGTGTCCCGGCTGCTGCACGCGGGCTGGGCGGTCGCCCCGGGCGCCCGCTTCCGCACGGCGGCCCCGCCCGGCATCCGGATCACCACGTCGACCTTGCGCCCGGAGGAAGCCGGACCCTTGGCGGACGCGGTGGCGGCGGCGGTGGGCCGGGCACCCGTGCGGAGCCACGTCTGAGACCCGGGGGGCGCCTTCGCCGGGTCAGGTGCCCCGCTTCACCTGTGTCAGCGCCGCGCCCGCCAGGACGATCACCGCTCCGACCGGCGTCGACCAGGCGAGGGACTCACCCAGGACGGCCACCCCCGCCGCCGTGGCGATGACCGGGATGAAGTACGTGACCATCTGGGCCGTCGTCGGACCGACCTCGGCGACCAAGCCGTACTGGATGAGCACCGCGAGTCCCGTGCCGAGCGCCCCGAGGGCGACCACCGCCAGGAGGGGGAGGAGCGGGAACCGGGACGGGAGGGACGTGAACAGCGGGGTGACGATCGCCAGTTGCAGCGTGGCCAGCAGCAACTGGGCGCCGGTCAGGGCCAGGTGGGACGAGCCGTTCCCGGCCAGGGTGCGGCGGACGTAGATCCAGCCGATCGGGTAGCTCAGCGAGGCCAGCAGGGCCATCGCCGTCCCCCTGGCGTCGAGCCCGTCGAAGCCCTGCCAGGCGCCCAGCACCGTCAGCACGCCGACGAAACCGATTCCCAGTCCGGCGACCCGCACGCGCGTGGGCCGGTCCTCGGAGAGGGCGACCATCGACAGGGCCATGCCCCACAGCGGCGAGGTGGCGTTGCAGATGCCGGCGAGCGTCGAGGGGATCGTCAGCTCGGAGTACGCGAACAGCGAGAACGGCAGCGCGTTCAGCAGGAAGGCGGCCACCGCCAGATGCCCCCACGTGCGCGCCCCGCGCGGGAGCCGCTCCCGCTTGACCGCCATCGCCGCCGCCAGCACCGCGGTACCGAACACCAGCCGGCCCAGCGTGACCTGGAAGGGCGCGTACCCGTCGGTGCCCACCTTGATCAGCAGGAAGCTGAAGCCCCAGATCAGCGAGAGGGCGGCGAACCGCAGACGCCAGTCGAGGCGGGTGCGGGAGCGGGGCAGGTCCGGAGCCGCGGCCGGCGTGCGCGCGGTGGTGGCGGTGGTCATGGTCCTACGATGCGGCACTATGATCTCGTAGCACAAGCGAGATTTCGCGCACGCTATCTCGTAGCATCGCTTACATGTTGAACCTGGAGCGCCTGCGCACCCTCGACGCCCTCGCCCGGCACGGCTCGGTCAGCGGTGCGGCCGAGGGGCTGCACATCACGACCTCGGCCGTCTCGCAGCAGATGTCCAAGCTGGAGCGCGAGGTCGGCCAGCGGCTGCTCGCCAAGAACGGCCGGGGAGTGCGGCTCACCGACGCGGGGCGGCTGCTCGCCGAGCACGCGGCGCGCATCCTGTCCCAGGTCGAACTGGCCCAGTCCGACCTGGAGGCGCAGCGCGGCCAGGTGGTGGGCGAGCTGCGGCTCGTCGCCTTCCCCACCGCCCTGCGCGGGCTCTTCCCCGCCGCGCTCACGGCCCTGCGCGCCGAACACCCGGCGCTGCGCGTGCGGTCACGGGAGCTGGAGCCCGAGGGTGGGGTCGCCGCCGTGGTCCGCGGGGACGCCGATCTCGCCGTCGTCCTCGACTGGTACAACAAGCCCCTGCCGATGCCCGAGGGACTGGCGAAGGCGTCCATCCTCAAGGACCGCGTGGAGATCGCCATGCCCGAGGGGCATCCGCTGGCCGAGCGCGCCGAGGTCACCATGGAGGACTTCGCGGACGACGAGTGGGTCGCCTGGCCCGAGGGCGAGTTCTGTCACGAGTGGCTGCTCTACACCCTGCGCACCGAGGGCATCGAGCCCCGCATCGCCCACCGCGCCGAGGAGCACCACACCCAACTGGCCCTCGTCGCCGCCGGACTGGGCGTCTGCGTGGCGCCCCGCCTCGGCCGCGACCCCATGCCGCCCGGCGTGCGGGCGGTGCCGGTGCGCGAGAGCGTCCACCGGCACATCTACGCCGTCTGGCGCGCGGACGCGGACCGCCGCCCGTCGATCAGGGCGGCGGTGCAGGCCCTGCGCTCGGCGGCGGAGGCCGTCTGACGGGCTCGCTACGCCGACCCCAGCTTCCGGAAGTCCCAGGACACGATCTTCTCCGGGGTCAGCCGGATCCAGGCGTGCCGCCCGTCGTGCGGCATCTCCTCGATGCCGAAGTTCTTGCGGGCGAACAGCGTCTCGGGCACGTCGAGTTCGGCGCACAGCTCGCCCACGCGCGGGGCCTCGCCCACGAAGTCGACGGTGCCGGACAGCTCCACCCCGCGCAGCTGCTCGTACTCCTCGCCCGTGTCGACCACGATCGCCACCCGCGGATCGCGGCGCAGATCGGCCCACCGTTTGCTGCGGACCACCGAGTACAGCCACAGCGACGTGCCGTCCCAGGCGAACCACAGGGCGCTGACATGCGGAAAGCCGTCGGCGGACACCGTGGCGACCCGGCAGGTGCGCTGCTCGGTGAGGAACGCGTCCAGCTCGCCCGGCGACATCATGATCTTCCGGCCACGGCGCTGAGTGACGGTCATACGGCCCCCTCTTCTCCCACGTCGTGCCAGAGGAGAGATCCTCTGACATCACGTCAGAAAAGGATGAGTCGTCTTCGGCCCCGACGGTGCCCGGACGGCCGTGGCGCCGGCCGCGACGCCCGATCCAGGGCACCGGCGTCGACGCCCTGCTGCGCAACCTCGGCCGCCGCACGCTCGTCGTCGCCGGCGTCTCGGCCGACGTGGCCGTGCCCCACGCCGTCCTCGACGCGGAGAACCGGGGCTACGTCGTGGTCGTGCCGCGGGACGCCATCGCGGGGGTGCCCTCCTCATGCACCCCCGCGACGATCGCCCGCGCCCTCGCGCTCGTCGCCACCGACGTCACCACGGACGAGGTGCGGGACCAGCTCGCGCGGGCGCCGCGCGTCAGGCCAGCGTGATCGAGTCCCCGGACACGCTGACCTTCTTCTCCTCCAGCGGCTGGGTCGCCGGGCCCTTCTTCACACTGCCGTCCAGGACGGAGAACTGGCTGCCGTGACAGGCGCAGGAGAGCGTGTCCTCCTTGAGGTCCGTCATCGGGCACTTCTGGTGGGTGCAGATCGTCGAGAACGCCTTGAAGTCACCGGCCGCGGGCTGCGAGACGACGACCTTCTCGGCGTCGAAGACCTTGCCGCCGCCCTCCGGGATGTCCGCCGTCTTGGCGAGGGCGGCACCGCCGCCCGCCGCCGCTCCCTGCTCCGTGGACGAGCCCGACGCCTCGTCCTCGGACCCGCACGCGGTCAGCGCGACGGCGAGCCCCGCCGCGCCCACCGCCGCCACGACGGTACGGCGGCTCGGGCCCGGCATCGGCTGAACTGATTCGCTGGTCATGCTGACGTTTCCTTCCGGTCACTCGTGATCTGCCGAGAGGTACGGTCCCTGAGGACCCCCTGTTCAGACGCTGCGGAAATCCTGTCGTGCCGGACCTAGGGCGCGGGTAAAGGGGAGCTGTCGGTCCGCTGTCGGCCACTGTCGGTCCGCTGTCGGCGCGGCGGCGCACCGGGCCCCGGACCCGCGCCCCGGCGCCAGTAACCTGGGGCGATGCTCAAGGAAGTCATCGCGACCCGCTACATCACGCCCCTGCGTGAGGGCGGCTCGCTGCCGGGACTCGTCGAGGCCGACGACTTCGGGACCTACGTCATGAAGTTCACCGGGGCCGGCCAGGGCCGCAAGACACTCGTCGCGGAGGTCGTCTGCGGCGAACTCGCCCGCCGCCTCGGCCTGCGGGTCCCCCGGCTGGTCACGGTGGAACTCGACCCGGTGCTGGGGCTCGGCGAGCCCGAGCAGCAGGTGCAGGACCTGCTCAGGTCCAGCGGCGGCACCAACCTCGGGATGGACTTCCTCTCCGGCGCGCTGGGCTTCGACCCGCTCGCCTTCGAGGTGAGCGCCGAGGAGGCGGGCCGTGTCCTGTGGTTCGACGCGCTGGTGAACAACGTCGACCGCTCCTGGCGCAACCCCAACCTGCTGATGTGGCAGGGCGAACTGTGGCTCATCGACCACGGCGCCACGATGATCTGGCACCACAACTGGCCCGGCGCCGACGCCTCCGCCGCCCGCCCCTACGACGCCTCGGACCACGCCCTGGCCCGGTTCGCGCCCGACGTCGCGGCCGCCGCGGCCGACCTCGCGCCCCGCGTCACCGAGGACCTGCTGACAGAGGTCACCGCGGAGATCCCCGACGCCTGGCTGGCCGGCGAGCCCGGCTTCGACACCGCCGACGACCTGCGACGGGCCTATGTCCGGCCGCTGCTCGCGCGCGCGGCCGGCGTCCACGAGCGCATCACCGGGATTGAGGAGGTCGCGTGAGCGAGCGGCACATCCACATGGCGGGCCACGTCGTCGAGCGCCACATCATCCGTGGCGGCGAGGCCAACGAACGGGACGTCTTCGAGTACGCCCTGCTGCGGGTCGTCCCGCGCGTCGAGCGCGGCGAGTGCGTCAACGCCGGTGTCCTTGTGTACTGCCGGGCCCGCGGCTATCTGGGTGCCCGCACCCACCTGGACGAGCGGCGGCTGCTCGCCCTGGACCCGGACGCCGACGTGGCGGGCGTACAGGCCGCCCTCGACGCGGTCGAGCGGGTCTGCGGCACCGCCGAGGAGGCCGGGCAGGCCGCCGGTGACGACGCGGGACGCCGTTTCCGCTGGCTGATCGCGCCCCGCTCGACCGTCGTGCAGCCGGGGCCGGTGCACACCGGGCTGACCCTCGACCCGGCGGCCGAGACCGAACGGCTGCTCGACCGGCTGGTGCGGTGACGGGACGGGTGATGGATCACATGCGCGCGGTGGCCGTTGACACCGCGTGCCAGGACTTCTAGCGTCACCTGCATCGAAGGTACTAAGCGGTCGCTCACCTGAGGAGAGTCACTGATGTCCACCACTGAGCAGCGGGTCGCCGTCGTCACCGGCGCAGCGCGCGGCATCGGCGCCGCCACCGCCGTACGGCTGGCCGCCGAGGGCCGCGCGGTCGCCGTCATCGACCTCGACGAGGCCGCCTGCAAGGACACCGTGGAGAAGATCACCGCGGCCGGCGGCAAGGCCCTCGCAATCGGCTGCGACGTGTCGGACGAGGCGCAGGTCGAGGCGGCCGTCGCCCGCATCGCCGAGGAGCTGGGCGCCCCGACGATCCTCGTCAACAACGCCGGTGTGCTCCGTGACAACCTGCTGTTCAAGATGAGCGTCTCCGACTGGGACACCGTCATGAACGTGCACCTGCGCGGCGCCTTCCTGATGTCGAAGGCCTGCCAGAAGCACATGGTGGACGCGGGCTTCGGCCGGATCGTCAACCTCTCGTCGTCCTCCGCGCTCGGCAACCGCGGCCAGGTCAACTACTCCGCCGCCAAGGCCGGTCTGCAGGGCTTCACCAAGACCCTCGCCAAGGAGCTCGGCAAGTTCGGCGTCACCGCGAACGCGGTCGCCCCCGGCTTCATCGCCACCGAGATGACCAAGGCCACCGCCGACCGGGTCGGCATGGGCTTCGAGGACTTCAAGGCCGCCGCCGCCACCCAGATCCCGGTGGCCCGCGTCGGTGAGCCCGAGGACATCGCCAACGCCATCGCCTTCTTCACCGGCGAGGCCGCCGGCTTCGTCTCCGGCCAGGTGCTGTACGTGGCCGGCGGACCGCTCGACTAGGACCGGGGAGACACCGACATGACTGAACTGCCCGCACTCTCCGGCAAGGTCGCCCTGATCACGGGCGCCAGCCGAGGCATCGGCTACGGCGTCGCCGAGGCGCTCGTCGCCCGCGGCGACCGCGTCGTCATCACCGGCCGCAACGAGGACGCCCTCAAGGAGGCCGTCGAACAGCTCGGCGCCGACCGGGCCGTGTACGTGGCCGGCAAGGCGCACGACGAGGCCCACCAGACCGTCGCCGTCGAGCGCGCCATGGAGGCCTTCGGCCGGCTCGACTTCCTCGTCAACAACGCCGGCACCAACCCGGTCTTCGGGCCGATCGCCGACCTCGACCTCGGGGTCGCGCGCAAGGTGTTCGAGACCAACGTGATCTCGGCGCTCGGCTTCGCGCAGAAGACCTGGCACGCCTGGCAGAAGGAGAACGGCGGCGCGATCGTCAACATCGCCTCCGTCGCCGGCATCGCGCCCTCGCCGTTCATCGCCGCCTACGGCGTCAGCAAGGCCGCGCTGATCAACCTCACCCAGCAGCTCGCGCACGAGTTCGCGCCCAGGGTGCGGGTCAACGCCATCGCGCCGGCCGTGGTGAAGACGAAGTTCGCCCAGGCCCTGTACGAGGGGCGCGAGGAGGAGGCTGCCGCGGCCTACCCGCTGGCCCGCCTCGGCGTGCCGTCCGACATCGGCGGCGCCGCCGCGTTCCTCACCTCCGGCCAGTCCGACTGGGTCACCGGGCAGACGCTCGTCGTCGACGGCGGCATCTTCCTCAACGCCGGCGTGGGCTGATCCACACCGCTCCGGCACGGTCATCCGCCGGTACGACAAGGGCGCCGCTGTACGACAGGGGCGCCCTTTTCGGTGTATCGCACGATCGATGACTCACTGACAACGTAGTCAAACCACATGCCCAAAAGTGCTCCCAAGACGAGAGGTTCACAGGCCGTGAGCCTGCGGTATGTTTTGCCGACCCTTGGTATGGCAGATCGAGGAGCGTGCGCGTGTTCAAGCGGATCCGACGCCTGCGGCAGGTGGCGGCCATCGCGTCCATAACGTCCCTGGTGGCTGGATGCGGCGTCCTCTCGTCCGACTCCTCGGAGGAGCAGGGACCGATCATCGTGGGGACGACGGCCGCCCCCAGCACCCTCGATCCCGCTGCGGCCTGGGACAGTTCCTGGGAGTTGTTCCGCAACATCTACCAGACGCTGCTCAGTTACCCCTCCGGGGCGAGCGCGCCCGAACCGGACGCCGCGGAGGAGTGCCGGTTCACGGACGGCTCCAACAAGAAGTTCCAGTGCGAACTGCGCGAGGGTCTGAAGTTCTCCGACGGGCACAAGCTCGACGCCCAGGCGGTCAAGTACTCGATCGACCGCATCCGGAAGATCAACGTCAACGGCGGCCCGGCCGGTCTGCTCGGCAGCCTCGACCGCGTCCAGGTGCTCAACGACCGTGAGGTCGTATTCCACCTCAACAAGGCCGACGCGACCTTCCCGTTCGTGCTCGCCACCCCCGCCATGTCGATCGTGGACCCCGAGGAGTACCCGGCCGGCAAGCTGCGCGAGGAGCGCTCGATCGTCGGGTCCGGCCCCTACACCCTCCAGTCGTACGACGAGGGCAAGCAGGCCGAACTCGTCAAGAACGACACCTACAACGGGTACGCCGAGCGCAAGAACGACGCGGTCACCATCCGCTACTTCCAGGACTCGCCCACCATGGTCGGCGCGCTGCGCGACAAGGAGCTCGACGTCGCCTTCCGCGGTCTCGCCGCCGACGACATCGTCGACCTCCAGGCCGACGACAAGGACGAGCTCCAGATCACCGAGGGCTTCGGCACCGAGATCAACTACCTGGTGTTCAACCCGAAGGACCCCACGGCCGGCAAGACCGCCGTCCGCAAGGCCATCGCCCAGCTCGTCGACCGCCCGGCCATCGCCCACAAGGTCTACAAGGACACCGTCGAGCCGCTGTACTCGATGGTCCCCAAGGGCCTGACCGGCCACACCACCGGGTTCTTCGACGACTTCGGCGACCCCAGCAAGGCCAAGGCCCGCAAGATCCTCACGGAGGAGGGCATCACGACCCCCGTGGCGCTGACCCTCTGGTACACCAGCGACCGCTACGGCTCGGCCACCAAGGCCGAGTTCGCCGAGCTGAAGCGCCAGCTGGAGAAGTCCGGGCTGTTCCGGATCACCCTCAAGAGCCGCCCGTGGAAGACGTACGTCTCCGGCTACCAGAAGGGCGAGTACCCGGTGTTCGGGCGCGGCTGGTTCCCCGACTTCCCGGACGCCGACAACTTCATCGCGCCCTTCGTCGGCGACCAGAACGCCCTCGGCACGCCCTATGTGACGCCGAAGATCACCGAGACGCTGCTGCCCAGCTCCCGCGCCCAGAGCGACCGGGCCAACGTCGTCAAGGACTTCGAGGAGGCCCAGCGCATCCTCGTCGACGACGCGCGGCTGCTGCCGCTGTGGCAGGGCCGCCAGTACGTGGCCTCCAGCACCGAGATCTCCGGTTCCGAGCGGGCCCTCGACCCGTCGACGATCATGATGGTGGGCGAGCTGTACCGCAAGACGAGCTGGTAGTCACGCCCTTCACCGGAGCACCGGCCGGGACGTGCGGTCCGCGAGGCGATTGTCAGTGGGCGCCTGTAGGTTCGGAGAACCGACAGCGGCCACCGGCCGCGTGGACCGCACACCGTCCACCGCACACCGTAAGGAAGTTGACGTGACCGACATCGCCATGCTGCCCGAGTCCTGGCGCGGGGTTCTGGGTGACGAACTGCAGCAGCCCTACTTCAAGGAGCTGACGGAGTTCGTCGAGGAGGAGCGGGCGAAGGGTCCCGTCTACCCGCCGCGCGAGGAGGTCTTCGCCGCCCTCGACGCGACGCCGTACGACAAGGTCAAGGTACTCATCCTCGGCCAGGACCCGTACCACGGCGAGGGCCAGGGCCACGGCCTGTGCTTCTCGGTCCGCCCCGGGGTGAAGACTCCGCCGTCGCTGCGCAACATCTACAAGGAGATGCAGGAGGAGCTCGGCCTCCCCGTCCCCGACAACGGCTATCTGATGCCCTGGGCCCAGCAGGGCGTCCTGCTGCTCAACGCCGTGCTGACGGTCCGCGCCGGCGAGGCGAACTCGCACAAGGGCAAGGGCTGGGAGAAGTTCACCGACGCCGTGATCCGGGCGGTGGCGAGCCGCCCCGACCCCGCGGTGTTCGTCCTGTGGGGGAACTACGCGCAGAAGAAGCTCCCCCTCATCGACGAGACACGGCACGTGGTCGTCAAGGGCGCCCACCCCTCGCCGCTGTCGGCGCGGAAGTTCTTCGGCTCGCGTCCCTTCACCCAGATCAACGAGGCCGTGGCCCGGCAGGGCCATGAGGCGATCGACTGGCGCATTCCTGACCTGGGCTGATCCCCAGGCCGTCGGCTACGGGGTGTCGCCCAGGCGCCGCTCCAGCCGGCGGATCTCCGCCCGCACCCCGTCCCCGTAGCTGTCGTCCCCCAGGGCGCCCGCCGCGCCCCGCGCCCGGCGCAGATGGGCCCGTGCCGCCTCGGCGCGGTCGAGCTTGACGTAGTCGGCCGCCAGGTTCAGATGCAGGGAGGGGTACAGCGCCTTCAGCGCGGGGGCGCTCCCGGAGGTCCCGGCGGGCCCCGCGCCGCCGGCGCTCTCCGCCTCGGTCAACGCCCGCAGGTCCCAGGCCAGTTCGTCGACGGGATCGTCGTGCGTGTCGGCCAGGTAGTGGGCCAGGGTGCAGCGGTGCAGCGGGTCGCCGTCCGCGCCCAGCTCGGTCCACAGGTCGAGCAGACGGCGCCGGGCCTCCTCGCGGTCACCGGCGTGGTGCAGCAGGACGACCTGCCCGATCCGTGTCAGCAGGGCATCGGATGCCGTGCGCTCCTGTCGCTCCGTCACCGCGTCCTCCGGGCCCTCGTCGGCTGGGTTCCCGCCGACGCTAGCCGCCCGTACCGGCGATCCCGGTCAGGCGGCCCCGTGCCGCGTCCGTCCGGGCGGCCGCCCGGTGTCGTCGCCGGTCCGGCTCACCGGCCGTACGCCTGGTCGCAGATCCGTGCCTCCTGGCTGTCCGCCCGCCAGCCGCCGTACCTCCGGCCGAGGGCGCACACGTCGGCGTTCCCTCCGGCCTCGCCGGGGAGCCGGCGGGCCATGTCCGGCACGGTGACACGGGGTTCCCGTGGGGCGTCGGGGCCGGGGGCGGGGCGGTGCGGGGTCCGCCGCTGCGGCTGCGGGCGCGGGGCCGCCGGGGCCGGCCGGGAGGTGTGCGACGGTGCCGTCGGCGTGGCGGAGCTCGCCGATCCGGGGCGGCGGGACGGGCCGATCAGGGCCAGCGCCTCGGAGGCCGGCGCCTGCACGACCTCGGGCCGGCTGTGCCCGGTGGGGTGGAGCGGGGCGGGCCGCGCGGGTGTCGCCCGGGGTGCGGGGGCCGCCGGGGCCTGGACCGTCGTACAGCCGGTGAGGGCCGAGACGGCCGCGGTGACCAGAAGGGTCGCGGTGGTCGTCGATCGATGCACCCGCTCCACTCTGGTGGGTGCCGGGGCCGGCCGGAGGGCGGACAGGCGCAGGTTGCTCCGCACGGGTGATCAACGGCCCCGTACGGGCGGCCCCGGCTCCTTCAGGATGACGTCACTCGCCGGTCGCGCCGTCGATCCGCTCGCGCAGCAGGTCGGCGTGGCCGTTGTGCCGGGCGTACTCCTCGATCATGTGCGTGTAGATCCAGCGCAGGTTGTAGCGCTCGCCGGTGCGGGCGTGGGCGCCCTCCGAGATGTCGTCCAGGCCGAAGCGCGCCGCGTGCTGCCGGGCCCGGTCGATCTCCGCCTGCCAGCCGGCGTAGGCGTCCTTCCAGGAGTCGGCGGGGGAGAGGTGGAACTCGCCGTCGGGGTCGGTGTCGCTGTAGTAGACCGGGCCCGCGTCCTCGGCGGCGAGGACCCGCCGGAACCAGCTGCGCTCCACCTCCGTCATGTGCCGGACCAGTCCCATCAGGGTCAGCTCGGACGGCTCGGCGGAGGCGGTGCGCAGCTGCTCCTCGGTCAGGCCCTCGCACTTCCACGCCAGGGTCTGCCGGTGGTAGTCCAGCCAGCCCTCCAGCATGGTGCGCTCGTCGGCGGTCGTGGGGGGTTCATGGCGTTCGGTCGTCATCGGAGCATGATCGCCCAACTCGGCTTCGGTGACCAGGAGTTTCCCGGCGAGGGTCAGGTGCCGGACATCCCGGCGAGCAGTTCGCGCAGTCCGGCCCGGACCTCGTCCAGGCTCGGCACCTCGGTGCTGAAGGAGCCGGCCACACAGCTGAACATCAGACCGTCCGCCCAGGCGGCGAGGGACAGCACATGCCGGGCGGGAGCGGGTGAGCCCGCGGCGGTCAGCAGCGCGCCGAGCTGGTCGCGGAAGCGGCGGCCCGTCGCGTCGAAGTACGTCCGCAGCTCGGGGCGGCGCGTGGCCTCCAGGGCCAGTTCATAGCGGGCCAGCGTCAGCTCGCGGTTGCGGGTGAGCGAGCGGTGGGTCGCGAGGGCCAGTCCGTCGGTCAGGGCGTCGAGGCCGCCGCGCGGGTCCGGCATCTCCTCCAGGGCCAGCACCCGTGCCTCGCGCTCGGCGAGCCGGCGCACCGCCAGTTCCAGCAGGGCCTGCCGGGTGCGGGCCACGTTGGACGTCGAGCCCTGCGGCAGCCCCGCCGCCTCGTCGACCGCCCGATGGGTGAGCCCGCGCATGCCGCGCTCGGCCAGCAGTGCGAGGGCGGTGTCGGCGACGAGATCGGCGCGGGCGGCGGACGGGGTGCGTACGGGCATGGAGTCAACCTACCGGGCTCACTACGTCTGTAGTACGGTCGAGACACAGGGAACTACACCTGTAGTCAGAGCTGACGTCTCCATTGGAGGAGCCATGGCACCCACGAGGCGGGCCGTCGTGATCGGCGGTGGTATCGGAGGCCTCACCGCGGCCGCCGCACTGCACCAGCGGGGCTGGGCCGTCACCGTCCTGGAGCGGGCCCCCAGCCTGGAACCGGTCGGCGCCGCCATCTCCCTGGCCCCCAACTCACTGCGCGCCCTCGACGTCATCGGCGCCGGTGACGAGATCCGCGACCTCGCCGCCTGGCAGGGCGACGGCGGCCTGCGCACGCCGTCCGGACGCTGGCTCGCGCACACCGACGCCGACGCCGTGACCCGGCGCTTCGGCGGCCCCCTCGTGCTGCTGCACCGCGCCACCCTCGTCACCAGCCTCGCCGCACGGCTCCCGGCGAGCGCCGTACGCACGGGGACCGCGGCCACGCTCACCGACCCCGGCGACGCCGGACGCCCGGCCCGCGTGCGCACCCCCGACGGCGAGCTGGAGGCCGAGCTCGTCGTCGCCGCCGACGGCATCCGGTCCGCCGTACGGGGCGTGCTCTTCCCCGGCCACCCCGGGACCGTCTACTCCGGCTTCACCACCTGGCGGCTCGTGATCCCCGTGCCCGGCGCCGACTTCGCCTCCCACGAGACCTGGGGACCGGGCCGTATCTGGGGCTCCCATCCGCTGAAGGACGGACGCGTGTACGCCTACGCCGCCGCCGTCACCCCGGCCGGAGGACGGGCCCCCGACGACGAGAAGGCCGAGCTGCTGCGCCGCTACGGCGACTGGCACGCCCCGGTCCCCGCGATCCTCGCCGCCGCCCGCCCCGACGACGTCCTGCGGCACGACGTGCACCACATCGCCGAGCCCCTGCCCGCCTACCACCGCGGCCGGGTCGCCCTCGTCGGCGACGCCGCCCACGCCATGCCGCCGACCCTGGGGCAGGGCGGCAACCAGGCCGTCGAGGACGCGGTCGTCCTCGCCCACCACGCCGGCGATCTCGCCGCCTACACCGCCGCCCGCCTCCCGCGGACGACGGCCATCGCCCGCCAGGCCGTCCGGGTCGCGCGGCTGAACATGATGACCGGCCGAGCGGGCGTCGCCCTGCGGAACACCGCGCTGGCCGCCGTGTCCAAGGCGGCGCCGCTGCTGTTCCTGAAGGGCTTCGAGGGCATCGCCGACTGGCGGCCGCCGCAGGCGCCGTATGCTGCCCCGAAGACCCCGGACGGCAACCACCCAAGGAGCACACCCCGTGAAGGTCGGCTGCATCGGACTCGGTGACATCGCGCAGAAGGCCTACCTGCCGGTGCTCGGGGTCCAGCCGGGGGTCGAACTGCACCTCCAGACCCGTACGCCCGCCACGCTCACCCGCGTCGCCGACGGTCTGCACCTCCCGGACGCCCAGCGCCACGCCGACCTCGACTCGCTGCTGTCCGCCGGGCTCGACGCCGCGTTCGTGCACGCGTCGACCGTGGCGCACCCGGAGATCGTGACCCGGCTGCTGGAGGCCGGGGTGCCGACCTACGTCGACAAGCCGCTCGCCTACCGGCTGGCCGACTCCGAGCGGCTGGTGGCACTCGCCGAGGAGCGCGGCGTGAGCCTCGCGGTGGGCTTCAACCGGCGCTACGCCCCCGGCTACGCGCAGTGCGCCGACCACCCGCGCGAGCTGATCCTCATGCAGAAGAACCGCGTCGGGCTCCCCGAGGAACCGCGCGCGATGATCCTCGACGACTTCATCCACGTCGTGGACACCCTGCGCTTCCTGGTGCCCGGCCCGGTCGACGACGTGACCGTGCGCGCCCGCACCGAGGGCGGGCTGCTCCATCACGTCGTGCTGCAGCTCTCCGGGGAGGGCTTCACCGCGCTCGGTGTGATGAACCGGCTCAGCGGTTCCGCCGAGGAGATCCTGGAGGTCTCCGGGCAGGACACCAAGCGGCAGGTCCTGAATCTCGCCGAGGTCGTCGACCACAAGGGCCAGCCGACCGTGCGGCGGCGCGGCGACTGGGTGCCGGTCGCCCGCCAGCGCGGCATCGAGCAGGTGGCGCGGGCCTTCCTCGACGCCGTACGGGCCGGCAAGGTGCTCAGCGCCAGGGACGCCCTGGCGACTCACGAACTGTGTGAGCGGGTGGTACGGGCGATTCAGGAGCAGGCCGCCTGAACCGGGGCCGCAGACCGCGTGTCGCCTCGCCCAGACACCACAGGGCGACGATCAGCACCGCCGCGTGCAGCGGCCAGTCGCCGAACCGGACGTACGGCGTCACGCCGTCCGCCAGCGGCACCTCGTAGACGGCGCTCGCGCTCTCGCTCGTCCCCAGCCAGGACCCGACGCGCTCCCCGTCCGGGCCGTACACGGCCGACACCCCGGTCAGCGTCGCGTGCACCATGGGCCGGCCCGTCTCGGCGGCCCGCAGCGCCGCCAGCGAGGCGTGCTGCTCGGGTGCCCAGCTCTGCTGGAACGTCGACGTCGCCGACTGGGCGACCAGCACCTCGGCGCCGTCGTCCGCGAGATTCCGGCTCATGTCGGCGAAGGCGGACTCGAAGCAGACCATCGGGCCGACGCGCAGCCCGTGCCCGGCGTCCATCACCACCTGCTCGGTGCCCTGCCTGCGGTCCTCGCCGGCCGCCTTGCCGACCGAGGTCGCCCAGCCCAGCACGGAGCGCAGCGGGATGTACTCGCCGAACGGCACCAGCCGCATCTTGTCGTAGCGGTCACCGGTCGGCCCGTCGGGGCCGACCAGGACCGAGCTCTTGTAGATGCCGGGCCGGTCGGAGCGCCGCGCGTCCACGTTCACCAGGACGTCCGCGCCGGTCTCACGGGACAGGGCGGCGAGCCGGCGCGCCAGGTCCGGCCGGTCCGCCAGGTCAAAACCGACGCTGCTCTCCCCCCACACGACCAGATCGACGTTCTGCCCCGCCAGTTCGCGGGTCAGCCGCTCCTCGCGGTCGAACCGCGCGTCCGGGCCCTTCACGACGCCCGGCTGCACGACCGCGATCCGCGCCCGCTCGTCGACGTCGGGGCGCGGCGCCCACATCCAGGCCGCCGACGTGCCCACGGCCGCCGCGGTCAGCCCGGCCACCGCAGGAACGCGCGCCGCACGCTCCGTCAGCAGCACGGCGAGCGCCACGTTGACCGCGACCACCAGATAGCTGATCAGCCACACCCCGCCCACCGAGGAGAGCCGCAGCGCCGGGCCCACCTCCCACTGACTGGCGCCCAGCACGCCCCACGGCCCGCCGAGGCCCTGCCAGGAGCGCACCAGCTCGATCAGCAGCCAGCCCGACGGCACCAGCACGAGCGCCGCCGTGGCCCGCGGCGGCGCCTGCCCCGCGCCGAGCAGACGGTGCACCAGCCAGCCCCACGGCGCCCACAGCGCGCCCAGCAGGGCGGCGATGACGAAGGTGAAGACGTGCAGGTTCGGCAGCAGCCAGTGGTGCATCGCCAGCATGAAGCCGAACCCGCCCCACCAGCCGTCGTGTGCCGCGCGCCGGCCCGTCGGCGCACCGCGGAGCAACGCGATCCACGGGATCAGCGCGACATACGCGAACCACCACAGCGAGGGCTGGGGAAAGGCGAGCACGGGCAGGGCGCCGAGGAGTGCGGCGATGGCCGAGCGCCGCCACGGAGAGGCGAGCCAGCGACTGATCGTCTTCATGCAGCGCCTCCTACCCCGTGGTCCCTCCAGTGTGCGCACAGGACCGGCGGCCGGACAGCCGGCCGCCGCCGGTCAGGCGGTCCCGGCCGGCGTGGTCCGCCCGGGCGCGCGGCGCCACTTCTCCTCGATGACCAGCCCGCGCAGACGCCAGCCGCCGTCGGTGCGGGCCAGCGCGAAGGCGTACCGGCCGCCGCTGACGAAGTCCGGCGGCCCGGCTTCCTCGCCGCCGGCCAGCCGCATGGGGTTCACGTAGTCGGCCCGCACCTGCGCGCTGTCCCCGACGTCCTGCTCGAGGACGTCGAAGCGCACCCGGCGATTGACGATCAGGTGCTGCCGTACCGAGAAGGCCCCCATGCTCTCGGCCAGCCACGCGGCGACGGTCCCGGCGTCGCCCTCGACCCCTCCGGCCGAGCGGTAGTCGGCGCGGCCGGCCGGGGCGAACAGTCCGCGGTACGCCTCCCAGTCGCCGTCGTCCACGGCCACCGCGTACGCGGTGACCAGCTCGTCGACGGCCAGCCGGTCCCTGAGGGTGGCGATCTCCGCACGCTGCGTCATCGGCTCAGTGTTGGGCATGGGACGCGATGCGCCAAGAGGGCGGACGAGGATATCCGGGGCCGGGCTACGCCCCGGGGAGGGCGGGCGAGGCGACCACGGGCACCGCGGAGTCGGGATCGACACCGGCGAAGGCCAGGCCGATGACGAACCCCGCCACCTCCTCCAACTGACGGACGCGGTCCAGCGTTCCCAGCGTGGCCGGGGTCCCGCCCACGTCCCGCACCAGGTCGCCGACGACTTTCAGGGCCGCCGGGTCGTCGCCGCACATCGCCACCGTCACCGGGGACTCGGCGCTGCCGGGCGAGGGGACCCACCGGTCGGCGGGGAAGAGGTGGAACGCCTTCACGACCCGGGCGCCCGGCGCGAGACGCGCGATCCGCCCGGCCGCCGACTCGCCGGGGCCGACGAGGAGTGTGCCGACGCCGTGGGCCACGGCGTTCGTGGGGTCGATGAGCGGCGTCCCGTCGAGCGTGCCGTCCGGGGCGCCCGCCAGGCGCAGCATGTCCTCCACTCCGTCCCACGTCACGGCGAGCAGCACGGCGTCCCGCCCGTCGACCGCCGCGCGCGGCGCTACGGCCTCCGCCGCGTCGCCCAGTCGCCGGCTGATGCGCTCGGCCTTCGCCCGCGACCGCCCGGCCAGCGCCACTTCGTGCCCTGCCCGCGTCCAGCCCGTGGCCAGGGCGGTCGCGAGGGTCCCCGTTCCCAGAATCCCGATGCGCATGGTCTCGCCTCTCTCGTCGGTCGGTGGCGTTCTCGCCGCTGACCGACGCTAGGCGAGCCGGTACACACCGGTCGGTGCGTGAGGGAGCGGGATGATGTCCTGGCCATGACGGAACAAGACGCCCACTGCCAGGAGTTCGTCGCCGACTGCCGGGTGCGCGCGGCCACGGACCTGTTCACCCACACCTGGGACCCGGTCGTCCTGGCGGCGCTGGGTGAGGGACGGCGCCGGCGTCACGCGCTGCGCACGGCGATCGGCGGCATCAGCGACAAGGCGCTCACCGAGGCCCTGCACCGCCTGCTCGCCACGGGCCTGATCGAACGCCACGCCCACCCGGAGGTGCCGCCCCGCGTCGAGTACGCCCTGACCGCCCTGGGCCGCAGCCTGGTCGAGGGACCGATGGCAGCACTGGGCCGCTGGGCCCTGGAACACGGGGAGGAACTGCTGGAGGCGCGGGAGCGGGAGGCCGGCGAGAGGCTGTGAACCGTCAATTCCGTTGAGGGGGCCGGTCCAGGGGGTGGATCATGGGGCCGTGACGCATGTGGCCCCCGTGGTGCCTGCCCCCGAGCCCTGGCGAGGCGTGTTCGCCCCCGCGTACGGCGTGCCCGTCGGCGGGCTCGTCGGGATCGGTTTCGCGACGCATCCCGACAGCGGCCACGATCTGGTGCTGGCCGTCTCCCACAGCGGACATGGCTTGTTCGACGCGGTGACGGGCGAGAGGATCGCCCGGGACGACGACCCGGACCCGGAGGACGCCCTGCCGGACGAGGCGTCCGGCCTCTCCTGCCCCGGCCTGGGGCCGATCGCCGGGAGCCGGGTGCGTATCGCCGGGCTGTTCGGCGGCGGGCTGTGCACCACCACCGAGGACGGCTGGACCTTGGAGGTCGCCGCTCCGGCCCGGTCGAGCGAACGTGTGCTGCTGTCACGCGCCGGGCAGGAGGGCGAGCGGCGGTGGCACCTCTACGACCCCGACTGCTCCGAGCTGCGGACGGCCGGCTTCTCGCCCTCCGGGCAGACCGTCGCCGTGGCGACGAGCAGTGACCTCGCCCTGTGGACACGACGGGCCGCGGGCGGCCCCGGTGTGCGTCCGTAGGGCCTTGGACTACTGCCGCCGGGCGCCGGCCGCCTTGAGGCTCGCTATGACGGTTCATCAGTCCCGGGCTTCTCGCCCCTTCAAGCGGCCTTGACGACCTCGGTGCGGATGGCGGCCGCCCACTCGACCACCAGCAGCTCGTACTCCTCGCGCTCCTGGGCCGAGAGCGAGCCGCCCGCGCGCATCCACAGGGCACGGATGGCCTCGTTCACCTCGGCGGCGGAGCGCACGGAACCAGGCTTTAAGGAACTGGGGGACATGGTGTCAAGCCTAGGGGTTGGCACTGACCGTGCGCTACCGGACGGCTACACGCCACGTATGGCTTTGGTCACGAATTCGGTCAAAAACGTTTGCTCACCGGCGAGTCGGACGGCTCAGCCCGACGACTCCGCCGCGTGCGGGCTGAGGACGCCGGCCGCGACCAGGGCGATGATGACGAGGCCGAGCGCCACCCGGTAGTAGACGAAGGGCATGAAGCTCTTGGTTGAGATCCACTTCATGAACCATGCGATGACCGCGTATCCCGAGCCGAAGGCGATGACCGTGGCGAAGATCGTCGGGCCCCAGGAGACATGGTCGCTCTCCAGCGCGTCCTTGAGCTCGAAGAGGCCCGAGGCGAGGACGGCGGGAATCGCCAGCAGGAACGAGTAGCGGGCCGCCGACTCCCGCTGGTAGCCCATGAACAGGCCGCCGCTGATGGTGGCGCCCGAGCGCGACACGCCGGGGACGAGCGCCATGGCCTGGCACAGGCCGTAGATGAGGCCGTCCTTGACGTTCAGGTCCTCCAGCGACTTGCGCTGCTTGGCGGCGCGGTGCCGGCCGCCGGACTCGTCGCGGGCCGCCAGCCGGTCGGCGATCCCGATGACGATGCCGACCACGATCAGCATCGTCGCCGTGACGCGCAGATCGCGGAACGGGCCCTCGATCTGGTCCTTGAACGTCAGGCCGAGGACACCGATCGGGATCGAGCCGACGATGACCAGCCAGCCCATCTGGGCGTCGTGGTCGCGCCGCATCTCCTTGTTCGTCAGCGACTTCAGCCACGCCAGGACGATCCGCCCGATGTCCTTGCGGAAGTAGATCAGGACCGCCGCCTCCGTGCCGATCTGGGTGATCGCGGTGAAGGCCGCGCCGGGGTCCTCCCAGCCCGAGAACGCCGCGGTCAGCCGCAGGTGCGCGCTGGAGGACACGGGGAGGAATTCGGTCAGCCCCTGGACGAGTCCGAGGATGAGGGATTCAAACCAAGACATGAAGTTACGGCGTCCAAGTGCTGATCGTGGCAGGGGATGCGCGGGGGCCCGCGTCGTCGGCGCGGTGATCGCGGCTGTCGAGGGGCAGCGTAGCGCCCTCGGGTGAACCCCCTGCCACAGGGGCTCGGCGTGCTGGGGGCCGTCAGGCGGCCGTCGGGCCCGACACCGACCAGCCCGCTGCCTGGGGATGCGCGGTGAGGTCCTCGTGCCGGACCGTCTCGCCGCAGGCCCGGCAGGTGACGACCGGGAGCAGTTCGTTGCCGCAGCTGTGCTCGATCACCATGGGCCGGTCGTCGTCCTGGCGCAGATGCCGGTCGCCCCAGGCCATGAGCGTCATCAGGACCGGCTCCAACTCGAGGCCGGCCTGCGTGGGCCGGTACTGGAACCGCTGCGGCCGCTCGCTGTACGCGCGCTTGGTGAGGATCCCGGCGTCGACGAGCCGGCGCAGCCGCGTGGAGAGGACGTCGCGCGGGGCGCCGATGTTGCGGACGAGCTGGTCGAAGCGGCCGTTGCCGAGGCAGACCTCGCGCAGGACGAGCAGGGAGTACTTCTCACCGACGAGGGCCAGTGTGTCGGCGATCGAGCAGGGGCGGGGGTCCTTGGTGGCGGCCATGCCGGTCAGTCTAGGGAATGGCGGGTTGGGTTTTCCAACCTTCTGGGTTTGATTTTCCAACTGACAGGGCTATGGTGAGTCCAGATTTCCTACTCGCCGGTAATCGCACTGGACAGGAATCGCACTGGACAGTAATCGCGCTCGCCGGTGATCCCACTCATCCGTAGTCGCAGTCATCGGCAGTCGCAGTCGCAGTCGCAGTCGCAGTCATCGGTCATCGGCTCGTGCGCCAAGGAGGCCCGCACCATGCGAGACGCAGTCATCGTCGAAGCCGTACGCACCCCCATCGGCAAGGGCAAGCCGAACGGCTCCCTCGCGCACGTCCACCCCGTCGAACTCCTCGCCCACACCCTGCGCGGCCTCGTCGAGCGTTCCGGGGTGGATCCGGCGCTGATCGACGACGTCATCGGCGGCACCGTCGACCAGGTCGGCGAGCAGGCCATGAACACCACGCGCTACGCCGCCCTGTCCGCGGGGTTCCCCGAGACGGTCCCGGCGACCACCGTCGACCGCCAGTGCGGCTCCTCCCAGCAGGCCGTGCACTTCGCCGCCCAGGGCGTCCTGTCCGGCGCGTACGACCTGGTCGTGGCCTGCGGGGTCGAGTCGATGAGCCGTGTGCCGATGTGGTCGAACGTGCCGCCCGGCAAGGATCCCTTCGGCCCCGGGATCGCCGCCCGCTACCCCGACGGGCTCGTCCCGCAGGGCATCAGCGCCGAACTGATCGCCGCCAAGTGGTCCCTCACCCGCGAGCAGATGGACGCGTTCGCCGTCTCCTCCCACCACCGGGCCGCCGCGGCCTGGCAGAACGGCCTGTTCGACGCCGAGGTCGCACCCCTGGACGGCGTCGCGCGCGACGAGTGCGTCCGGCCCGGCAGCACGCCCGAGATCCTCGCCGGACTCAAGCCCGCCTACCACGACCCGGTGTTCGCCGAGCGCTTCCCGCAGATCGAGTGGAACGTCACCGCGGGCAACGCCAGCCCCATCAACGACGGCGCCTCCGCCGTCCTCATCACGTCCTCCGAGACGGCGGCCCGCCTGGGCCTGCGCCCCTTGGCCCGGCTGCACAGCTTCGCCGTCACCGGCTCCGACCCCGTCCTCATGCTGACCGGCGTCATCCCGGCGACCGAGAAGGTGCTGCGCCGGGCGCGCCTGTCGATCGACGACATCGACCTGTTCGAGGTGAACGAGGCGTTCGCCAGCGTCGTGCTCGCCTGGCGGCAGGAGACCGGCGCGGACCTCGCCAAGGTCAACGTGCACGGTGGCGCCATCGCGCTCGGCCACCCGCTCGGCGCCAGCGGCACCCGGCTCACGACGACCCTGGTGCACGCCATGCGCGAGCGAGGCGCCCGCTACGCCCTGCAGACCATGTGCGAGGCCGGCGGACTCGCCAACGCGATGGTCCTCGAAGCCGTGTGACCGACGGCGGCGCTCAGCGGCCGCGCAGGTGGTGGCGCTTGCGCCAGGCCACCACCACGCCCGCCAGCGCCGGCACGGCGATGCACGCCAGCGCGATCAGGAAGGCGGGCGACGTCGGCGTGGCGGCACGGGCGCCGGCCACGGCGTACGCGGCGGTGTTCGGGATCGAGCCGAGCGCCGTCGCCAGCAGGAACGGGACGTACCCCATGCGGGAGACGGAGGCGGCGTAGTTCGCGGCCCAGAACGGCACCCCCGGGAAGAGCCGCACCGCCAGCATCGAGCGGAAGCCGTGCCGGCTGAACTGGCCGTCCGCCGCCTTCAGCACCCGGCCGCGCAGCAGCGGCCGCAGGGCGTCCTGGCCCAGCAGCCGGCCGAGCCCGAAGGCGATCCCCGCCCCCAGCACCGTGCCCGCCAGCGCCGCGCCCAGACCCAGCTGGGAGCCGAACAGCGCGCCCGCCGCCAGGTTCAGCAGGGGGCGCGGCACGAACGCCACCGTGACCAGGCCGTAGGCCACCGCGAACAGCACGACCGCCGCCGCGCCCCCGAGATGCGCTGGCCAGCCATCCGACAGGAGTCTCTGCGGCTCGAAGAGCAGCACGCAGGACCCGGCCGCGGCCAGCAGGAGCACGAGCGCGGACAGCCGTGACCACGGCGAGAGCAGCGCTCTGCCGCAGCGCGCGGCCAGGCCGGCGGGCGCGGGCGTGAGCGAGGGGACGGGGACGGCGAGCTCCGTGGTGACGGCCCGGGGAGAGGCCGTCGCGGTGCCCCCAGAGCGGGTGGTGGCATCGTCGAGCATTCGGCGACAGTAACCGAAGGGGACATGTGATCGCCGTATGGTCGTCCCATGAGCGTGACTGGCGCGGAAGCGGCGGACGTACCGCACAGCGAGTTGGCCGACACGGTGATGGAGCGGCTGACCAGCGCCTATACGGCCGCCGCGGACCGGGAACGGGCCGCCGCCATGCGGGCGTACATGAAGGACGTGGCCCCGTTCCTCGGCATCCCCTCGCCCGAGCGCCGCGCCCTGTCGCGCTCCGTCGTCCGGGGCGTCCCGTGCCCCGGCGAAGGCGACTGCACCGCCGTCGCGCTGCGCTGCTGGCGGCTGCCGGAGCGGGAGTACCAGTACTTCGCCGTCGACTATCTGCGCCGGCATGTGACGCGTCTGTCCTCCGGGTTCCTTCCGGTGGCACGGCAGTTGGTGTCCACGGTGCCCTGGTGGGACACCGTCGACGCGCTCGCCGCGCACGTCGTCGGCGGGCTCGTCGCGGCCGACACCGCGCTGGCCGGGGACATGGACGCCTGGATCGAGGACGGCGACCTGTGGGTCGCCCGCACCGCCCTCCTGCACCAGCTCCGCTACAGGGAACGCACCGACGCCGGGCGCCTGTTCGCCTACTGCCTGCGTCAGTCCGGGCACCCCGACTTCTTCATCCGCAAGGCCATCGGCTGGTGCCTGCGCGAGTACGCCAAGACCGACCCCGAGGCCGTACGGGACTTCCTGGCGCGTGAGGGCGGGCGGTTCGCCCCGCTGTCCGTGCGTGAGGCGCTGAAGAACATCGGGGCCTGACCACCGGGCCGGTGAGCCGGAAAACCATTCGACGCCGGGGGCGGCCTCGGCGATGATCGACGTCATGTTCCGGTACGCCTTCGTTCTCGCCGCATCCGCAGTCGCGGATACGCCGAAGGCTGCCGTTCTCGTCTTCCTGGCCGCCGTCGACGGCGCCCGAAGCTGACCCTCTCCGGAACGTCCGGCGGACCCCGCAGGGGGAGGGTCGGCGGCTCCACGGGGTCCCCGCTCTTCCCACGGAGACGTCCTGAGACGTCAGACTTCGGAGTACACCCATGTCCAAGACGGCGTACGTGCGTACCAAGCCGCATCTGAACATCGGCACGATGGGCCACGTCGACCACGGCAAGACCACGCTGACCGCGGCCATCACCAAGGTCCTGGCCGCCCGCGGCTCCGGCACCTTCGTGCCGTTCGACCGGATCGACCGGGCGCCGGAGGAGGCGGCCCGCGGCATCACCATCAACATCGCGCACGTCGAGTACGAGACCGACACCCGTCACTACGCGCACGTCGACATGCCGGGCCACGCCGACTACGTGAAGAACATGGTCACCGGCGCGGCGCAGCTCGACGGGGCGATCCTCGTCGTCTCCGCGCTCGACGGCATCATGCCGCAGACCGCCGAACACGTGCTGCTCGCGCGGCAGGTGGGCGTCGACCACATCGTCGTCGCCCTCAACAAGGCCGACGCCGGCGACCCGGAGCTGCTCGACCTCGTCGAGCTGGAGGTCCGGGACCTGCTCAGCGAGCACGGCTACGGCGGCGACGCCGCGCCCGTCGTACGGGTCTCGGGGCTGAAGGCGCTGGAGGGCGACCCCCAGTGGACGGCGGCCGTCGAGGCGCTGCTCGACGCCGTGGACACCTATGTGCCCATGCCGGAGCGGTACGTCGACGCGCCGTTCCTGCTGCCCGTCGAGAACGTCCTGACCATCACCGGCCGGGGGACCGTGGTGACCGGCGCCGTGGAGCGGGGGACCGTCCGCGTCGGCGACCGGGTCGAGGTGCTCGGGGCCGGCGTGGAGACCGTCGTGACCGGCCTGGAGACCTTCGGCAAGCCGATGGACGAGGCCCAGGCCGGGGACAACGTGGCGCTGCTGCTGCGCGGCGTCCCCCGGGACGCCGTCCGGCGCGGGCACGTGGTGGCCGCGCCGGGCAGCGTGGAGCCCCGCAGCCGCTTCACGGCGCAGGTCTACGTCCTGTCGACCCGGGAGGGCGGCCGCTCGACGCCGCTGTCCACCGGGTACCGGCCGCAGTTCTACATCCGCACCGCGGACGTGGTGGGGGACGTCGACCTCGGTGAGGCGGCCGTCGCGCGGCCCGGCGAGACCGTCACGATGACGGTCGAACTGGGGCGCGAGGTGCCGCTGGAGCCCGGCCTCGGGTTCGCCATCCGCGAGGGTGGCCGGACCGTCGGGGCCGGGACGGTGACCGCCGTCGTGTGACGGGCCGGGGGCCGTGCGACCGGGACGACCGGGCGCGCGGCCCCCGTGCCGGTGGCGGGGCCGGGGCGCTCACAATGGGGGAGTGAACGACTCCAGACCCGTCGCCGGTACCACCGAGCACGGCTTCGCCAAGCTCATGCCCGACGTCGACCGGGAACGGGCCTGGCTGCTCACCGTCGACGGGGCTCCGCAGTCGTACGTCGACCTCGACGAGCCCACGCATCTGGAGTTCGAGTACGTGCGCCGGGTCGGGCACGCGCTGGACGTCGTGGCGGAGCCGGGGCGCGCCCTGGACGTGGTGCACCTCGGGGGCGGGGCGCTCACCCTGCCCCGCTATGTCGCCGCCACCCGGCCGGGCTCCCGGCAGCACGTCGTGGAACTCGACGGCGCGCTGCTGGACCTGGTCCTGGAGCATCTGCCGACGCCCGCCGGCGCCGACATCACCGCGCACGCCGCCGACGCGCGGGCCTGGCTCGACGCCGCCCCGGCGCAGTCGGCCGACGTGCTCGTCGCCGATGTGTTCGGAGGCTCCCGGGTGCCCGCGCACCTCACGTCCGTCGAGTACGCCCGCGCCGCCGCCCGGGTGCTCCGCGGCGACGGTGTCTACCTCGCGAACCTCGCCGACGCCACGCCGTTCGCCTTCCTGCGCTCCCAACTGGCCAACCTGGCCACGGTCTTCGAGGAGCTCGCGCTGATCGCCGAACCTGCCGTGCTGCGCGGGCGGCGTTTCGGGAACGCGGTCCTGGTGGCCGCGCACCGGCCCGTGGACACGGCCGCCCTGGCCCGGCTGACGGCGGGCGACGCGTTCCCGACCCGCGTGGAGCATGGGGCCGGGGTGCGGGCCTTCATGGGGACGGCCCGCCCGGTGCGGGACGAGGACGCCGTTCCGTCACCCGAGCCGCCCGAGGGGGCGTTCGGCATCGGCTGAGGAACCCTCAGCCGATTCCCTCGGCCGGGGCCCCCGTCGTCTCCGTGCCCGCCGGGGCGCCGGTGCCGCCCGACGTCACCGGCTTGCCGCGGCGGCGCAGATTGCGGACGTCCGGCACGCACAGGACGGCGGCGGTGACCAACACGATCACCGCGGCGCAGCCCCACAGCGCCGGCGTGCGTCCGAACGCGGTCTCCGCCGGGCCGGCGAGGGCCGTCGCCAGCGGCACCATGGCGACCGAGCCGAACCAGTCGTAGGCCGAGACCCGGGACAGCTTGTCCTCCGGTATCTCCTGGTGCAGCGCGGTCATCCAGGAGACGCCGAACACCTCCAGCATCACGCCGGTCAGGAACATCACCGCGCACAGCGCGCCCACCGGGACCGGCACGGCGAGCGCCGCGGACGGCAGGGCCAGCGGGAAGACGCACAGGGTGCCGGCGAGGAGGAGACGGCGCGGCTGCCAGCGCGTCATGAGCAGCGCGCCGGCCACCGTGCCCGCGCCGAAGAACCCCAGCGCCACGCCCCACGGGCCGGCCCCGCCGAGGTGGTCCCGGGCGACGAGCGGACCGTAGACCGCGTCGGCCGCGGCGACCACCGCGTTGGCGACGGAGAACTGGACGACCACACCCCACAGCCACGGCCGTCCCACGAACTCCCGCCAGCCCTCGCGCAGATCGGCGAGCATGCCGCCGCCCGGCGCGCGCGGCGCCACCCGGCTGACGTCCAGCAGGGCCCGCATCGCCCCGGCGACCGCGAAGGCGGCGGCGTCCGCCGCCAGCACCCAGCCCGGCCCCAGCGCCGCCACCATGGCACCGCCGAGCGCCGCGCCGCCGACGGCCGCGCCCTGCATCGCCATCCGGAACACCGCGAACGCCCGGCCCGCCTGCTCCCCGCGCACCGACGACAGCAGCATGCCCTCGGCGGCCGGGCTGAAGAACGCCTGGCCGGTGCCGCCGAGCGCGGTCAGCAGCATCATCTGCCACAGCGTGGCCTCGCCGGTGAGGACCAGCGCGGCGAAGACCGCCTGCGACGCGCAGTTGAGGGCGTTGGCCGCGACCATCACCCGGTGCCGGGGGAGCCGGTCCGCGACGGCACCGCCGATCAGCAGGAAGAGGACCAGGGGCAGGGTCCGGGAGGCGGCGACCAGCCCCACGTCGCCGCCGTCGCCGCCCGCCTCCAGGACGGCGAAGGCGGCGGCGATCAGCGCGCCGTTGCTGCCGAGGTTGGTGACGAACGCCGAGGCGGTCAGCAGGCTGTAGTTGCGGCCGGCCCAGGCGGGTCGGCGCGAGCGGCGGGAAGGAGGGGCGGCGCGGGTCACCGGCCGACTATCGCCGTCCGGGCCCCGGTTTGCCAAGCCGATGCGCAGGTCGCGGCCGGGAACGGGCGCTCGGGACGCCGCGCGGGGTCCCGGGTGAGGGGTGCGTCACGGGAGCCTGTTCCCCTGTCCCTACTCGCGAGTAACGTGACGGTCATGAGCGCAGACCAGCTGTCCGTCGGCGAATTGCTCGTCGCCGGCGTGCCCATGGCCCGGACCCTGCACCTCGACTTCGTGGAGATCACCCCCGAGCGGGCCGTCGTGGTCCTGCCGGACCAGAGCGCGTTCCACAACCACGTGGGCGGCCCGCACACCGGCGCCCTGTTCACGCTCGGCGAGTCCGCGGGCGGCGCCATCGTGCTGTCCGCGTTCGGGGACCAGCTGGCCCGTGCCGTGCCGCTCGCGGTCAGCGCCGAGATCTCCTACCACCGGCTGGCCATCGGAGCGGTCACGGCCACCGCGACCCTGGGCAGCCCGGCCGCCGACGTCGTCGCGCGGCTGGACGCGGGCGAACGGCCCGAGTTCCCGGTGGCGATCGAGATCCGGCGCGCGGACGGCGCTCTGACCGGCGAGATGACGGCGATCTGGACTCTGCGGCCGAACGGCTGAGCGACGCCGCGGCGACCCGCCCACCAGCTCGCGTGCGTGCGACGACCGGTGCGGAGGCAACCCGGGCGCCGCCCGGGGCGTCCAACAGAGCGGGTAGGCTTCCCCGATGCGCGCCCACCGCGGAGCGGGCGCCCGGGAACGCAGGGTCAGGCACACGAGAGGAAGCGGCGTTGCACGTCCAGGAATGGCTCGAAACGGTGCCCCCGCTGGCGATCTACCTTCTGGTCGGCCTGGTCATCGGACTGGAGAGCCTGGGCATCCCGCTGCCCGGCGAGATCATCCTGGTGTCGTCCGCCCTGCTCGCCTCGCAGCACGGCGAGATCGACCCCTTCGTGCTCGGCGCCTGCGCGAGCGCCGGCGCGATCGTCGGTGACTCCATCGGCTACGCCATCGGCCGCAAGGGAGGCAGGCCCCTGCTGGCCTGGCTGGGCGCGAAGTTCCCCAGGCACTTCAGCGAGGGACACGTCGCCACCGCCGAACGGTCCTTCCAGAAGTGGGGGATGTGGGCGGTCTTCTTCGGCCGGTTCGTCGCCCTCCTGCGCATCTTCGCCGGACCCCTCGCGGGGGTCCTGCGCATGCCGTACTGGAAGTTCCTGATCGCGAACGTGCTCGGTGGCATCGTCTGGGCCGGCGGCACGACCGCCGTCATCTACTACGTCGGCGTGGTCGCCGAGTCCTGGCTGAAGCGCTTCTCCTGGCTGGGCCTGGTGGCGGCGGTCCTGATCGGCCTCGCCTCGTTCCTCATCGTCAAGCGCAAGGCCGCCAAGGCGGGGGCCGCACACCAGGAAGCGGAACCCGCGCCGGTCCCCGCCGGCGACTGAGCACCCAGGGCCCGGCGCGGCGGGCGCGGCGGACTCAGCCGCGTCCCTCGTGCTCCTCCCGGTGCGCCTTGGCCAGCTCGGCGTACATCGTGCCGTTGAGTGTGACCCCCTGCCGCTCCTCCTCGGTGAGCGGCCGCTTCACCTTCGCCGGCACGCCCGCCACCAGCGACCCCGGCGGCACGACCATCCCCTGCGGCACCAGCGCCTGCGCGGCGACCAGCGAGCCCGCCCCGATCACCGCGCCGTTCAGCACGGTCGCGCCCATCCCGACGAGGCAGTCGTCCTCGACGGTCGCCCCGTGCACCACCGCGTTGTGCCCGACCGACACCCGCGCGCCCACGCGCACCGGGAAACCGGGGTCGGCGTGCAGCGTGCAGTTGTCCTGGATGTTGGCCTGCTCCCCGACGGAGATCGCCTCCACGTCGCCGCGCACCACCGCGCCGTACCAGACGCTGGCGCCCGCCTCCAGGGTGACGTCACCGATCACGGACGCCGTCGGCGCCACGAACGCGGACGCGTCGATCCTCGGCTCCCGTCCCGCGATCCCCATGACCAGCGCCTTGTCCGTCATCGCCCTCTCCTCACCGTGAACGTCGTCGACACCGGGCACCGTACGCCACCCGGTAGGGCGAAGATCACAGCCCCTCGGCCTCATCACGACCGCGAACGCTCAGTACCGTGAGGCCGTGCCCAAGCGCAAGAACACGTTCTCATCCTGGCGACGCCGACTGGCGCAGCGCGCCGTCCACGCGGGCTGGGCCTGGGCGCAGCGCACGGGCTCGGTGACCGCGGAGCACCCGGGCCGCTTCCGGTTCGGCTCCCTCGGCGAGGCCACGCGGCTGGCCTTCCCGCTCGGCACGGTCTTCGGCGAACCGTGGATCCACCTCGGCTCGCACTGCATCGTCGGCGAGCAGGTCACCCTGACGGCCGGTCTGATGCCCGACCTCGACCTCGGCCCGGACCCGATCCTGCGCATCGGCGACGGCGTCGTCCTCGGCCGGGGCAGCCATGTCATCGCCGACACGACGGTGACCATCGGCAGCGACTGCTACTTCGGCCCGTACGTCTACGTCACCTCCACCAACCACTCCTACGACGACCCGCACGAGCCCATCGGCCGGCAGTGGCCGCGGATGGAGCCCGTCGAGATCGGCCCCGGTTGCTGGATCGGCACCGGCGCGGTGATCCTGCCGGGCGCCACGATCGGGCGGAACGTGGTGGTCGCCGCCGGCGCGGTCGTCCGCGGCGCGGTGCCGGACCACTCCGTGGTGGCGGGCGCGCCCGCCCGTGTCGTACGGCGGTGGACGCCCGAGGACGGCTGGCAGCCGCCGCTGCGGACCCCGGCGCCCGTGCCGATACCGGACGGCGTCACCCCCGGACAGCTCCAGGCGCTGGCGGACCTCGACGAGGAGACCGTGGCGCGGCTGGCGGAGCTGGACGAGCGGGCGACCGCCGAACTGGCGGAGCCGGCCACCGAGTCCTGACCGGTGCCACAGCCTGCGGCCGGCAGTGCCGTGCCCACGAGGGCGCGCATGGCACGGCCGGTTGGGGTCAGTCCGCGGCGGCAGCGCGTGTCCACCAGGGGTGAGCCTGGCACGGTTCGTTCGGGGGCAGGCTGTGGCCGGCGGACCGTGCTCGCGAGGGCGCGTCTGGCAGGGCCGGTTCGGGGCAGTCCGCGGCGGCAGCATGTGCCCACCAGGGGCGGGCCCGGCACGGCCCGTTCGGGTCATCCTGCGGCCGGCAGCACGTGCCCCACGAGGGCGTGCCTGGCAGGGCCGGTTCGGGGCAGTCCGCGGCGGCGGCGCGTGCCCACCAGGGGCGAGCCCGGCACGGCCCGTTCGGGTCAGCCTGCGGCCAGCAGCACCGTGCCCACCAGGGCGAGCCCCGCGCCCGCCGCCTGGACGCCGGCCAGCCGTTCCCGCAGCACGCCCCGCGCCGCCAGGGCGGTCACCACCGGATAGAGCGAGGCGAGCACGGCGGCCACGGTCACCGGGCCATGGTGGGCGGCGACCACATAGGTGCCGTTCGCGGCGACGTCGGCGAGACCGACGAACGCGAGCGCGGGCAGCGAGCGCCAGGGGAAGCCGTCGGCCGGGAGGGCGGGCGCCCCGCGCCGCACCGAGACGTACAGTGCGAGGCCGCCCGCGCCGACGTTGACGACGCGCTGCACGAAGAGCGCGAGGAACAGACCGGTGACGGTGGTCGACGCCTCCGCGACCAGCACGAAGACCGTCCCGAAGCCGAGGGCCGCGACCAGCGTGAGCAGGATCGCCCGCCGCTGCACGGGAGCGCCCCGCAGTTGCGGCCCGCCCGCCAGGACCACGCCGAGCACCGCCACCGCGATCCCCGCCGTCTGCACCAGCCCGGGCCGCTCGCCCAGGAAGAGGCCCGCCCCGACCGGGACGGCCACGCCCACCGTGCCCAGCGGGGAGACCACGCCCATGGGTCCGAGCGCGAGCGCCTTGTAGAAGCAGAGCAGGGCGACCGGGCCCACCAGGCCGGCCGCGACCGCCCACCACAACCGCGGTCCCGCCTCGCTCCAGGCGCCCGTGGCCAGGACGATCACGCCGAGGACGGCCGCCGCGATCGCCTGCGAGACGACGACCACCGTCAGCGCGGGGATGCGCCGGGTCAGCACGCCGCCGCCGAAGTCCGCCAGACCCCAGAGCAGGCTGGTGGCCAGGGCGAAGAGTGCTGTCACAAGAGCCTCGCAGTACAGTTCGGTGCACGATCGGGTGCACCCCACGGTAGTGCTGTCCAGTGAACCCTGTCATCCAGAATATTGGACTCCGCAAGGACGGAATGTGTCGGACCTCGACCTGCTGACCCAGTCCCTGGCACGCAACGTCAAGCATTGGCGGACGGTGCGCGGCTTCACGCTGGACGTGCTCGCGTCCCGCGCCGGCGTCAGCCGCGGCATGCTCATCCAGATCGAGCAGGCCCGCACCAACCCCAGCCTCGGCACGGTCGTCAAGATCGGAGACGCGCTCGGCGTCAGCATCACCACGCTCCTCGACTACGAGCGGGGCCCGAAGGTGCGGGTCGTCCCGGCCGACCAGGTCGTCCGGCTGTGGCACACCGACGCGGGCAGCCACAGCCGGCTCCTCGCCGGGGCGGAGGCCCCCGGCCCGCTGGAGATGTGGCACTGGCGGATGATGCCGGGCGAGAGCAGCAGCTCGGACGCGCACCCCGTCGGCACCGTCGAGATCGTGCACGTCACGGCAGGCGAGCTGAGCCTCACCGTCGACGGAGTGGACCACCGCGTCCCGGCCGGCGCGAGCGCCACCTTCGAGGCCGACGCCCCGCACGTGTACGGCAATCAGGGCGACGTCCCGGCCGAGTGGATGCTGGCCGTCTCCGTCCCGCCCGCACGCTGAGACGTCCGTCCGACGGCGGCCGGGAGCCTGTTAGCGTGCGGTCATGGACGCACCCATCGGACAGTTCGACACCGCCACGCCCGCTCCCGAGTGCCTCGACGACCTGATCGGCCCCGTCGCCGACGCCGTACGGAACTGGCACGGCAGCGTCCCTGCCGAGCAGATCGTCTACGTCGACACCGATCCGCAGTGGGCCGACACCGCCGTCTTCGTCGAGCACTACGGGCAGGACCTCCTCGAGACGTCCGCGAACTGCGTGGTCGTCGCCGGGAAGCGCGGCGGCGGGACGACGCTGGCGGCCTGTCTCGTCCTGTCGACCACCCGCGCCGACGTGAACGGCGTCGTGCGCCGCACGCTCGGCGCCCGCAAGGCGTCCTTCGCCTCCATGGACACCGCCACCGGCGAGACCGGCATGGAGTACGGCGGCATCACCCCGATCGGCCTGCCCGAGTCCTGGCCCCTGCTGGTCGACCCGGCCGTGGTCGACCTGCCGTACGTGCTGGTCGGCAGCGGCCGCCGGCGCGGCAAGCTGCTGGTCCCCGGCAAGGCGTTCGCCGAACTGCCCAACGCCGTCGTGCTGGACGGGCTCGGCGTCGCCGCGGGCTGAGGAGCCGGTGTCTCACGCGGTCATGTGGTGGGCGAGCACGTGGTGCGGGTCCTCCTCACCCGTCACCGGTGCCGGATCGGCGTGCACCAGGGCCGCCGTGAGCCGGGGGACGGCGTGCAGCAGCGCGTGCTCGGCGTCCACCGCGATCGCGTGCGCCTGACGCACCGTCGCCTCGCCGTCCACGACCACGGCCACCTCGGCGCGCAGCCGGTGCCCGATCCAGCGCAGCCGCAGCTCGCCGACCTCCCGGACGCCCGGGACGTCCCGCAGGGCCCGCTCGGCCCGGTCCACCAGGGCCGGGTCCACGGCGTCCATCATCCGCCGGAACACCTCGCGCGCCGCGTCCCGCAGTACCAGCACGATTGCGGCCGTGATCGCGAGCCCCACGACCGGGTCGGCCCACTGCCATCCCCAGGCGGCGCCGCCCGCGCCCGCCAGCACCGCCAGTGAGGTGAACCCGTCGGTGCGGGCGTGCAGCCCGTCGGCGACCAGCGCCGCCGAGCCGATGGCCCGCCCGACCCGGACGCGGTACCGGGCCACCCACTCGTTCCCGGCGAAGCCGATGAGCGCCGCCACCGCCACCACCGGGACGTGGTCCATGGGGCGCGGGTCCAGCAGGCGGGTCACGGCCGTCCAGCCCGCGAAGACCGCGGACGCGGCGATCGTGAGCACGATGACCAGGCCCGCCAGGTCCTCGGCCCGGCCGTACCCGTAGGTGAAGCGGCGGGTCGCCGCGCGCCGGCCCAGGACGAAGGCGATCCCGAGCGGGACGGCCGTCAGTGCGTCCGCGGTGTTGTGCACCGTGTCGCCGAGCAGCGCGACCGACCCGGAGACGGCCACCACGACCGCCTGGGCCAGCGCCGTCGCCCCGAGGACCAGCAGGGAGACCCACAGGGCCCGTATCCCGCGCGCCGACGACTCCAGGGCGGAGTCCAGCTTGTGGGCCGTCTCGTGGGAGTGCGGGCGCAGGAGGTGGGCGAGTCGGTGCCGGAGGGGCGCCCGGGTGTGCGGGCCCTCCTGCTTCGTTGGATGCCGGTGTCCGTCCTGCCCATGCGCGTGACCCTCGCTCACGGCGGTCCCCTTCCGGTGTGCGGAGGTGGACGGCCGGCCGCCCACGGGGCCATTATGTGCGTATGAGCGCACGCATGCACCTGTCACCTGCGCACGGTGCGCATCCGCGCAGTCCGGGCGAGGAGCAGTTCGCCCTGGCCGCCGAACTCCTGGCCCTGCTCGGGGACCGCACCCGGCTCGCCCTCCTGCACGCCCTCACCGCCGGTGAGGCGGACGTCACGACGCTCACCGAGGCGTGCGGGGCGGCCCGGCCGGCCGTCAGCCAGCACCTGGCCCGGCTGCGGCTCGCCGGTCTGGTGGACACACGCAAGGAGGGGCGGCGGGTGATCTACTCCCTGCGCGACGGCCATCTGCGCCGCCTCGTCGACGAGGCCCTGAACGTGGCCGACCACCGGCTCAGCGACCGGCCGCCGCACGACTGAGGCGGCACGCGAGAGTGCGTCAGGGCGTGACGGGCCGTCCGAGGTACTGGTCGGCGAACGCCCGTGCCGCCACCGGCGAGTCGAAGACACGGCGCAGCCGGGCCAGGGTGGTGCCCGCGCGATACGGGTCGCCCGAGGAGACGCCGTGGTACACCTCGGACAGCCAGTGCGAGAACTCCTGGTAGTCCCAGACCCGTTCGAGGCAGGCGGCGGAGTAGGAGTCCAGCCCGGAGGAGTCGCCCTTCGTGAGCCGGGCGACCAGCGCGTCGCCGAGCAGGAAGGCGTCGTGCAGCGCGAGGTTCATGCCCTTGGCGGCTATGGGCGCGGTCAGATGGGCCGCGTCGCCCGCCAGCAGCAGCCGCCCGAACACCATCGGCTCCACCACGTAGTTGTGCATCTCCAGGACGCGCTTCTCCACCAGCCGCCCCTCGGTCAGCGGCGGCGCGCCCTGCGCGCCGAGCCGCTCCTGGAGCTCCGCCCACACCCGGTCCTCGGGCCAGTTCTCCGGATCGTCGTCCGGTGGGCACTGGAGGTAGTAGCGGGTCACGTCGGCACTGCGCGGCATATGGCCGGCGAACCCGCGCGGATGCATGCCGAACACGACCGAGTCCGCCGACGGCGGCGCCTGCGCGAGCAGGGCCAGCCACCCGATGCCGTAGTCGCCACGGGACGTCCTCACGCTGCCCGCCGGCAGCGCGGCCCGCGTCACCCCGCGCGCCCCGTCGCACCCGGCGACGAAGTCGCACCGCACCACCTCGCGCCGCCCGGTCCGCGGGCAGACGTAGGACACCGAGGGCCGGTCGCCGTCGACGTCGTGCACCTCGACGTCCCGCACGCCGAAGCGGATCTCGCCGCCGCGTACGTCCGCGTACTCCCGGACCAGGTCCGTCACGAGGAACTGCTGGGGATAGACCCAGTGGTGAGTGCCCGTCAGCTCCGTGTACGCGAACCGGTGGCGGCGCCCGTCGAACCGGAACTCGCACTCCGTGTGCCGCTGGGCCCGCTCCAGCAGGGTCTCCGCGAGACCGCGCCGCTCCAGCCCACGGACGGCCCACTCCTCCAGGACCCCGGCTCGCGGCCGCTGTTCGATGAAGGCGCGTGTCTCTGTCTCGAGGACGAGGCAGTCGACGGAGGCGGCCCGCAGGATGTTGCCGACGGTCAGGCCGGCCGGGCCGGCGCCCACGATGACGACCGGGAACCGTTGCGGGGCAGGGGAGTTGATGTGGGGGGAGGTCGAAGTCACCCGAGCATTATGGAGGGGCCCCGCCGGGGCGGGGGAGGGGGTGCGCGGCCGGCCGCCGGGTCAGCCGAGGCGGGGGATCTCGATCGCCGGGCACCGGTCCATGACCATGTCCAGGCCCGCCGCGCGCGTACGGTCGTACGCGTCCTCGTCGATGACGCCGAGCTGGAACCAGACCGCCTTGGCCCCCTTGGCGACCGCCTCGTCGGCGACCGCACCGGCCAGATCGCTGTTCACGAAGACGTCGACCACGTCCACGTCGAAGGGGATGTCCGCCAGCGACGCGTAGCCCTGCTCCCCGTGGACCGTCTCGGCCTTCGGGTGGACCGGCACGATCCGCTTGCCGTGGCGCCGCAGCACGTCGGCCACGCCGTACGCCGCCCGCCCCCGGTTGGACGACAGGCCCACGATGGCCCAGGTGTCGCCGAGTTCGCCGAGGATCCTGCGGACCGTCGCGTCGTCTCCGTACACCGCGGCCTCCTTCTGTGTCGTCGTCCCACTGCCTTCCCCCGTCACAACGGACGACGGGCCGTGACGATTCCCGCCGCGGGCGCGCACCGAACGCCTGTCCGGGTGGTCCGGTGCGCAGTACCGTGCGGGCAGTCCGCACGGCAGGGGGTGGCGATGCCCGGGTACGACAGGTGTCACGCGCGCGTGGACGGGCCGTGGCCCCATGGCTGACCCGCCCGCCCCCGACGACCCCGGCGCGCGGCACGCCGAGGGGCAGGCGCGCCGGACGGCTGCGGACGGCCGCTCGGGCGCCTACGCTCGCTCCGTGCTGCGCATCATCGACGCCCGAACCGGCCAGACCGTCGACGCCGCGCCCGCCCGGCGGGGCCTGACCCGAGTAGAGGCGCATACCGAGGGCTTCGACGTCACCGCCCTGCGGGTCCTGCTCGTCGCGGACCTCCTCGTACGCGCCCTGGAGATCGGGGGCACACCCGTGTGGGCGCTGCTCGACGAGGAGCGCCGGCAGGCCGAGCTGAGGGCCGGAGCCGCGGCGCTCGGCATCCGGCCGTTCGAAGAAGGCCGGGACGCCGTGTCGGGGCTGGGCGAGACACAGGTCCTGCACGTCGTGCGCGAGGGCGGCGCGGAACCCGACGGCGTACGGGTGGCCGTCGCCGCCGTGGAGGCGTCCGCACCGCCCGAGGACGCCGACCCCGCCGTCCTGCGCCTCGCGCTGCTGGGCACGCGCCGGGGCGTCCCCGTGGCGCTCGACACGGACACGCTCGACGCGGCCCACGCCACCCTGGCGCGCTGGCGCGGCGCCGTCGCCGACTGGGCCACCAGTCCGTCGCGGCCCGTCCCCGACGAGGTGCGCGCGGCGCTGCGCACGGCCTGGGAGGACGACCTGGACGTGCCCGGGGTGCTCGGCGTCCTGCGCCGCGTCGAGAGCGCGCCCGACCTCCCGGACGGCGCCCGCTTCGAGACGTTCGCCCACGCCGACCGCCTGCTCGGCCTCGACCTCACCCGTGACCTCGGAAGCCCGCGATGACCCCGCACATCGGGGCGGGCCCGCTGCGCCGGCTCGTCGTCCTGCGGCACGCGAAGTCCGCCTGGCCCGACGAGCGACCCGACCACGAACGGCCGCTCGCCGCGCGCGGCCGCCGCGACGCCCCGGTCGCCGGGCGGCTGCTCGCCGAGACCGACTGCCTGCCGGACCTCGCCCTGTGCTCCACCGCCCTGCGCGCCCGGCAGACCTGGGACCTGGCGTGCGCCCAGTGGGGGACGCCCCCGCCGGTACGCCACGACCGGCGCCTGTACGCGGCGGGCGTCACCGACCTGCTGGACGTCGTCCACGAGGTGTCCCCGGAGGTCGGGACGCTGCTGCTGGTCGGGCACAACCCCGGTCTGGAGGAACTCGTCCTCGACCTCGCCGGGGACGGGCTCGACGACCTGCTGGACGAGGTCGGCACGAAGTTCCCGACCGCGGCGGCGGCCGTCCTGGCCTGGCACGGCCCCGGCTGGCGCGACCTGGCACCGGGCACGGCCCTGCTGACGGACGTCATGGTGGCGCGGGGACGGAAGGGCTGACCGGGCGGGCACGCACGCGCGTGCCGGGCCGCGCGAGGGGCGGCTTAGGCTGGCCGGATGCAGGACGAGTACCGAACCGTCGCCCGCGCGGGTGTGCACGAGACCGAGATCAACCGCTCGCGCTTCCTCTGCGCGCTCGCGCCGGCCGCCACCGAGCAGGAGGCCCAGGACTTCGTCGCACGCGTCCGCAAGGAGCACGCGGACGCCACCCACAACTGCTGGGCCTACGTCATCGGCGCCGACGCCTCCGTCCAGAAGGCCAGCGACGACGGCGAGCCCGGCGGCACCGCCGGGGTCCCCATGCTCCAGATGCTGCTGCGCCGCGACATGCGGTACGTCGTCGCCGTCGTCACCCGCTACTACGGCGGCGTGAAGCTCGGGGCGGGCGGGCTGATCCGGGCCTACGGCGGAGCGGTCGGCGAGGCGCTGGACGCCGTGGGCACGCGCACCCGGCGCCGGTTCCGGCTCGCCACCGTCACCGTCGACCACCACCGCGCGGGCAAGGTGCAGAACGACCTCAGGTCCACCGGCCGCGAGGTGCGCGACGTGCGGTACGCGGAGGACGTCACCCTCGAGATCGCCCTCCCCGACGCCGACGTGGACGCGTTCCGGGCCTGGCTCGCCGACGCGACAGCCGGTACGGCCCTCCTCGAGCTCGGCGGGGAGGCGTACGGGGACGCCTGACCCGGCGCGCCTCCACGCGCGCGTGACACCGGCCACAGGGCGCGCCGATCCGTCCGTGATCCGCATTCATCCCGGCATATGTGGCACCTGCAGGGCATGGGGATGAGTGACACGGCCGTGCGCGCCCGGCGCGGCGCCCGCGGCCTGGGAGAGTCGGTCCGGCGGGCGTGGTCCGAGCCGGGACCCGAGCGGGACGTGGCGATCCAGGCCGGCAAGGCGGCCCTGGCGGCCTGCGTGGCGTGGGCGGTGGCCGGATGGTGGCTGAAGGCGCCGAACGCCTTCGTCGCGCCCTGGGTGGCCATCGTGCTCGTGGAGTCGACGGTGTTCCGGTCGATCGCGCACGGGCTGCAGCAGCTCGCGGCCATCGCCATGGGGACCGTCGTCGCCACCGGCGTCGCCCTGCTGCTGGACTCCCCGACCCTGGCCATGGCCCTGGTGCTCCCGGTCGTGGTGCTGCTGGGCAACTGGGGGCGGCTCGGCAGCCAGGGGATCTACGCCGCCACGGGCGCGCTGTTCGTGCTGACCAGCGGCCCGGTGACCCTCATGGCGTCGGGCACCCGGATCGCCGAGGCCTGTTTCGGCGCGGTCGTCGGCATCGCCGTCAACGCGCTCATCCGTCCCCCCGTGTACCTGCGCGGCACGCGCGTGGCCCTGGAGGAGGCGGCCGAGGAGGCCCGGCGCATCCTGGAGGCGGTGGCGGACCGGCTGGCCGCCGGCGAGTGGGACGCCGAGCCGGCGCAGCAGCTGCACGAGCGGGCGCTGCGCCTGTACCGGCTCGTGGACCAGGCCCGCTCGGCCGTCGGCTGGAGCCGCGAGAGCCTGCGGGTCAACCCGCGCCGCCGCAAACTGGCGGAGGAGCCGCCCGGCCAGGAGTACGACGACGCGGTGACCGTCCTCGACTACGTCGCCGTCCACACCTCCGGCGTCACCCGCGCGGTGCTGGAGTCCAGCGACGGCGGACGCCCGCAGCCCCGGCCGGGCCCGGCGGTCAGCGAGGTGTACGCCGACTTCCTGCGCGGCAGCGCCCGCGCGATCTGCCTCTATCCGCAGAGCCGGTTCGCCCCGGGCGGCTACGACGCGAAGGTGGACGAGGAACTGCGCGAGGTCGTCGACGAGATGCGGACCACCCTGGACGCCCTGCACCGCAGGCTGCCCGACGGCGTGCTGGAGGACCCCGACGCCCTGGCCGCCTACGGCACCCTGCTCACCCAGGCCCGCCGCCTCGCGGATCAACTGGTCACCGAGGAGCACGTTTCCTGACATGTCTGAAATGCCGTACAGGGCACGGCTGATGAGCGTCGGGCGCGCCCGGGGGTGCGGGAACGTGCGAGACCGGGCGATACGGGAGTAACCGCCTGCGTTGTCGGACCCGGCCGATAGGCTCGGGGGATCATGAGACTGCTGCACACCTCCGACTGGCACCTCGGCCGCGCGTTCCACCGGGTCAACATGCTCGGCGCCCAGGCCGAGTTCATCGGGCACCTCGTCACGACCGCGCGCGAGCGCGAGGTGGACGCGGTGGTCGTGTCGGGGGACGTGTACGACCGGGCGGTGCCGCCGCTCGCCGCCGTCGAGCTGTTCGACGACGCCCTGCACCGGCTCGCCGACCTCGGCGTGCCCACGGTGATGATCTCCGGAAACCACGACTCCGCGCGCCGCCTCGGCGTCGGCGCCGGACTCATGGGCCGCGCCGGGATCCACCTGCGCACCGATCCGGCGACCTGCGCCACCCCGGTCGTGCTGACGGACGGCTTCGGCGACGTCGCCTTCTACGGGCTGCCCTATCTGGAGCCCGCCCTCGTCAAGGACGGCTTCGGCGTCGAGAAGGCCGGTCACGAGGCCGTGCTCGCCGCCGCCATGCGCCAGGTCCGCGCCGACCTCGCCACGCGCCCGCCCGGCACCCGGTCCGTCGTCCTCGCTCACGCCTTCGTCACCGGCGGCGAGCCCAGCGACAGCGAGCGGGACATCACCGTCGGCGGCGTGGCCGCGGTGCCCGCCGGCGTCTTCGACGGCATCGACTACGTGGCGCTCGGGCATCTGCACGGCTGCCAGACGCTCTCCGAACGCGTCCGCTACTCGGGCTCCCCGCTGCCGTACTCGTTCTCCGAGGCCGGCCACCGCAAGAGCATGTGGCTCGTCGACCTCGACGCCGGCGGCGCCGTCACGGCCGAGCGGATCGACTGCCCGGTGCCGCGCCCGCTGGCCCGGATCCGGGGGACGCTCGAGGACCTGCTCGCCGACCCCGCCCTGCGCGGACACGAGGAGTCCTGGGTCGAGGCGACCCTCACCGACGCGGTACGCCCCGCCGACCCCATGGCCCGCCTCACCGAACGCTTCCCCCACACCCTCAGCCTCGTCTTCGACCCCGAGCGGACCCCCGGCGAGCCCGCGGTGTCCTACGCGCGACGGCTGGCCGGACGCGGCGACCAGGAGATCGCGGAGGACTTCGTGACCCATGTGCGCGGCACCGGGCCCGACCCCCACGAACAGGCAGTGCTGCGGGACGCGTTCGACGCCGTGCGCGCCGACCAGACCGTGCGCGAGGTGGCCCGGTGAGGCTCCACCGCCTGGACCTGACGGCCTTCGGGCCCTTCGGCGGCACCCAGACCGTCGACTTCGACGCCCTGTCCCACGCCGGCCTCTTCCTGCTGCACGGACCCACCGGCGCCGGCAAGACCTCCGTCCTCGACGCCGTCTGCTACGCGCTCTACGGCTCGGTGCCGGGCGCCCGGCAGAGCGGCCAGGGCCTCACCCTGCGCAGCGACCACGCGGCGGCCGGCACCCGCACCGAGGTCCGCCTCGAACTCACCGTCGCCGGACGCCGTCTGGAGATCACCCGCCAGCCCCCGTGGGAGCGCCCGAAGAAGCGCGGCTCGGGCACCACGCTCGACAAGGCCCAGACCTGGCTGCGCGAGCACGACCCCCGCGCGGGGACCTGGAAGGACCTCAGCCGCTCCCACCAGGAGATCGGCGAGGAGATCACGCAGCTGCTCGGGATGAGCCGCGAGCAGTTCTGCCAGGTGGTGCTCCTGCCGCAGGGCGACTTCGCCCGCTTCCTGCGCGCCGACGCCGAGGCGCGCGGCAAGCTCCTGGGCCGCCTCTTCGACACCCACCGCTTCGCCGAGGTCGAGAAGCGCCTCGCCGAACGGCGCCGCAGCACCGAGGCCCGCGTCCGCGACGGCGACGCCGCACTGCTGGCCGACGCCCACCGCATGCAGCAGGCGGCCGGCGACGCCATGGAGCTGCCCGACCTCACCCCCGGTGAGCCCGGCCTCGCCGAGGCGGTCCTCGGCGCCGCCGCCGTCGCCCGCAGCACCGCCCGCGAGGAACTCACCGTCGCCCAGTGCCGTCTGAAAGCCGCCGAGGACGCCCAGGCCGACGCCGACCGCGCGCTGGCCGGCGTACGCGAAGTGGCGCGGCTGCAGCATAGGTTCGCCGAGGCGCAGGAGCGCGCTCAGGCCCTCGCGTCACGGGCGGACGCGCACCGCGAGGCGCGGGCCCGCATGGAGCGGGGCCGCAAGGCCGAGGCGGTGGCCCCGGCGCTCCAACTGCGCGACGCCGCCGACGCCGAGCACCGCAAGGCGGTCGCGGCGCAGGCACGCGCGCGGGATCTGCTGCGGGACGCCCTCGGCGCCGACACCCATCTGCGGACCGCGTTCGACGACGGCGGCGCGGCCGGGTTCGCCGGCGCGGCACGCCGGGCCGCCGAGGAACTGGGCGGCCTGGAGTCGGCGCGCCGCGGCGAGCGCCGCCTGGCCGAACTCGTCGCCGAACGCGTCGAACTGGACCGCCAGGAGCGGGCCGACGACGACGTCCGCACCGAGGCGGAGACCTGGCTCGCGGGCTGGGAGGAGACCCGGACCCGCCTGCAGTCGGCGATCGAGTCCGCCCAGGAGGCCGCGCACCGCGCCGACCAGCTCGCCGCGCAGCGTGAGCCGGCCCGTCGTCGGCTCGCCGCCGCGCGCCTGCGCGACCAGCTGGCCGACGACACGGAGACCGCCGCCGCCGACGCCGCCCAGGCCCAGGAGCGGGCCCTGGCCGCCAGGACGCACTGGCTGGACGTCAGGGAGCGCCGCCTCAACGGCATCGCCGCCGAACTGGCGGCCCAGCTGCGGGACGGCGAGGCGTGCGCCGTGTGCGGTGCCACCGAACACCCCGCGCCCGCCCGCAAGGACGCCGGACACGTCGACCGCGAGGCCGAGGAACGCGCGCTGACCGCCACCAGAGAGGCCGAGGAGCTTCTCGCCGAGGCCGAGCAGCGCCTCGCGACCGTCCGCGAGGCGCTGGCCGCCGCCACCGCCGAGGCCGGCGACCTGCCGACCGACCGCCTGGCCGAAGCCGCCGACGAGGTGGAACGGCAGTACGCCCTCGCCCGCCGGGACGCCTCGGCGCTGCACGCGGCGCACGAGGAACTGCGCCGCGCCGAGGCGGAACACGAGCGCCGCACCGCCGACCGGCAGCAGGCGGCCGTCCGGGCGGCGGCCCGGATCGGGCACCGCGAGCGGCTGGACCGCGAGCAGACCGGCCTGGAGGCGGAGCTGACCCAGGCCCGCGGCTCCGCGACCAGCGTGGCCGCGCGCGCCACCCAGCTGGAGCGGCAGGTGGCGCTCCTCACCGACGCCGCCGACACCGCGCGCGCCGCCGAGGACACCGCCCGGCGCCTCAAGGACGCCGACGCCCGCCTGGCCGACGCCGCCTTCCGGGCCGGCTTCGACACCCCCGAGGACGCTGCCGCCGCCCTGCTCGACGACGCGACCCACCGCGAGCTGCAACGGCGCCTGGACGCCTGGCAGTCGGAGGAGTCCGCCGTCCGCGCGGTCCTCGCGGAGGCCGACACCGTGGCCGCGGCCCGGCGCCCCGCCGCGGACCTGGCGGCGGCGGAGCGCGCCGCCGAGACCGCGGCCCGGCGCACCCGCGACGCGGCCTCCGCCCGGGACGCCGCCGCCCGCCGCTGCACCGAACTCGACCGGCTCTCCGCGCGCGCGGCGAGCGCGGTACGCCACCTCGCCCCGCTGCGCACGGAGTACGAACGGGTGGCCCGCCTCGCCGCCCTCACCGCCGGCACCTCGGCGGACAACGAACGCCGGATGCGGCTGGAGTCGTACGTGCTGGCCGCCCGGCTGGAGCAGGTCGCCGCGGCCGCGACCGTACGGCTCCAGCGGATGTCGTCCGGCCGCTACACCCTCGTCCACTCCGACGACCGCACCGGCCGCGGCCGCAGCGGACTCGGCCTGCACGTCGTCGACGCCTGGACCGGCCGGGAACGCGACACGGCGACCCTGTCGGGCGGCGAGACGTTCTTCGCCTCCCTCGCGCTCGCCCTCGGCCTCGCCGACGTCGTCACCGACGAGGCGGGCGGGGTGCGCCTCGACACCCTCTTCATCGACGAGGGCTTCGGCAGCCTCGACGACCAGACCCTCGACGAGGTCCTGGACGTCCTCGACTCCCTGCGCGAACGCGACCGCAGCGTCGGCATCGTCAGCCATGTCGCCGACCTGCGCCGCCGCATCCACGCCCAGCTGGAGGTCGTGAAGGACCGGACGGGGTCGGTGCTGCGGCAGCGCGGTCACTGACCGACCGGGCGCCGGGGCAGCGGGGAGGAGTACACCACGCTCGTCGTCACCGAGCCCAGGGCGCCGATCCGGCCCGAGACCTCCTCCAGGTGCCGCATGGAGCGGGCCATGACCTTGATGACGAAGCAGTCGTCGCCGGTGACGTGGTGCGCCTCCAGGATCTCCGGGGTCGCGGCGACCAGGTCGTGGAAGGGCTTGTAGTTGCCGTGCGGGTAGCGCAGGCGGACGAAGGCCAGGATCGGCAGCCCCAGCCGCTCGGGGTCGACGACGGCGGCGTACCCCTGGATGACGCCCGCCTCCTCCAGGCGGCGCACCCGCTCGGTGACCGCGCTCGCGGACATGGACACGGCACGGGCGAGGTCGGCGTAACTGGCGCGGCCGTCCCGTTGGAGGACGTCGAGGATGCGCCAGTCGGTGGCGTCCGGGGAATACGCGGTCATGGGCGAGAGATAGCAGGGGATTCCCCGGCGCATCAAGCGAGGCTCCGGGGAACGGCCCTTCAGGGAAGCGGTCGGCGTCCGTAGATTTCCGATCATCCGATCAAGGCCGCCGATCCATCCGAAGGGCACGACCATGACCGCCGCCGTCCCCGCCGTCCCCACCGCTCCCGCCGTGAACCCCGTCCTGCGCGTCGCCCCCGCCGCGCCCGCCGAGGCCGCCGCCCACTTCCGGGCGAGCCTCGCCTTCCACGCGGACGTGTCCGACGTCGCCGCCGCGCTCGCGGCCGGTACCGACCCCGGGTTCGTCGTCCTCGACTCCCGGTCCACGGCGTCCTGGGACCAGGGGCACGTCCCGGGCGCCGTGCACCTGCCCACCGCGCTCATCCCGGAGCAGGCCGGGGACCTCCTCGACCCGTCCGTGCCCGTGGTGACGTACTGCTGGGGACCCGGCTGCAACGGAGCGACCCGCGCCGCGCTCGCCCTCGCCGAACTCGGCTACCAGGTCAAGGAGATGCTCGGCGGATTCGAGTACTGGGTCCGCGAGGGCTTCGAGTTCGAGACCTGGCAGGGCCGGGAACGCCGGCCCGCCGACCCGCTCACCGCACCCTCGGGTGACGAGAACTGCGGTTGCTGATACGCCAGTTGGACACCCCGCCACCCGCCGCGACGCTGCGTGTAGGTTCTCCTGCCATGGTGACTTTCGCGGAACCGGGCACACTGGAGTGGATCGAGTCGGGCGGAGGCCCGCTGATAGCCGTGCCGGAGACGGTGCTTCCGTTCTGGGCCGGCGCCGACGGCGACGAGACCGCCTCGGACTACGACCGGGCCTGCGAGGTCGACGCCCCCGTCGGCCTCCTCCCGGTCGGGGACGGAGCGGCGCTGGTCCTCGGCGACGAACCCGCGGCCACGGCCTATCTCCCGGACCACGGCGTCTTCGTCCGGTGGTGCGCGGCCGACTCCGAGGCGGACCTGCTCGCCGGGGTCCCGTCCGCCCTGGCCACGGCGCACTGGGGGCGCGAGATCCACTGGAAGGTGCCCGGCCCGGTGGTGCTGTTCGACTCGGCCTGGCCGGGACGGGAGACGGCACGGACCGGGCATCTGCGGGTCGGCCTCACCCCGGGCCGGTACGCCGTCCGCGCCGCGCACGCCCGGCCCGGCCCCGAGACCTGGATGATCCTCGTCCAGCTGCGGCGGCTGCCGCAGGGGGACGCCCGCCGATAAGCGGGTGCGCGGCCGGGGGACGGCACGCATGATGATCTGTCATGCCACGACTTCCGCATCCCGACCCCGACGAACTGCGCCGTGACCCACTGCCGTTGCGCGGCCGCACCGCCCTGGTGACGGGCGCCAGCCGGCGCGGCGGCATCGGGCACGCCGTCGCCCGCCGGCTCGCCGCGTACGGAGCGAGCGTCTATCTGCACCACCACGTCCCGCACGACGCCGCGATGCCCTGGGGCGCCGACCGCCCCGAGGACGTCATGGCGTCCGTGCGCGACGCGCTCGGCGACCCCGGCGCACAGGTCGTCGCCGGTCCGGGCGATCTCTCCGACCCGGCCGCGCCCGCCGCACTCGTCGCCACGGCCGCCTCGGCGCTCGGCGGACGTCTCGACATCCTCGTCGCCAACCACGCCCTCAGCGGCAGCGACGGCTCGCTCGACGAGATCGACGCCGCGATGCTCGACGCGCACTGGGCGGTCGACACCCGCTCGGTGCTTCTCCTCGTCCAGGCCCACGCCCGGCTCAGGCCGGGCGGGCCCGGCGGACGCGTCGTCATGATGACCTCCGGGCAGGACATGGCGGGCGGCATGCCCGGCGAGATCGCCTACGCCCTGCAGAAGGGCGCCCTCGCCTCCATCACCCGCTCCCTGGCCGACCCGCTCGCCGCGCGCGGGATCACCGTGAACACCGTCAACCCCGGGCCCGTCGACACCGACTACCTCACCGGGGACGCGTACGACGCCGTCGCGGCCCGCTTCCCCGCCGGGCGGTGGGGCATGCCCGACGACCCGGCCCGCCTCATCGCGTGGCTCACCACGGACGAGGCGGGCTGGATCACCGGCGAGGTCATCAACTCAGAGGGCGGCTTCCGCCGTTGAGTCCCGGTCCTACAGCGCGGCCAGCTCCTCGACCAGGTCGTCCAGGCCCAGTGAACCCTGAGACAGCGCCGCCATGTGCCACGCCTTGAGGTCGAAGGCGTCGCCGTGCCGCTGCCGCGCCTTCTCCCGGCCCTGCAGCCAGGCCCGCTCGCCCAGCTTGTAGCCGATGGCCTGGCCCGGGATGGTCAGGTACCGGGTCAGCTCGCTCTCCACGAAGTCGGCCGGACGGCTGCTGTGCGCGCCGAAGAACTCCTGCGCCAGGTCCGGCGTCCAGCGCTCACCGGGGTGGAACGGCGAGTCCGCCGGGATCTCCAGCTCCAGATGCATGCCGATGTCCACGATGACCCGCGCGGCCCGCATCATCTGCGCGTCCAGGTAGCCGAGCCGGTGCTCCGGGTCCGTGAGGAAGCCCAGCTCGTCCATCAGCCGCTCCGCGTACAGCGCCCAGCCCTCGGCGTTGGCGCTCACCAAGCCGATGGTGGCCTGGTAGCGGGAGAGGTTCCCGGCGACGTACACCCACTGCGCGAGCTGGAGGTGATGGCCGGGCACGCCCTCGTGGTACCAGGTGGAGACCAGGTCGTAGACCGGGAACCGGGTCTGTCCCATCGTCGGCAGCCAGGTGCGGCCCGGCCGGGAGAAGTCCTCCGACGGAGCGGTGTAGTACGGGGCCGCCGCGCCGCCGGGCGGGGCGATGCACGACTCCACCCTCCGCACCGGCTCGGCCAGTTCGAAGTGGGTGCCGTCCAGCTTCTCGATGGCCTCGTCCATCAGGCCCTGCAGCCAGTCGCGGACCTCGTCGACGCCCTCGATGTGCTTGCCGTGCTCGTCGAGGTGCGCCAGCGCCACCCACGGGGTCGCCGCACCCGGCAGGACGCGCTCGGCCTCCTTCTTCATCTCGCCGAGCAGCCGGTGGTACTCGGACCACCCGTAGGCGTACGCCTCGTCCAGGTCCAGGTCGATGCCGTTGAAGTAGCGCGCCCAGCGGGCGTAGCGCTCACGGCCCACCGTGTTCGGCGCGCCCTCGATCGCGGGCGTGTACACGTCCCGCATCCAGTCCCGCAGCCCGGCCACGGCCGCCGTCGCCGCCCGGGCCGCCTCGTCCAGCTCCGCGCGCAGCGCCTCGGGTCCGGCGGCGGCGAAGTCCTCGAACCAGCCGCGCCCGCCCGCCGGGCCGGCCCATTCGGTGAGCTGCTCGACGAACGTGGCGGTCGGCCGCGGAGCCGCGTACAGCTTCCGCTCCAGGCCCAGTTCGAGGGACTCCCGGTAGCCCGCGTAGGCCGCGGGCACCGCGCGCAGCCGCTCGGCGATCGCCGCCCAGTCCTCGTCGGTCTCGCTGGGCGTCACCGTGAAGACCTCGCGCACCGAGTGGGCGGGCGTGGCCATGTTACCGACCGCGCGCAGACCCTCGTCGGCGTCGTGCACGGCGAGCTCCGCGGTGAGCCGCTCGCGCAGCAGACGCGCGCACCGGCGCTCGATGTCGCTGTCCGCGCCGGGCCTGCGCTCGGCCTCGTCGAGCCGGGCGAGCGTGGCGCGCTGGAGCCCGGCGAGTGCCTCCTGGCCGGCCGGGGACAGGTCGGGCAGCCTGCTGCTGCTCTCCTTCACGCCCAGGTAGGTACCGGTGAGCGGGTCGAGGGCGATGAGCTCGTCGACGTACGCGTCGGCGACCTCACGGGGCAGTGGAGTGTTGGTGTCGGACATGCCGCCATCCTCGTACGGCGGCCGCCCCCGCGTCAGCCCGGATCGCGTCGGCGGCGTCCGCCACCGGCCCGATTTCGCTCAGGGCGTGCCCCTCGGTGCGCCGGGCGGCAACAGCGGCCCGCAGTCCCACTGCTGGAAGATCAGCCGCGTCTCCACCCGCGCCACCTCGCGGTGCGCGGTGAACTCGTCGAGGACCAGGCGCTGCAGATCCGACATGTCCGCGACCGCGACATGGACCAGGTAGTCGTCCGGACCCGTCAGATGGAAGACGCTCCGGGACTCCGGCAACGCCCGGATCCGCTCCACGAACGGTCCCACCAGTTCCCGGCGGTGCGGCCGGACCTGCACGGACAGCAGGGCCTCCAGACCGCGGCCCAGCTTGGCCGGGTCCAGGCGGAGCTGATGGCCGAGGATCACACCCGAGCGGCGCAGTCGCGTCACCCTGTCCAGGCACGTCGACGGTGCCACCCCGACCTGCGCGGCGAGGTCCCGGTAGGTGGCCCGGGCGTCGTTCTGCAGAAGCCGCAGCAGATGCAGGTCCACCGGATCGAGTACGACTGATTCCGCCATTGGCCGAACGTAACACGGGATTCGGCCGCATGGATCCGGTCACTGTTCACCCTTCCGCTCATGGACCCTTCGAGCAGGGAGGCGTACGAGCGGATGTCCGGGTACGACGACGCACGCACCGCAGCAAGAGCACTCGCGACCGAGGCCGTGCACGCCGGCCGCGACGACCTCGCCCGGCAGGGCCTGCACGCCCCGCCGATCGATCTGTCCACCACCTACCCCTCCTACGACAGCCGCGCGGAAGCCGCCCGCATCGACGCGTTCGCGGCCACCGGCGCCGAACCGGACGGGCCGCCCGTCTACGGCCGCCTCGGCAATCCGACCGTCGCCCGCTTCGAGACCGCCCTCGCCCGCCTGGAGGGGACCGACGCGGCGGTCGCCTTCGCCAGCGGCATGGCCGCCCTGAGCGCGGTGCTCCTCGTCCGGGCCTCCATGGGGCTGCGCCACGTCGTCGCCGTACGCCCGCTGTACGGCTGCAGCGACCATCTGCTGACCGCCGGGCTGCTCGGCTCGGAGGTGACCTGGACCGACCCCGCGGGCATCGCGGACGCGCTGCGCCCGGACACCGGTCTGGTGATCGTGGAGACCCCGGCGAACCCGACGCTCGCCGAGATCGATCTGCGGGCCGTCGCCCATGCCTGTGGCTCGGTGCCGCTGCTCGTCGACAACACGTTCGCCACGCCCGTCCTGCAGCGTCCCGCCGAGCACGGCGCGCGGCTCGTGCTGCACAGCGCCACCAAATACCTCGGCGGACACGGGGACGTGATGGCGGGGGTCGTGGCCTGCGACGAGGAGTTCGCCGGGCGGCTGCGGCAGGTGCGCTTCGCCACCGGCGGCGTCCTGCATCCGCTCGCCGGCTATCTGCTGCTGCGGGGCCTCGCCACCCTCCCGGTGCGGGTCCGCGCCGCGTCCGAGAACGCCGCGGAACTGGCCCGCCGGCTCTCCGCCGATCCGCGGGTCTCCCAGGTCCACTACCCGCGCATCGGCGGTGCCATGGTCGCCTTCGAGGTGAACGGCGACCCGCACGAGGTCATCGCCGGCGTCCGCCTGATCACCCCGGCCGTGAGCCTCGGCAGCGTCGACACCCTCATCCAGCATCCGGCGTCCATCAGCCACCGCATCGTCGACGCGGACGACCGCCGGGGCGCCGGTGTGAGCGACCGGCTGCTGCGGATGTCCGTGGGCCTCGAGGACGTCGACGACCTGTGGGCCGACCTCGACCAGGCGCTGGGCGCGAGGGCGACCGGTGCCGCCGGCGGGTCCGCGGACGAAGGGGCCGCCGGCCGACCGGCCCCGGCCGGCGCCCACTGACCCCGGCACGGGCCCCGCTCTCGTCGTCCTGACGGGGGGAGAGCGGGGCCCGTGCCGGTTTCCTCAGCGGCGCGTCACCTTGCCGAGGTGTCGCCGGGTTCCCCGGTGCCCGACAGGTGCGGGGCGGCCGGCCGCGGAGCGTCCAGCCGGGCGGTGATCACCAGGGTGCCCTCCTCGATCTGGTAGTCGAGGGGGAGACCCAGGGACCGCATCGCCGCGACCATGCCGGTGTTGGACGCCTGGGTCACGGCGTAGACGCTCTCGCAGCCCGCCTCGACGGCCATCGCCACCAGCCGGGACAGCAGTTCGCCGCCGATCCCGCGCTGCTGCCACGCGTCCTCGACGAGCAGCGCGACCTCCGTCTCGTCACCGTCCCAGAGCAGATGGCCGAGACCCACGATGCGGCCGGAGGCCGTCTGTACGGCGAGGGTGCGGCCGTAACGGGGGCTCAGCAGATGGTTCAGATAGCGGTCCGCGTCCCCGACCGGCCCGTGGTAGCGCATGGAGAGCGTCCGCGCCGAGCAGCGCTCGTGCATCTCCTTGGCGGCCTGGAGGTCGCCGGTGTCGGCCCGGCGCACGGTGATCGCGTTGCCCTCGGGAAGCGTCAGGACGTCGAGGCTGGCCGGGACCCGCGGTCCGAGCCGGGCGTCCAGCTCCACCAGCGCCCGCGCCCGCGCGAACTCGGTCGGCGTGAACGGCGGAAACGGCCGCTCCACCGTGATCACCCCGCCCTCCGGCGCCCGCAGCCGCATGACGGTCTCCTCCAGGACGCCCTCCACCGGCACCGGCGACGGTCCCCGGCCTCCCGTGGCGGGCGTGCCCGGGCGCTGCCGGATGGTGCACCGCCCCAGCAACTGCCGCAGCGCCAAAGGCAGTTCCGCCGCGTCCAGCGCGGTCCGGGTGGCGAGGCCCAGGACGCGGGTCGGCGCGTCGACCAGGTCGTGCGTGTCGGCCCGCTCGATCCAGGTCCGGGTGCCCCCGGCCGCCGTGACCGCGCCGACCAGGCCGTCCCCGTCCACGTCCCCGGGGGCCCGGAGCAGGAACTCGTCCACCGTGCCCTCGGCGAGCGGATGCGTCTGGAGGCTGAGGATGTCCACGCCGAGCCGCGCGAGGGCCGTGCACAGCGCGGCCAGGGAGCCCGGCTCGTCCTTCACCGTCGTCCGCATCCGCCACAGAACGCTCTCCGCGCGCCGCCGCGTCACGGCCTCGGCCGCGTCGGTGTCCGGCTCGGACTGCCCGGCGCGCTCGGGTGAGCGCGGCCGGGCACCGGTATCGCTCGACGGCGGCGCGTGGCCGTGGCGGCGTGTCCACCGTGCGCGGACCCCCGTCGCCACCAGCAGCGTCGCCGCCGCGGTCAGCAGTGCCGTGGCGAGGGGGAGGGACGAGGTGCCGGATTCGCGTTCCAGCAGATGGGTCACGACACCGGTCACGGCGGCCGTCGTCAGCAGGGCGGCGAGGCGTACGGCGTCGCGTCGCCCCGCGTGGACCGGGCGGCCGTTCTTCGCTCGCGTCACATCACATATGTCTCGGCTCATGCAGCCACTGTGAAGGAACGGTGTTGCGTGATCACGAACGTTTTGTGACCAGGCGGTAAAGACCCACTCTGTCCCAGTTTCTACTATTGTGTTGTCACATAATAATTCCTCGGCGGGAGTTCAGGCGGCCAGCTCGGTCGTCAGCGCGGTGTGCAGCCTCCGCGCCTGTCCGACCAGCCGGGACGATCCCCGGCGGTCGGCGGTGCCCGCCAGATGCGGCACCTCCCCGCGTGCCCCGGTCCGCTCGGCGCACTCCGCGGCGGCGGCCAGCAGATCCGCGAGCCCCCGCGTCGGAGCGGTCGCCGCACCCGTCGCCACGTCCGCCAGCAGCACCGGCAGGGTGTGCCGCAGCGTCTCCCAGACGGTGCCGTACGCGCCCGTGGACATCGCCGTGCGGATCGAGTCGACGAGCCGCGACGGCTTCACGACCCCGCGCCGGGCCAGGTCACCCAGGTCCGCGCCCAGTCCGGCCGTGTCCAACTGCCCCCGCGACGCCAGCACCAGCAGGGCGTCGACCGACGCCAGCCGGTCCTCCGGATGCCGTGCGCCGAGCCCGTGCGCCACGGCGAGACGCACCGCCTCACCGGCCTCCCCGCCCGACTCGGCGAGCAGCGGCAGGATCGCCGCCTCCCCGCGGCTGTCGTGGATCGCCGTGAACGAGACGTCGCGCAGCAACCGGACCGCCACCAGCTCCCGTGCCTCGGGAAGCACCGCGAGCCAGTGCGGCCGCATGCCGTCGTGCCAGTGGTAGCAGGACCAGCGCGCCGCGTCGCCGCTCACCGGCAGGCCCAGGGTGCGGAACGCTTCCGGGAGTCCGTCCAGGAACTCGGGTATCGCATCCGCCTCCACCAGGACGCGGTCCTCCGCCGTCCGGCGCCTGAGCACCGGCGTGGGGGGCGCCGAGGCCAGCCACTCGGCCAGCCGCTTCCCCTCCGCCGTACCCAGCGAGGCCGCCCGCTCCGCCACCGCGCCGGCCCGCGCCCGGTCGCCGCGCCGGACCCGGAGCAGCGCCTGCGCGAAGTCGGCCTGCGACACCCGCGCCCCGAGACTCCTGTACTCCTCGAGGCGGGTCACCAGGTCCTCCGGATCCAGCAGCCCCGTGCCCCAGGTCGGCGTGGAGAGCAGGAACGGCAGAGGCTCGGTGCGGAACCGGTAGGCCAGCTCCCAGATCCGGGTCTCGAAGGCCCGGATGAGCGGGGCGTGACCGCACTGGTCACTCGCGGTCCGCATCGCGAGGACGTCGCGGAGGGCGGCGGTGGGAACCGCGCCCGCCACCGCCGCCAGGAGCAGTTCCAGCGCGTGCGACGGGCCGACCAGCCCGTAGGGGCCGGTGAACGAGGACTCCACCGGGTGGCGCAGCGCATCCGGCTGGTGCCACCAGCGCTGGGCCAGCACGGGTCCCAGCGCCTCCAGCAGCCCCTTCCGGTCCCGGTGCGTCTCGCGCACCAGTGCGTCGACGGTCCGCTCGAACGCCGCCACGTCGCCGCCGGCGGCCAGCAGCGCCCCCACCTCCTCGGCGAGTTCCGTCGCCGACGCGGGCGCGGGGGTCAGCCGCACCGGCTGCGGCGCGGGCGGCAGCATCTCCTCGTAGGGGAGCGGCTCCGGCGCGTCGAGGGAGACCCCGAGGACGTCCGCCGCCCGCTGGCGCAGCGCCGGGATCAACTGCTCCGCGGCCAAGCGCAGTTCGTCGCGGACCCCGGCCGCGCCGATCGCGCGCCGGTGCCGCTCGACCAGCTTCAGCGCCCGCTCCTGCACCTCCGAGTCCTCGTGGCCGAACGCCTGGGCGACGGCGGGCAGCAACTCGCCGGCCGTCGACGTGTCACGGGCCAGTACCTTGCCGAGCAGGATCAACTGGGCGCGGACCAGCTTCTTCTCGGTACGGAACAGCACGGCACCCGACATCTCGGCCAGCCGGCGCGCGGGCAGTTCGCCGTCCAGAGCCAGCGACGCCAGCACCGACTGCGCGTGCGCGGCCACCACGGACGGCCCGTCGGACGCCAGGGCCAGCCAGTCGGCGACGCGCTCCCGCTCCTCGTCACGCGTCAGCGTGAACGCCTGCAGCATGCGCAGGAACACCCGGTGATCGGCGGCCGGCCCGCCCCGCAGCAGCCGCGCGACACAGGCGTCCACCGTCGCCCCCCGGTCCAGCGCACCCTCGGCGGTGAGCCGGGCGAGCGCCCCGCTCCAGCTGTCCTCCCCTTCGTCCGACGCCCAGGAGAGCCGGCCCCCGATGTCGGCCGTCTCGAACAGCGCGGCCACCAGCTGCGTCAGATGCGGGTCCTTGCGCAGCCGGTCCAGGATCGTGTCCCCGCGCTGCCAGACATGACCGATGTGATCCACCCAGCCGTGCACATACGCCTCGGTCGTCGGCACCGGGCACCCGGCCAGCCGGACGAGCCCAGCCATCAGCTCGTACGGCACCCGGGAGGTGACCGGCCGGGCCGCCAGACGGTGCGCCACATCCGCGAGCCAGGCCGGGGGCCGGTCGCCCAGCAGGTCGATCAGCACCCCCGGCGAGGCGGACGACCAGCGCATGTCGGAGGCCGCGATCCAGGCGGCCACCCCGGCAGCCCCGGTCTGGCACGCCGCGCCCGCCGCGTGGAGCGCCGGATAGATCCGGCGTGCCTGCGCGGTCCACGGATCGGCCCGCAGCTCCTTGCGCAGCGCTCGCAACTCGGTGAACTCCGACCGCCGTTCGGCGTCCGTCATCCCGTCGAGAAGGCTCACCACGTCCGCCGAACGCCCCGCCCGTACCGCTTCCACCAGCGAACTCATCGCGTACCCCCGGCCTTCGCCATGTCGCGCTCCTCGACGGAGGCGCCTCGCCGAACCATCCGGACCGCCAGCGCATGCTTGCACGGCCCGCGCCCGCCCCGGTACTTGGCCCACCACAGACAGCTGCAGCTGAGCACCCCGGACGCGTCGCGCACCCGGTGCACATGCCCGTCCTCGGCCGTCACCGTGCCGATCTCGCCCTGCAGGGTGACCGCCCCGGCCGCGACCAGGGCCCGTGCCGCCCGCAACCTCGGGTTGTGACGCTCCGCCCGCTCGGCGTCGTACGGCAGCTCCCGGTGGAAGTACGCCGCTTCCGCCGTGTCGTAGCCGACCCGGCCGGAGGTGCCGAGACGGACCAGGGCCGCCCGCACCCGGTCGGCCGTGAGTCCGGAGGCGGCCGCCAGGTCGGCGTCGTCGATCCGGGGCTCCCACGCCAGGAGCACCGCGACCAGTTCCGCGTCCTCGGCGGCCTCGTCGGTGGCGAGCGCGTCGAGGACGCCGCCCTCCCCGGAGAAGCCGCGCGCGGCGTCCGGCGACAGGGTCAAGGTCAGCCGCATCCCGGGCAGGACCGCCTCCCACGCGCTCGCCGTGCCGGCCGAACCGCCGGTGAGCGCCGGGCCGTACACCCGCAGCGCGGTGGCGTACCGCAGCACCCGCTGGAGCGCGACCAGCCGCTCCGGGCCCGGCAGGCACACCGCCCCCGGCACCGCACGGGTCGTCGGCCGCAGGCTCTTCCCGGCGGGCACGACCCAGCGCGCCCCGCCCGACGCGCCGCGTGCACCGCCGCGCGGGAGCGAGCGCAGGAACCGCACCGCCTCGGCCGCCGGCAGTTCCGCCCGCAGATCGAAGCCGACCGCCATGACCTGGGCCTCCGCGAAGCCGCGCAGCCAGCGGTCCGGCAGAGGCACCTTCTTCTCCACGACCGGGCCGTCGACGGTGGTCACCGCCAGCTCCTCGGGACCGACCCGCAGATGGAGCGGATCGTCCGCGCCGATCCGCGACAGCGCCTCCCGCAGCGGGTTGTTGACGTCGACGTTGGTGGTGCCGTGCCCCACCTCGCCGCCGTCCAGGCCCGGTTCCAGCACGTCCAGGCGGGCGTACACCCCGCAGCAGCCGGAGAAGGACTCGAAGCGCAGGCGGTCCCCGTTGCCCGTCACCACCGGGTCCAGGGAGGCGGCCAGCTGCCGCTGGTAGTAGCGGGTGGCCGCCACGTCCGCCACCGCGAGCAGCCCCGCGGACGCCACCTGAGGAGACGTCAGGAAGCCTGTGAAGAACCGCGGATGGTCCTCGACACCGGAGGGTGTCGCACCCCGGGAGGTCTCGAGTCCCAAGTGCTGTCCGTCCGCCGCGGAGCGCAGCGCGGAGGGTCGGCGATAGGCCACGGCCTGGAGAGATCGCGTCATGGGAAAGACCGTAGAGGCGACCACTGACAATCACCCCGACCTGCGAAGACGCCCCCTGGAAGGACCGTGTCGCGGCGTCCGGAGGCCGTGCCGCGCACCGGGGGATGACGCCGGCGCGCGACACGCCTTCCAGGGTAGAGGAGTCACTGACCGACGCGGCCCGGCTGCAGGACCTTGGTGAACAGCACGGTCCCGTCCGACTCGCGCAGCCGCACGGTCAGTTCGCCGCTGCCGCCGTCGATGTCGACCTCGCCGAAGAACTGGTAGCCGCCGGCCGGACCGACGTTGGACGTCGTCGGCGCCTTCACGAAGACCCGCTCCGGGCCGAAGGTGCCGTCGAGGGCGCTCGCCGGGAACGCACCCGCGTTCAGCGGACCGGAGACGAACTCCCAGAACGGCTCGAAGTCGCCGAAGGCGGCCCGCGACGGCTGGTAGTGCTGCGCCGAGGTGTGGTGCACGTCGGCGGTCAGCCACACCGTGCCCGTGATCCGGCGATGCTTGATGAACCGCAGCAGTTCGGCGATCTGCAGCTCCCGCCCCAGCGGAGCGCCCGGGTCGCCCTGGGCCACGCCCTCGATGTCCGGCCTGCCGTCCCCGGTGTCCGGCACCACCAGGCCCAGGGGCATGTCCGCGGCGATCACCTTCCACACCGCTCGTGAACGGGCGAGTTCCCGCTTGAGCCAGGCCAATTGCTCGGCGCCGAGGATGCCCTGGGCGTCGGTGGGCTGGTCGCCGGGGGAGTTGGCGTCGCGGTGGCTGCGCATGTCGAGCACGAACACGTCGAGCAGCGGGCCGTGGTTGATCACCCGATGGACGCGGCCCGACGGGCGCCGCAGCGTCGACAGGGGGAAGTACTCCGAGAAGGCCCGCCGGGCGCGGGCGGCCAGGACGTCGACGTTCTTCTCCGTGTAGCGGGCGTCGGTCAGGATCTCACCGGGGTACCAGTTGTTCAGCACCTCGTGGTCGTCCCACTGGACGATCGAGGGCACTTGGGCGTTGAAGCGCCGGAGGTTCGCGTCGAGCAGGTTGTAGCGGAAGGCGCCGCGGAACTCGGTCAGCGTCTCCGCCACCTTGGACTTCTCCTCGGTGGTGACGTTCCGCCAGACGCTGCCGTCGGGCAGGGTGACGGACGACGAGATCGGTCCGTCGGCGTAGATGTTGTCCCCGCTGCACAGGAAGAAGTCCGGGTCGAGCCGCGCCATCGCGTCGTAGATGCGGTAGCCGCCGAAGTCCGGGTTGATGCCCCAGCCCTGCCCGGCCAGGTCGCCCGACCACAGGAAGCGCACCCCGTCCCGGCGCCGCGCGGAGGCCGTACGGAACGTGCCGGCGACCGGCTCGCCCGTGCGGCGCGGGTCGTCGGGGTCGGCGAGCAGCACCCGGTAGTGGATCTGCTCCCCGGAGGGCAGGCCGTGCAGCCGCGTCGTGCCGGTGAAGTCGGTGCCGGGGCCCAGGAGCGGGCCGTGCCAGCGGCGCGTCCTGCGGAACGACTCGGTCGCCGACGTCTCGACGATCATCCGGGCCGGGCGGTCCGACCGCACCCACACCAGACCCGAGTCCGCCGTCACGTCGCCCGTCTGCACGCCCCAGTCCGCTCTCGGCCGTCCGGACCGGGCGAAGGCGGGTGCGGAGCCGATGGCGGCGGGCAGGGTGAGGGCCGCCGACGCGGCCAGCGTGCCGCGCAGGACGCCGCGGCGGTCCGGGAGAGGAAGGGACATGGCAAGCCTCCAGGGGCGTGATCCGGCCGGTGTGCAGAGCCACAACTACTGGTGCGCCTGGGCGTCGACGGAAACCACAAGTGAACAACCGGTCCCGGCCGGGAGGGAACCGGGCGTTCACCCGGACGGCCGGGGGACGCGGGATTCCGGCCGCCCCGAGGTGAACACCGCACGCCTCCACCCTCGTCAGCCCGGCCCGGCCGCCTCGGCCATCGCCCGCACCCCCGCCCGTATCCGGCCCGGCGGCAGGTGCGCGTACCCCAGCACGAGACGCACCCCCGCGTCCTCCTCGCCGCCCCCGGCACGCGCGTGCGTGTAGTGCGTCAGCGGATGTACGGCCACCCCGGCCGCCGCCACGCGCGCGAGGAACCGCTCCTCGGGGCCGTACCGTGCGGGCAGCGCGGCGATGACGTGGAGCCCGGCCGCGATCCCGGTGACGCGTGCTCCGGGGAAGTGCTCGTCGAGCGCCGTGACGAGCGTGTCGCGGCGCTCCCGGTACGCCCGCTGGCAGCGGCGCAGCTGCCGGTCGTAGTCGCCGCGCTCCACGAACCGGGCGAACACCGCCTGGTCGAGCGTGGGATGACCGAGGTCCATGGTCCGCTTGCGCTCGACGACCTCCTCGGCCAGCGCCTCCGGCACCAGGAGCCAGCCGAGCCGCAGCCCGGGTGCGAGGGACTTGCTGACCGACCCGGCGTAGGCGATGCGTTGCGGGTCGAGTCCCTGGAGCGCGCCCACGGGCGCCCGGTCGTACCGGAAGTCGCCGTCGTAGTCGTCCTCGAGCACGAACCCGTCCACGGATCGCGCCCAGTCGAGCAGTTCGGCACGCCGGCGCGCGGAACAGGCGATGCCGGTCGGGAACTGGTGGGCGGGTGTCGTCACGACACACCGCACGCCCGACGCCCGCAGCGGACCCATCGCCGGGCCCTCGCCGTCCAGGGGCAGCGGCACCGCCCGCACCCCGGCGGCGGCGTACAGGGCGGCGTGCTGCGGGCTTCCCGGATCCTCGACACCGACCTCGTGGATGCCGCGCGCGTGCAGCACGAAGCCGAGCACCGCCATCGCCTGCGACACCCCGGACAGCACCACGATCCGCTCGGGATCGGCGACCACGCCCCGGCGACGCGCCAGGAGCGCGGCCAGCGCGGAGCGCAGCCTGGGCAGGCCGCGCGGGTCCGGGTACCCCAGCTCGTCGTGGGGGAGTTCGGTCAGGACGGCGCGCTGCGCCGCCGCCCACGCGGGCCGGGGGAACAGCGACACGTCCGGCGTGCCGGGTACGAAGCCGGCCCGTGCCCCGGCGGGGCGGGGCGCGTGGTCCCGCGCGCGGGGCGGCGCGGCCCGCGCGGCACCCCCCACCCAGGTCCCGGCACCCCGGCCGCTGCGCAGATACCCCTCCGCCGTCAGCTGTTCGTACGCCTCGGTGATCAATCCGCGCGACACCCCGAGGTCGGCGGCGAGATCCCGGCTCGACGGAAGCCGCGTCCCCGGAGCCAGCCGTCCCGACCGCACCGCCTCGCGCAGCGCCTCCCGCAGCGACCGTCCACGCGCGCGTGGGGGTGCCGCGACCGCGGGCAGCAGCACCTCCCAGGCGTGCGACGTGGCGTCCCGTGCGGTGTCCCGCGCGGAATTGGTCTCCGATGACGTCATGGAAGTGGACCTTAAACCGGGCCGCCGCCGTTCCTAGCGTCACTGCCATGAACGCCACCACCACGCGCGGCGCGCTGCTCGCCGCGCTCGCCTGCGTCCTCGTCGGAGGATCCTTCACCGCCAACAGCCTGCTCGGCGACTATCCGTACGCCGGCGGCCAGTTCCTGCGCTACGCGCTCGCCTGCCTGCTGCTGGTCCCGCTCGCCGGACGCGGTGCCCCCGCGCGCCTGCGCGCGCTCACCGTCCGCCAGTGGGTGCGGCTCGGGGTGCTCGCCGCCGTCGGCATGCTCGGGTTCAACCTCGCCGTCCTCGCCGCCGAACGCACGGCGGAACCCGCCGTTCCCGGCGTGTTCGTCGGCTGCGCCCCCGTGGCCGTGGCCGTGCTCGTCCCGCTTCTGGACGGCCGCCGCCCGCAACGGGCCGTGCTGTACGGCGCCGCGCTCGTCGCGGTCGGCGCGTTCACCGTGCAGGGGTGGGGCCGCACCGACGGCACCGGCATCGCCTTCTCGGTGTGCGCGCTGGTCGGCGAGGTGGGCTTCGCGGTCCTCGCCGTACCCGTGCTGCGGCCGCTGGGGCCGCGTCTGCTGTCCGCGACGGTCTGCGGGGTCGCCGCCGTCCAGGCCGCACTGGTCGGGCTGCTCGCGGACGGCACCGGGTGGCTGCGCCGGCCCGACGCGACCGAGACCGCCGCACTGCTGTGGCAGGCGGCGATCGTCACGGTCGTCGGCTTCGTGTGCTGGTACATGGGCATGCAGCGCATCGGCGCCGAGCGGGCCACGCTCTTCTCCGGTCTCATCCCGGTGGCCGCCGCCTGCACCGCCCCGCTGGCCGGGACCGGCTCCTACGGCGCCGTGCAGGGACTCGGCAGCGCCCTGGTCGGCGCCGGGGTCGCCCTGGGCTCCGGTGCGCTCCGGCCGCGCCGCGGGTCAGCGGCTGCCGTCGAGGATGACGCGCGCGACCAGGGCCGGGTCGTCGTTCATGGGGCAGTGGCCGCAGCCGGGCAGCCGGACGAGCCGCGCCTTGGGGATGACCCGCTTGGCGCGCACACCCTGACGGGGGATGAGCAGCCGGTCCCGGCTGCCCCAGGCCACGGTCACCGGGATCTCGGAGATGTCGTCCAGGAACTGGACGGCCCGGCCGGACCGCAGGGTCTGGTCGAAGCCCGTGGCGCCGGCCAGCGCGAGCGTCTCGGCGACCACGGCCTCCGGTGAGCGGCGGCCCGGGCGGGCGTAGATGGTGCTGGTCAGCGCCGTACGCCCGGCCGCCGACCGGGACAGCCGCTCGACCAGTGGCAGCGGCATCCGCCGGGAGATGTGCCGCATCGCGAGCAGGACGCCGAAGGCGTAGCGCCGCTCGGCCGGGGTCCAGAAGCCGGCGGGGGACAGGGCGGTGACGGACCGGGCGAGCTTCTCGCGGCCGAGCTGCAGGGCGATCAGCCCGCCCAGCGAGTTGCCCGCGACATGCGGACGGTCCAGTTCCAGGGCCTCGCAGAAGGCGCCGAACACGGCCGTCGTCGTGGCCAGGTCGTAGGCGAGCCCGTTCGGCAGGCCGGGGGAGGTCCCGAAGCCGGGCAGGTCCACCGTGATGACCTCCCGCTCGGTCGCGAGGATGTCGAGCACCGGGTCCCAGACCTGCCGGTGGTGACCGATGCCGTGCAGCAGGAGCAGCGGCTCGCCGCGGCCCACGCGCGCGTAGTCGACGCTCACGTCGCGCGGCCCGAGAGGCGACGCGACCTGGAAGGAGACGGTGGCGGACATGGCGGTGCTCCTACTCTGAACCCGGCTGGACACGCCGACGGACGGCCGTAGACAGCTTGTCAGCAATTGCTACCGACGGGTAGACCCCCGTTGCCGAGGAGTGGTTCCGGCGGCCGCCGCCCAGGGGACATCGGACGGCGGCCGTCCGAATCGCCTGGACACGTCCCACCGCGCCGGGATGGGATGGTGCCGTGACCACCGATGCCGAGACCGACGTCTTCGAAGAGCACCGCCCCGTCCTCCTCGGGGTCGCCTACCGCATGCTCGGCCGTGTGGCCGACGCGGAGGACGTGGTCCAGGATGCCTGGCTGCGCTGGTCCCGGGCCGACCGGTCCGAGGTGCGCGAACCACGCGCCTACCTGGTGCGTGTCACCACCCGCCTGGCCATCGACCGGCTGCGCCAGGTCAAGGTGCGCGGCGAGAGCTACGTCGGCCCCTGGCTGCCGGAGCCGTACGTCACCGACTTCGGCGACCGCGTCCCGGACACCGCGGAACGGGCCGTCCTCGCCGACTCCGTGTCCCTCGCCGTGCTGATCGTCCTGGAGTCCCTGTCGCCGCTGGAGCGGGCGGTGTTCGTCCTCCGGGAGGCCTTCGGCTACCCCTACGCCGAGATCGCCGCCATGCTCGACCGGGGCGAGGCGGCGGTACGTCAGCTCGCCGGGCGCGCCCGCCGGCACGTCGAGGAACGACGGCCCCGCTACGAGGTCGACCCGGCCGAGCGGCGCGACCTGACCGAACGGTTCCTCGCCGCGGCCGCCGGCGGCGACCTGGAGGGGCTCATGTCGCTGCTCGCGCCGGACGTCCGGCTCATCGGCGACAGCGGAGGCAAGGCCAAGGCGCCGCTGCGGATCCTGGAGAGCGCCGACCACGTGGGCCGTTTCCTCGCGGGCGTGGCGCGGAAGGGCATCGCCGACGCGAGCTTCCGATACCTGGAGATCAACGGCGGCCCCGCGCTCCTGGTCCTGTCCGGCGGCACGCCCGACAGCGTCTTCCAGGTGGACGTCCTGGACGGGCGGATCCAGGCGGTCTACGTCATCCGCAACCCCGACAAGCTCAGGGCCCTCACAGGCGCATGACAAGCGGCCGACAGGCCACGTGAGGGCGTGATCACAGCCCGTGAGCGGTCCGGGTGATTGGTATTGACCAAGGGTGTGGGCCGTCCTATGGTCGCTGACAAGTGCAACAACCTTTAATAAACAAGGCGCTGAAACGCCGCCGGGCCACGGCGATTGCGGAGGACAGGGTGGGGACCACGCAGCTGGAAACGGTGCCGGAACCGAAGTACTGGCACCTGAGGACCGTGCTCAGCGAGGCACTTGAATCGGAGTTCTCGGTGGGCGAGATCCTGCCCAACGAACGCGACCTGGCCGCCCGCTTCGGCGTCGCCCGGGCCACGCTCCGCCAGGCACTGGAACAGCTCGAACTCGAAGGCAGGCTGCAACGCCGCCGCGGTGTCGGCACGACCGTCGCACCGCCGCGCGTGGGCGTGGCCGTGGGCACCGAGCAGCACGCCTGGCCCGGAGCCGCCGAGGACGGCTGGCAGGCCACGGACTGCGCCCTCGCGGCGCCGCCCGCCACGGTCGCCGACACCCTGGTGACCGGCACCGGCGAACCCGTGCACACCGTGCGCCGCTCCCGGGTGACGCACGGTCAGCCGGTCGCCGCCGAACTGCTCTACGTGCCGCCGTCCTCGGTGCCCGACCTGTCCGCCATCGACGCCCCGTCGGGCGCCGCACGCGCGCGTGCCGTGCTGCGCGAGCTCCAGCGACTGGAGCTGGAGGGCCGGGAGAGCGCCGTCGAACTGGGCTCGGCCCGCGCCGACGACGCCAGGGAACTCGACCGGCTGCCCGGAGCGCCGGTGCTTGTCGTGACGACGCGTTACCTCGCGCGCGGCAGGACCGCTGCGCTCTCCGTCGCCACCTACCGCGCCGACACCTGCCGGCTGACCTTCGGCGACACCGGAGGCGTGGAGATCCACGAGGACCCGGAGCGCCGGGCCTCCTGACGGCGCGACAGCCCGCGCCCCGGACTCCCGCTCCGGGACGCGGACACGCTCACCGGCGGCCCGTGACCGTCCCCTCGACCGCGAACAGCTGCTCCTCCACATGGTCGAGGGCGAGCCGCAGCGCACCCGTCGCCACGGCGGCCTCACCGAGCAGGGACAGGGCCACGTTCGGCGGGCGCAGGCAGTAGCGGGACAACTCCCGCCGCAGCGGCTCCAGGACACCGTCCAGGCCGGCCGCCCAGCCCCCCACCACGACCAGCTCCGGGTCCAGGGCGAGGACCAGGGCGGCCACGTCGTGCACGAGCCGCTGGATGAACCGGTCGACGGCCTCCAGCGCGCGCTGATCGCCCTCACGGGCCTGGGCGAACACCGCCGCCACGGCCCGCTCGTCGAGCGGACGCAACGGCTCGTCCGTGGTCGACAGCAGCGTCTCCGGCGTCGCCTCACGGCCCAGCATGTGCAGCGCGCCGATCTCCCCGGCCGCGCCGCCGAACCCGCGGTGCAGCTTCCCGCCGATCAGCGAACCGGCGCCCGGGCTCAGCCCCGCCAGCACGAACACCACATCGTCGGACTCGGTCGCCGACCCCTTCCAGTGCTCGGCGACCGCCGCCGCGTTGGCGTCGTTCTCCACCAGCACCGGGCACTTGAAGGACCGGCTCAGCCGCTCGCCCAGCCGCAGCCCGGTCCAGCCGGGCAGCGCCGCCCCCAGCCGCACGGTGCCGTCGGCCTCCACGATGCCCGGCGTCGCCACCCCGACGGCCCGCAAGGAGCCGCGCGCGACCCCGGCCCGGCGCAGCAGCTCCACGACCGCCGTGCGGACCTTCTCCAGGCGCTCGTCGGCGTCGGCCGCCTCGTCGACGTCCTTGGTGGTGGCGCCCATCACCCGGCCGTCCAGGTCGGCGAGCAGCGCGGCGACCCGGTGCGCGCCGATGTCCAGGCCCAGCAGATGACCCGCCTCGGCACGGAACCGGAACCGCCGCGCGGGCCGGCCCTGCCGGCGGGCGACACTGTCGTCAGCCGCCTTCTCGACGACGTACCCCGCCTCGATCAGCCCCTCGACGACCCCCTCGACGGTGGGCCGGGACAGTCCCGTCACCCGGGTGATCTCCGTCAGCGTGGCGGCATCCGTGGCACGCAGCGCGTGCAGCACCACCGCGGAGTTGATCCTTCGCAGCAGCGAGGGATCCCCACCGGTCAGCTGCCCCAAAGGTCCGTCCTCCCAGCTCGTGCGCGTGTTGGGCGGATGCTACTCGTCGGCGCCCACCCCTGCGAGTGCCGGGCGTCACACGGGACGGGGCCGCCCGTCGCCCCGGCCGCCTCACCCCGGCGCGACGAACCCCGACTCGTACGCCGTGATCACCGCCTGCGTGCGGTCGCGCGCCCCCAGCTTCGCCAGCACGGCGCTCACATGCGACTTCACCGTCTCCGTGCCCACGACGAGCCGCTCGGCGATCTCGGCGTTCGACAGCCCACGCGTCATCAGGCGCAGCACGTCGGCCTCCCGCTCGGTCAGCCGGGCCCGTTCCAGCGCCGCGCGCGCCGCACGATTGCCGCCGTCGTCCCCGTAGCGCGCCGCCAACTGCCGCACCGAGGCGGGGAACAGCAGCGACTCGCCCGCGGCGACCAGCCGTACCGCGTGCACGATCTCGGCCGGGCGGGCCCGCTTCAGCAGGAAGCCGTCCGCCCCGGCGCGCAGCGCCTCGTAGACGTACTCGTCGTTCTCGAAGGTGGTGATCACGACGATCTTCGGCGGCTCGGCGACCACGCGCAGCACCGCGCGCGTGGCCTCGATGCCGTCCAGCAGCGGCATCCGTACGTCCATGGCGACGACGTCCGGGCGCAGCACGCGCACCAGCGGGATCACCGCCGCCCCGTCGGCGGCCTCCCCGACGACCTCGATGTCGCCCTGCGCCTCGAGCACGGCCCGAAGACCCGCCCGTACGAGGGGTTCGTCATCGACGAGGAGCACTCTGACCGGCATCCCGACAGGCTAGATCACCTCATCGGCAGTTCCACGTGCACCTGCCAGTCGTCTCCGACGGGACCGGCGCTCGCGTGGCCACCCAGCAGGGCGGCGCGCTCGCGTATGCCCTGCAGGCCGATGCCTCTTCCCGGCTCCGGTGGGCCGGCGGGCAGGGGGTTGCGCACGTCGAGACGGAGGGCGGCGCCCTCGACGCTGACGCGGACCCGGGCCGGCACGGGCCCCGCGTGCCGCAGCACATTGGTCAGCGACTCCTGCAGGATGCGGTAGCCCTCCCGGGAGACCGGTCCCGGCACGCCCTCCAGAGGCCCCGCCAGATCCGCGTCCACCTCGGCGCCGGACGCCCGCGCCGACTCCAGCAGACGGCCGGCGTCCGTCAGCGTGGGCCGGGAGCCGGCGGGCCTCCCGGAGTCCCGCAGGACGCCCAGGACGCGCTCCAGGTCCTCCAGGGCGGCCCGTCCCGTCTCCTCGATGGCGTCCAGCGCCCGCCGCGTGAACGCCGGATCGTCCGCCGCGCGGGCCGCGCCGGCCTGGAGGACGGCCACGGTCAGCGCGTGCCCGATCGAGTCGTGCAGCTCCCGGGCGATACGGGTGCGTTCCAGCAGTTGCTCGGTGCGCTCCTCCAGGGCGGCCAGCCGCTCGGTGGGGGAGGGCCCGAGAAGCCGCACCGCGAGGGCCGTGATCAGCCGGCCCGCGCCCCACACGGTCGCCGCCAGCGCCGCGAGCAGCACGGGCACGAGCACGATGTGCCACGCGCGCGCAGGACCGAGCGCGGCCACGATCCCGCTGTCCGGCCGGGAGCCCGCGGAGGCCGCCATCAGATCGGCGATGGTGAACAGCAGTTGGGCGCTCAGCGCGATCGAGGCGCACCCGAGGAGGAACCGCGCCTCCAGCCACAGCACGAGCCGCCACCGGTCCGCCCAGGTCGCGGAGGGCGCGACGACGATCCCCGGGCCGCCGTCATCGCCGCCGCTGTCGTGACGGTGCCCGATCAGCAGCAGCCGTGCCTGCAGCCCCTCGACCGTGCGCACCGCCGGCACCAGCCCGGCGGGGACGAGCGTCGCGGCGGCCAGCGGCCAGATCCACCACGCCTCCTTGATGAAGATCAGCATCGCCGGCCACACGACGGTCACGAACAGGTGCAGCAGCCGTGTGTACGTCACCGCCCGGCCGAACGGGCGCAGCAAACGGACCATCGCGTCATCGTGCCAGGCACCACCGACAACGGGCCTCCCCCGCACGGGGGAGACGGTCTCCACCCGCGGGGGAGGCCCCGCCCCGCCCCCGCCGGTCAGGCTGAGGCCATGACCAGCATCGAAGTCCAGGCACTCACCAAGGAGTACGGCACCAGGCGAGCCGTGGACGACCTGACCTTCACCGTCCTCCCCGGCCGCGTCACCGGCTTCCTCGGCCCCAACGGCGCCGGCAAGTCCACCACCCTGCGGCTCGTGCTCGGCCTCGACCGGCCCACGTCCGGGACGGCCACGGTCGGCGGCCGCCCCTACGCCACCCTGAAGGACCCCCTGCGCACGGTCGGTGCCCTGCTCGACGCCGGGGCGGCGCACGGCTCCCGCACCGGCCGCGACCATCTGCGCGTCCTCGCCGCGAGCAACCGCATCCCGGCGTCCCGGGCCGACGAGGTGCTGGCGCGGACGGGGCTCGCCTCGGTGGCCCGGCGCAGGGTGAAGACGTACTCCCTGGGGATGCGCCAGCGGCTCGGCATCGCGGCGGCGCTCCTCGGCGACCCCGAGGTCGTGCTGCTCGACGAGCCGTCCAACGGCCTCGACCCGGAGGGCATCATCTGGATCCGCGAACTGCTGCGCCGCCTCGCGGAAGAGGGCCGCACGGTCCTCGTCTCCAGCCATCTGATGAACGAGACCGCCACGTTCGCCGACCACCTGGTGGTCCTGGGCCGCGGCCGGCTGCTGGCCGACACCCCGATGCGGGAGTTCATCAGCGCGCGCGTGGAGCCACGCGTCCGGGTCCGCACCAGTGACGCCGAGGCGCTGGAGTCGCTGATCGCCCGGCACGGCCTCGACGCCGACCGGCACGAGGACGGGCACTGGACGGTACGCCACGCGCGTGTGGACGCCGTCGGCCGCCTCGCCTCACAGGCGGGCGTCCCGCTCCTCGAACTCGCCGCCGAGGAGGGCACGCTGGAGCAGGCGTACCTGGATCTCACCTCGGAGGCGACCGAGTTCACCGCACAGCCGCAGGAGGTCTGACCATGGCGAACGCACCCGTACTCCACTCGGAGTGGCTCAAGATCCGTACGCTGCGGTCCCTTCCGGCCGCGCTGGCCGCGCTGTTCGTGGTGACCGTGGCGTTCTCCGCGCTCGCGGGCTCCGACGCGGGCGACGACCCGGACTCCGACCCGCTGTTCACGGCACTCTTCGGGGTGCTGCCCGGGCAGATCGCCGCCGTCTCCTTCGGCGCCCTGGCCATGGCCGCCGAGTACCACGGGGGAGCGCTGCGGCTGTCGCTGGCCGCGGTCCCGCGGCGCGGGCGCTGGTTCGCCGCGAAGCTGACGGCCGTCGCCGTGCCGGTCCTCCTCACCGGGCTCGTGACCGCGGCGGCGGCCCTCGCCGCGGCCCGCGCGGACGGCCTGACCGGCTCCGACCAGGCGCGCGCGATCGCCGGATGCGGCCTCTACCTCATGCTCATGGCGCTGTTCGCGGCCGGTCTGACCGCCGTGTTCCGCAGCGGGGTGGCCACGCTGTCCGTCCTGATCCCGTTCATCCTCGTGGTGTCGTTCGTGGTCGGCGACGCGGTGGGCACCGTGGCCGACTTCCTCCCGGACAAGGCGGGGCAGACCGTCCTCCACCGGACGTACGACGGCTCCCTCGGACCCTGGTCCGGGCTCGCCGTGACCGCGCTGTGGACGGCCGCCGCGCTCCTCGCGGGAGCGTGGAGCGTACGGCGCAGGGACACCTGACGCCACGCCAATTGTCAGTGGGGAAGGCGATACTGCACCCCATGGACGTCGTGAACGACCTGGCCCTGACCGACTCGTTGTGCAGCCGGGAGTTCCCCGCCGCGCGCGAAGGGGCGGGCCCCGCCCCGGGCGGCCCCGGCTACTTCCTCGTGGTGCTGGGAGCCGCCGGCGGCGGCACGGCCGCCGACCTGTACGCCCACGAGGCCGCGCTCATAGAGCGGTTCGAGGAGCGCTGGGGGGCGGGGGCGCGCTGGGGGAGCGTGACGCTGCTGGAACGCGGGGCCCGGGGCGAGGAGATACCCGAGCCCTGGGCCGAGCTGGGCCTTCGCGCGGACGACCTGCGGACCTGGCGGGAGCCGGGCACCGGCCGCTGGATCAGCCTCGCCGTCGCCGACCGGGACCCGGACGCGGACCCCGAACTCCTGCTGATGGTGACCGACCGGGACCCGCCCTGACGGCTCACTCCTGCGCGGCCACCCGCAGCCGGGCGAACTCCTCCGCCATCGTCGCCGCCGTCCAATGCGCGTTCAGCCCGCTCGGGTTGGGCAGCACCCACACCCGTGTCCGGCCGATCGTCCGCTCCTGCGGACCCACCCGCGCCCCGCGGTCGTCGAACGCCGCCCGGTAGGCGGTCACCCCGACGACGGCCAGCCAGCGCGGCCGCAGCCGCTCCACCTTGGCGGCCAGCAGCCGGCCGCCCTCCCGGTACTCCTCGGCGCTCAGCTCGTCGGCCCGCGCCGTCGCCCGCGCGACGACGTTCGTGATGCCGAGCCCGTACGACGGCAACTCCCCCTGCTCCGATGGCTTCAGCAGCCGCGGCGTGAAGCCGGACAGGTGCAGCACCGGCCAGAAGCGGTTGCCGGGGCGGGCGAAGTGATGGCCGGTCGCGGCCGTCATCAGACCGGGGTTGATCCCGCAGAACAGCACACGCAGGCCGTCCGCGACCACGTCGGGGACGAGGCGGTCGCGGGCGGCCTCCAACTGCTCGGCGGTGAAGCGCGGCATGCCGTGCGCCCGGTCAGAGGATCGCGCCGGGCGTGTAGCCCGCGGCCTCCGGACGCTGCTTCACGATCTCCTCGATCCGGCTCACGACCACACCGACCTGCGCGGCGGCGGCACCGGTGAAGGACAGCTTGTCGGCCATCAGCGCGTCCAGCTCCGCCCGGTCCAGCGGGATGCGCTCGTCGGCGGCCAGCTTGTCGAGCAGTTCGTTGCGCTCGGCGCCCTGCTCCCGCATCGCCAGCGCCGAGGCGACGGCGTGCTCCTTGATCGCCTCGTGCGCGACCTCACGGCCCACACCGGCGCGCACGGCGCCCATCAGCACCTTGGTGGTGGCGAGGAACGGCAGGTAGCGGTCCAGTTCGCGGGCGACGACGGCCGGGAAGGCACCGAACTCGTCGAGGACGGTCAGGAACGTCTCCAGGAGGCCGTCCAGCGCGAAGAAGGCGTCCGGCAGGGCGACCCGGCGGACCACCGAGCAGGAGACGTCGCCCTCGTTCCACTGGTCGCCCGCCAGCTCGCCGGTCATCGAGGCGTAGCCGCGCAGGATCACCATCAGGCCGTTGACCCGCTCGCAGGACCGGGTGTTCATCTTGTGCGGCATCGCGGAGGAGCCGACCTGGCCCGGCTTGAAGCCCTCGGTCACCAGTTCGTGCCCGGCCATCAGCCGGATCGTCTTGGCCAGCGAGGACGGCGCCCCGGCCAGCTGCACCAGCGCGGTCACCACCTCGTAGTCCAGCGAGCGCGGGTAGACCTGGCCGACCGACGTGAACGCCTGCGAGAAGCCCAGGTGCGCGGCGATCCGGTCCTCCAGCTCCGCGAGCTTCACCGGGTCCCCGCCGAGCAGGTCGAGCATGTCCTGAGCGGTGCCCACCGGGCCCTTGATGCCGCGCAGCGGATACCGGCCGAGCAGCTCCTCGACCCGGCCGTACGCCACGAGGAGCTCGTCCGCGGCGGTCGCGAAGCGCTTGCCGAGGGTGGTGGCCTGGGCGGCGACGTTGTGCGAGCGGCCGGCCATGACCAGCTCGGCGTACTCACCGGCCAGCTTGCCGAGACGGGCCAGCACGGCCACCGTACGGTCGCGCATCAGCTCCAGCGAGAGGCGGATCTGCAGCTGCTCGACGTTCTCCGTGAGGTCACGCGAGGTCATGCCCTTGTGCACGTGCTCGTGTCCGGCGAGCGCGTTGAACTCCTCGATCCGCGCCTTCACGTCGTGCCGGGTGACCTTCTCGCGCTCGGCGATCGACGCCAGGTCCACGGTGTCGAGGACGCGCTCGTAGTCGGCGATCGCCTCGTCCGGCACCTCGATGCCGAGGTCCTTCTGGGCCCGCAGCACGGCGAGCCAGAGCTGACGCTCGAGCTTCACCTTCTGCTCGGGGGACCAGAGCGTGGCGAGCTCGGTGGAGGCGTAGCGTCCGGCGAGGACGTTCGGGATGCGGGGCTTGGCGGGCGCAGAAGTCACGTGCACGGAGTTTACCCGGCGCCCTCCGGGCCCCGGGCGCCGCTCCGCCCGAGCGCCCCAGGTCAGGGCCGCGGACCCGGGCGCCGGGCCCGGGCGGACGGCCGTGGCGGGTCGATCGGGTGAATTCCCCGCAGGTGACCGCGTCCCGGTTTCCCGGGGCCTTCACAACTCGTTCATAGTCTGCAGGTCGTGGCGAGTTCGCAGCTGCGCGTCACCCTTCCTGCCACGACCTCTCGAATTCCGGCGAGCGCCGCATTCGTGTCGATGACCGACGTCGGCCTCCCTTTCCGTCCGAAAGAAAGACAACGAGAATGCGACAGGCTCTGACCAGGGGATTGATCGTGGCCGCTGCCGCGACGAGCGCCCTGTCCCTGTACGGCACCAGTGCGTCCGCGGCCCCGCGTGTACAGGGCACCGTGGTGAAATCCGCCGTCGTCCTGCCGGGCCACGCGAAAGCGTCGGACTCCGACGGGCCGAATCAGCTGGACGACAAACTCGGCGCGATGGACGAGCAGCTCGACGGCGTGGACGAGAGGCTCGACGAGCTGGAACTCCCCGGAGCCGCCCCGTCCGGCGAGGGCACCGCCTCCTACGGTTCCGACGAGCCGTCCGGCGCCGGCTACGGAAGCGACGAGCCGTCCGGCGCGAGCTACGGCACGGACGAGCCGAGCGGCTACGGCTCCGACGAGCCGTCCGACGAGGGGCACGGCTACGGCTACGGCGACGAGCCGTCCGAGCCCACCGGTCACGGCCATGGCTACGGCTCCGGTCACGGGTACGGGTACGGGTACGGCGAGGAGTCCGACAAGCCGGACGAGCCCAGCGGGCACGGCTACGGCTACGGAGACGAGCCCGACACCCCCGAGCCCACCCCCACCCGCCCCGCCCCCTCGCCCACGCCCCACGAGCCCGGCCCGGCGCCGTCGCAGAGCCCGCCGGCCGGGTCGGAGCGGCCGCACCTGCCCGAGACGGGTGTCGGAGGGGTCGTGGGAGGCATCGCCGCCAGCGGCGCCCTGCTGATCGCCGGCACCGTGCTGTACCGCCGCAGCCGCGCCGCCTCGCGCGGCTAGGACGGCTGGAACCGCAGGAACACGAACGCCCCTGCCGCGCGAGGCGGCAGGGGCGCCACCACGTACGCGCGGTGCCTTACGCGGCCGGCCCGTCGTACGGCAGCAGCTCCGGCCGCTTCGCCGGCCGTCCGTCGCCCGAGGACCGTCCGGTCAGGCGCCGCCCTATCCAGGGCAGCAGGTGCTGACGCGCGAAACGCACGTCCGCGACCCGCCGGGCGACCCAGCGCGGCGGCACCGACGCCGGCAGCGGTGTACGCCACTCGGTGTCGGCCGGGTCGTAGCCGAGCGCCTGCCACACGGCCTCCGCGACCCGGCGGTGCCCGTCGGCCGTCAGATGCAGCCGGTCCACGTCCCACATCCGCGGGTCGCTCAGCGACGGCGCCCCGTACAGGTCGACGACGATCGCGCCGTGCCGCTCCGCCAGCTCGTCCACACAGGCGAACAGCTCCTCCATGCGGGGCCGGAACCGCTCCAGGACCGGCCCCTGCCGTCCGGGGCTGCGCATGAGCACCAGCTGCCGGCAGGCCGGGGCCAGCTTCTCCACGGCCTCCTCCAGCAGGCCCCGCACCCGGCCCATGTCGCACTTGGGCCGCAGGGTGTCGTTGAGCCCGCCGACCAGCGTGACCACGTCGGCGCCCATCGCGGCGGCCACGTCGACCTGCTCGTCGACGATCTGCCCGATCAGCTTGCCGCGCACGGCGAGGTTCGCGTACCGGAAGCCGGGGTTCTGGGCGGCCATCCGGCCGGCGAGGAGATCGGCCCAGCCCCGGTACGAACCGTCCGGGAGAAGGTCCGACATGCCCTCGGTGAAGGAGTCGCCGACGGCGACCAGGCTGCTGTGAGTGGGATTCGTCTGCATGGCGACGGAAATGGTATCCCGTGCTCCATACCCAGCGGTCGGTCGGCCCGGGAACCACTCTCCGGCCCCGTCAGACGCGCTGCCCGAACAGCTCCCGCAGCACGTCCTCCATGGTCACCAGCCCCGCCAGCCGCCCGTCGTCGCCGAGGACGGCCGCGAGGTGCGTACGGCTGCCCCGCATCGCCGTGAGCACGTCGTCCAGCGGTGTGCTCTCCCGGACGCGCGCGATGGCCCGCATGTCCCGGATCTGGAACGGCACGTCGCGCGGGGTGGCGTCGAGCGCGTCCTTGACGTGGAGGTAGCCGACGATACGGCGGCCCGTGTCGACCACCGGGAAGCGCGAGAAGCCCGACTGCGCCGACAGCCTCTCCAGCTCCTCCGGGGTGACGCCCACGTGCGCGTAGACGACCCGCTCCAGCGGAAGCACCACGTCGCGTACGGGCCGGCGGCCCAGCTCCAGCGCGTCGTGCAGGCGCTCACGCGCACGCTCGTCGATCAGGCCGGCCTCACCCGAGTCGCGCACCATCCGCGCCAGCTCGGAGTCCGAGAAGGTCGCCGTGACCTCGTCCTTGGTCTCCACCCGCAGCAGCCGCAGGAGCGCGTTGGCGAACGCGTTGATCGTGAAGATCACCGGCCGCAGCGCCCGGGACAGCGTGATCAGCGGCGGGCCCAGCAGCAGGGCGCTGCGCACCGGCTCGGCCAGGGCGATGTTCTTCGGCACCATCTCGCCGAGGAGCATGTGCAGATAGGTGGCCAGCGTCAGCGCGATCACGAAGGAGACCGCGTGACCGGCGCCCTCGGGGACGCCCACCGCGTGGAACACGGGCTCCAGCAGATGCGCGATGGCCGGCTCGGCGACGATGCCGAGCACCAGGGTGCACAGGGTGATGCCGAGCTGGGCGGCGGCCAGCAGCGCGGACACGTGCTGCAGCCCCCACATCACGCTCTTGGCGCGGCGGTCCCCCTGCTCGGCGTAGGGCTCGATCTGGGAGCGGCGCACCGAGATCAGCGCGAACTCGGCGCCCACGAAGAAGGCGTTGACGACCAGCGTCAGCAGGCCGATGAACAGCTGTACGGCGGTCATCGCCCGTCCTCCTGCGTCTCGTGCTCCGCCGGTTCGTCGAGCGGGGCGTGCAACAGCACCCGCGCGGCCCTGCGGCCGGCGGCGTCCACCACGTCGAGCTGCCACCTGGCGACCTCGACCTCGTCGCCGACGGCGGGGATCCGGCCGAGCTCGGTGGCGACGAGACCGGCCAGGGTCTCGTAGGGGCCCTCAGGCACCTTGAGGCCCACGCGCGCGAGCTGGTCGGTGCGCGCCGAGCCGTCGGCCGAGTACAGCGCGCGGCCTCGTTCGTCGCTGCCGGCGGGGGCGATGTCGGGCGTCTCGTGCGGGTCGTGCTCGTCGCGGACCTCGCCGACGACCTCCTCGACGATGTCCTCCAGGGTGGCGACGCCCGCGGTGCCGCCGTACTCGTCGATGACCACGGCCATGGTGCGCTTGCCGGAGAGGCGGTCGAGGAGCCGGTCGACGGTGAGGGTGGCGGGGACCAGCAGCGGCTCGCGCATCAGCTCGGACACCGGGGTGCGCGGCCGTTCCTCGGCGGGCACCGCGAGGATGTCCTTGATGTGGGCGGTGCCCACCACCGAGTCGAGGTTGCCGCGGTAGACCGGGAAGCGGGACAGGCCCGTCGCGCGGGTCGCGTTCGCCACGTCCTCGCAGGTGGCCTGCGCCTCTAGGGCGACGACCTGCACGCGCGGGGTCATCACGTTCTCCGCGGTCAGGTCGGCCAGGTTCAGCGTCCGTACGAACAGCTCCGCGGTGTCCGCCTCCAGGGCGCCCTCCCGGGCGGAGTGCCGGGCCAGCGCGGCCAGCTCCTGGGGCCCGCGCGCGGCGGCCAGCTCCTCGGTGGGCTCGACGCCGACGCGCCGCACTATGCGGTTCGCCGTGTTGTTCAGATGCGTGATGAAGGGCCGGAAGACCGCGCTGAACCAGCGCTGGGCGCTGCCCACGCGTTTGGCGACGGCGAGCGGGGAGGAGATCGCCCAGTTCTTCGGGACGAGTTCACCGACGACCATCAGGACGACCGTCGACAGGGCCGTACCGATGACCAGCGCGACCGAACGCGCCGTCGAGCCGGAGATCCCGATGGACTCCAGCGGGCCCGCGAGCAGGGCGGCGATGGACGGTTCGGCGAGCATGCCAACGACCAGGTTGGTGACGGTGATGCCGAGCTGCGCGCCGGACAGCTGGAAGGTCAGGTTCCGTACGGCCTTGAGAGCGCCGGCCGCGCCGCGCTCGCCGCGCTCCGCCGCCCGCTCCAGCTCGCTGCGCTCGACGGTCGTCAGGGAGAACTCGGCCGCGACGAACGCGCCGCACGCCAGCGACAGCAGGATCGCCACCAGAAGGAGGAGCACTTCGGTCATCGGGTCACCTCCGTCCCATGGTCGGACAGGGTGGGAACGAATGCGCGATGTCTACAGCTGGGAGGCTCGCCCATGGGCGGAGGCTCACACCTTTCACTGGAGGACCGAAGGGGAACCCCAATAGTAAAGGATCGGCAAAGCGGTCAGTCGGTGAGGTGCTTGACCCACCGCCGCCATTGGTCCTCGGGCGTGTACCCCGCTGCACGCCAGGCATGATGCGCACGGGTGTTCCGTTCCAGGACCATCGCGTCGCCGCGCCGCCCGCCGAGCCGTACGAACCGCTCCTCGGCCGCGGCCAGCAGTGCCGAGCCGATCCCCTGACGGCGCCGGTCCGGGTGCACCGCCAGCCGGTACAGATGACAGCGCCAGCCGTCGAAGCCCGCGATCACCGTGCCGGCCAGCTCGCCGTCCAGCTCGGCGAGGATCAGCGCCTCGGGGTCGCGGGCGACGAGCCGCTCCACGCCGTCCCGGTCGTCGCTGATGCTGGTGCCCTCGGCGGCCGACTTCCAGAAGGCCAGCACGGCGTCCAGGTCCCGGGCGGTGGCGGAACGCAAACGAAGATCACTCATGAGCCGATCCCACCACCGGGCCCGGGGCGCCGCAGAGGTTTCCGGCATATGGACGCCCGTCCCGGCTCCCCGCCCGTCACTCGTGGGCGATGGCCGCCAGCACGTTCATGCGCGAGGCGCGCAACGCGGGCAGCAGCGCCGCGACGACCCCCACCACCGCCGATCCGATCACCACGGCGACGATCGTGCCCCAGGGGATCGCCAGCGCCGTCATGCCCTGCAACGCCAGCACCTGCTGTGCGCACACGCCCCACACCAGCCCCAGGACGAGCCCGAGGACGGCGCCGAACACGGCGATCACCACCGACTCCAGCCGGATCATCCGGCGCAACTGGCGCCGGGCCAGCCCGATGGCCCGCAGCAGCCCGATCTCCCGGGTCCGCTCCACGACCGACAGGGCGAGCGTGTTGACCACCCCGAGCACCGCGATGACGATCGCCAGGCCCAGCAGCGCGTACACCAGGTAGAGCAGCACGGCGATCTGGTCGTGCACCAGGTCCTTGTAGTCGGCGACGTCCCGGACCTGCACCTGCGGATACGGGTCGAGGGTCCTCTCCAGAGCGGCCCGCAGCGCGTCCGTGTCCGTGCCGGGCGCGGCGTTCACGTACACGGCCGCGTCCTGGCCGCCCGGCGCGTACCTCTCCAGCGTGGCCAGGCCGAAGAAGACGCCCCCCTGTGCGCCGAACCCGTCGACGGAGTCCTGGTCGGTGAGGGCGCCGACCGTCAGCCGGGCGCGGCGCCCGTCCTGGAACTCGACGGGCAGCACGCTGCCGACCCGCACCCCGTGGTCCCGGGCGAAGTCGCGGTCCATCCCGAGATGCCCGTCCGCCAGCGCGGCCGCGGAGTCCCCGCGCGCGTAGGTCAGATGGGCGACCTCGTCGAGCCGGGGCTCGTATCCGGCGGCGGTGGTCCGCACCCGGTCCCCGTCGGGCAGCCGCAGCGCGATCGTCGTGAGCTGGGAGCGGACGGTCAGCCCGACGCCCTCGGTGGCCCGGATACGGTCGGCGATCTCCCGCGGGAAGGGCACGAAGTTGCCGTCCTGCGCCACGAAGTCGGCCCCGAGGGTCTTGTCGATCTGCCGGTCGAACGACGTCGACATCGACGCGCTCGCCACCGACATGCCGCCGACCAGGGCCAGGCCCACCATCAGCGCGGCCGCGGTGGCACCCGTGCGGCGCGGGTTGCGCAGCGCGTTGCGCTGGCTCATCCGGCCGACCGGCCCGAACAGCGCCGGGAAGGCGCCGCCGAGCACGCGGATGACGGGACGCACCAGCAGCGGCCCCGCGACGACCGTGGCGATGAGGGTCAGGAGCACGCCGGCGCCCAGCAGGGACGCGGCGGTGGACGTCCGCGAGGACACGGCGGCGCCCGCGAGCGCCGCCGCCCCCACCGCCCCGACGGCCGAGCCCACCACGGCGCGCAGCCGCAGCGGGCGTCCGACGTCCGCGATCTCCGCGGCCGCGAGGGCCGCCATCGGCGAGACCCCGGCCGCCCGCCGGGCCGGGAGGTAGGCGGCGACGAAGGTGACGCCCAGCCCGACGACGTACGCGGCGACCGGGGTGCCCCAGCCGATCACCATCTCGCCGGTCCGGATGTGCATGCCCAGCAGACCCATCAGCTCGATGAGCCCGACCGCCAGGCCGATTCCGGCCGCCAGCCCCGCCGTCGAGCCGGCCAGCCCCAGCAGCAGTGCCTCGGCGAGGACCGAGCGGCGCACCTGGCGGCGGTCCGCGCCCAGCGCGCGCAACAGCCCCAGCTCACGGGTGCGCTGGGCGATCAGCATGGAGAACGTGTTGACGATCAGGAACACGCCGACCAGGACGGCGACCGCGGCGAAACCGAGCATGACCCACTTGATGACGTCGAGGAACGTGCCCAGTTGCTCGACGTCCGACTTCGCCTGCTCGTCGGCGGTCCGCAGTTCGTAGGAGGCGGCGTCCGCGCCCAGGGCCTCGGCCGCCCGCCGCTCGAGCTCCGGCTCGGTGACGCCGTCGGCGGCGTCGAGGGCGATGGAGGTCGCCGCGTCCGCGTCGCCGAGCAGCCTCTTCCGCGCGGTGGCCGTGTCGAAGAAGACCAGCGCGGCACCGGGGTTGGTGGTGGTGAAGGTGGCGACGCCGACCACGTGGACGGGGAAGGAGCCGCGCGGGCCGACGACGGTGAGCCGGTCGCCGACGCCCACGTCCGCCCGGTCCGCCGTGTCCGCGTCGAGCAGCACCTGCCCGTCGCCCTGCGGGGCGTGCCCGGAGGTGAGTTCCACCGGGCTGCGCTCGGTCGGGTTCCAGACGGCGGCCAGCGTCGGCGCCCCCGAGGTCGGGCTGACCCGACGGCGGTCGGCGTCGACGACGGTGATGCCGTCCACGTCGACCTCCGCGCGGGCCGCCGCGACACCGTCCACCCCGGCGAGGCGTCCGGCCAGCGCGGCCGGCAGGGTCGGGGTGCGCCCGGAGGAGATCGTCTCGTCGAACGACTCCTTGGGGCTGACGGTGACGTCGGCGGCCGTCGAGGCGAACAGGCGGTCGAAGGTGCGGCCGACGGTGTCCGAGAAGATGAGGCTGCCGACGACGAACGCCACCGACAGGAGCACCGCCAGGGCGGACAGCGCGAGCCGTCCCTTGTGGGCGAGGAAGCTCCTGAGGGTCGCCTTGAGCACCGATCAGCCCTTCTCGAGCGCCGGGCCCTCCCCGGCCTCGACGCCGGGGGCGCGCCCGCCGTCCTCGGAGGCCCCGCGGATCACGTCGAAGCGTTTCATCCGCTCCAGCACGGCCTCCGCCGTGGGGCGCGGCATCTCGTCCACGATCCGCCCGTCCCCGAGGAACAGCACCAGATCGGCGTGGGCGGCGGCCCCCGGGTCATGGGTGACCATGACGACCGTCTGCCCCAGCCGGTCCACCGCCTCGCGCAGGAACCCGAGCACCTCCAGGCCCGCCCGCGAGTCCAGGTTGCCGGTGGGCTCGTCGGCGAAGATCAGCTCCGGTCGGGAGGCGAGGGCGCGAGCACAGGCGACCCGCTGCTGCTGACCGCCGGAGAGCTGCGAGGGCCGGTGTCGCAGCCGGTCGCGCAGCCCGAGCGTGTCGATGACCTGGGCCAGCCACGCCTCGTCCGGTCCGCGCCCCGCGATGTCCATGGGCAGGGTGATGTTCTCCGCCGCCGTCAGCGTCGGGATCAGGTTGAACGACTGGAACATGAACCCGATCCGGTCCCGCCGCAGCCGCGTCAGCTCACGGTCCTTCAGCCCCGTGATCTCGGTGTCGCCGAGCCAGACCCGTCCCGCCGAGACGTCGTCCAGGCCCGCCAGGCAGTGCATCAGCGTGGACTTCCCCGACCCCGAGGGCCCCATGACCGCCGTGAACCGGCCACGCGCGATGTCCACGTCCACCGCGTCGAGGGCGAGCACGGCGGTCTCACCGGAGCCGTACGCCTTGGTCAGCCCGCGGGCGCGGGCCGCCACGCCTTCGGCCGGCGCGGGACCGGGGACGTGCTGCGCAGCTGCTGTGGTCAAGGCCGCCTCCTCACGGGACGCGCCGGCGGCCGCCGGGACGCGCCCCTTCTCGTCGCCGCCGAGCCTAATGTGATCCACCGCACACCGGGTATCCTTCTGCGGTCCCGCGCCGTCTCCGACCCAGGTGGGGGACCCCGAACCGGTGTAAGGGGCACCCGATGCCGCCGGGAGGACGCTTGCCGTGCTAGCACCCGCGCGCTAGCTTCGAAGTATGGCGAAGACGCAGCTGAACGTGAGAGTGGACGAGGGCACGGCCCGCGCCGCCCGCGAACGCGCCCTGGCCCGCGGGATGAGCGTGAACCGCTACATCGAGGAGCTGGTCCGCCAGGACACCGGCGAGGTCGGCCACACCTTCGTGGAGGCCGCGGCCGACTTCATGAAGCAGTACGAGTCGGTCTTCGCCGAGGAGTTCGGCACCGACCGCGAGGGCCCGCGCGAAGGGCGCCACTGATCCGTTGAGCCCGCTCACCATCGATCTCGCCTGGCTGCTCATGGTCGCCGAGAAGCGCACACCGGGCGACCCCACGGTCACCGACTGGGGCGCCCTCGTCGCCGCCGTCGCCCGCCACCAGGCGGAGATATTCGACGTCCCCGTCTACGACAGCCCCCAGGCCCGCGCGGCCTCCCTGCTGCAACTGCTCATGCACGTCCCCGCGTTGGAGCGTTCGAACGCGATGTTCGCCTCCGCGGTCGCCTACGCCTACCTGGTGGCCAGCGGCCTCAAGGTCGCGACCTCGCCCGAGCAGGTGCGCGACCTCGCCCGCCTGGTGCACAGCGGCGAGGCGTCCGTTGGGGACATCGCGCGGGAACTGGAGAGCTGGAGTCTCTGACCCGCTCACCGGCCGGGTGACGTCCCGGCGTCCACCGGGCGCCACGCCGTGCCCAGCGCGCAGTACGACGAGGGCAGGGCGGGACCGTTCTCCGGCATCATCACCCGCCGGTACGGGCCGAGTTCGAGGCCCGCCTCCCGCAGCGCCGCCACCGGCTCGCGGGAGACGTGACAGCCGCCGCTGACCAGCGGCCACACCGTACGGTCCAGCACGCGCTGGGCGCGCAGCATCGCCGGCCCGCCGCCCCGGCCGTGCTCGAAGAACCGCACGCTTCCGCCGGGCCGCAGCACCCTGCGCACCTCGGACAGCGCCCGTGGCACGTCCCGCACACTGCAGAGCACCAGCGACAGCACGACCGCGTCGAAGCCCTCGTTCTTGACCGGCAGCGCCTCCGCGGTGCCCGGCACCACGTCCACGGGCACCTCGGCGCGCAGCGCGGCCTCCACCGCCAACCGCCGCAGCGACCGCTCCGGTTCGATGGCGACCACCTCGGAGACCGTGGCCGGGTAGTGCGCGAAGTTCAGGCCGTTGCCCGCGCCGATCTCCAGCACCCGGCCCGACAGCCCGTCCAGCAGCCGCTCCCGGACTCGGGCCATGCCCATCCGGGTCTCGGCGCCGACGCTCAGCCGGGCGTAGCAGCGGGCGAACACCGGATGGTGCACGGCGTCGCGTGGGCGGGCGCCCGCACGGGCGGATCGCAGGGCCATCGGACCTCCCGGGCAGAACGGGACTCACCCCCGATTCTCCCCCGAACGGCGCCGCCGCACCCCCCGCCGCGCGCATCCGCGGCGCACACCCCCGCGCGCATCCGCCCCGCGCGAGGCCTCAGAGCGCCGTCCGCTCCCTGAACCCGTCCGCGTCCCACCGGCCGAACAGCCGGGGCGCCAGCCAGTCCGGGGCGGCCGCGCGGAACCCGGCGGACGGCAGCCCGCCCGCGCCCGCGGGCACCGCGCCCAGCAGCGGCACCCCCGACACCTCCGGGAGATCCGCCACATTGCAGCGCGACGCCAGATCCGGTTCCCCGGGCCAGCTGCCGATCACCACACCGAGCGGGTCGAGGCGCCGGCGCCGCAGCTCACGGGCCGTCAGCTCCGTGGTGTTGAGGGTGCCGAGACCGGCCGACGCCACCACCAGCACGGGGGCCGCCATCAGCTCGGCCGCGTCCGCCAGGGTGCCGCCCGCCTCGTCGAAGCGGACGAGCAGCCCGCCGGCCCCCTCCACCAGTACCAGGTCGTGCTCGGCGGCCAGCTTCGCGGCCGCATCGGCGACCTCCGCCGGGCGGACCGGCGCCCGGCCCGCCCGCCGCGCCGCCGTCGCCGGGGCCAACGGGTCCGGGTACCGGGCGAGTTCGGCCGTGGTGACCGGACCGGCGAGCCGCGCCACCTCGGCCGCGTCCCCGTCCTCGTCCGGGCCCACGCCCGTCTGCGCGGCCTTGAGCACCGCGACCGTACGGCCCGAGGCGAGCGCCGCGGCGGCCACCGCCGCGGTGACGACCGTCTTGCCGACCTCCGTGCCCGTGCCCGTGACCACCAGTACCGTCATCTCAGCCCTCTCGTGCGGCCGCGCACACGGCGCGGGCGATCCGTGCGACGTCCGCGTCGCCCGTGACGTACGGCGGCATCGTGTAGACGAGGTCGCGGAACGGCCGCAGCCACACGCCCTCGCGCACGGCGGCCGTCGTCGCCGCCCGCATGTCCACCTCGTGGTCCAGCTGCACGACCCCGATCGCGCCCAGGACCCGTACGTCCTTGACGCCCGGCAGGTCCGCCGCGGGCGCCAGACCGGACCGCAGCCCCGCCTCGATCCGCCCGACCTCGGCCCGCCAGTCCTGGCCCAGCAGCAGGTCGATCGACGCGCAGGCGACCGCCGCCGCCAGCGGGTTGCCCATGAAGGTAGGGCCGTGGGCGAGCACCGGCACCTCGCCGCGCGAGATGCCGTCCGCGACGCGAGCCGTGCACAGCGTCGCCGCCATCGTCAGGTAGCCGCCGGTCAGGGCCTTGCCCACACACATGACATCGGGAGTCACCGCCGCGTGCTCCGCCGCGAACAGGGCGCCCGTGCGCCCGAAGCCGGTCGCGATCTCGTCGAACACGAGGAGCACGTCGTGCGCGTCGCACGCCTCCCGCAGCACCCGCAGATACGCGGGGGAGTGGAACCGCATCCCGCCCGCGCCCTGCACCACGGGCTCGACGATGACCGCCGCCAGGTCGTCCGCGTGCCGCTCGATCAGCGACCGCAGCCGTTCGGCGTACGCCTCGTCGTACTCGGCCGGGGGCGCGTCGGCGAACACCTGGCGTGGGAGCACGCCCGCCCACAGCTCGTGCATCCCGCCCTCGGGGTCGCACACCGACATGGGCTGCCAGGTGTCGCCGTGATAGCCGCCGCGCCAGGTCAGCAGCCGCCGCTTGCCGGGCCGCCCCAGTGAACGCCAGTACTGCAGGCACATCTTGACGGCGACCTCGACCGACACCGACCCGGAGTCGGCGAGGAAGACATGCTCCAGGCCCTCGGGCGACATGTCGACAAGGAGCTTCGCCAGGCGTACGGCGGGCTCGTGCGTGAGCCCCCCGAACATGACGTGACTCATCCGCGCCAGCTGCTCGTGCGCGGCCTCGTTGAGGACCGGGTGGTTGTAGCCGTGGATGGCCGACCACCACGACGACATGCCGTCGACCAGCTCGCCCGAGCCGTCGGCGAGCCGCAGCCGCACCCCGCTCGCCGACTCCACGACGAGCGGCTCGGCGCGGCCCGGCATCGGACCGTACGGATGCCACACGTGCCGCCGGTCCAGGTCCAGCAGCTCGGGCACGCTCAGGCCGGGCAGCTCAGGCATTGGGCGCGAGGTCCGTCCCGGCGCCCCGCCGGCGGACGGCGACCAGATCGGTGCGCGGCTCACCGGCCGGCGCGGAAGCCGCCGCACCGGGTGCGGGAGCGGCCGTACCGCAGACCCCGCCGTCCGCGTGCGAGTCGCACCCGGCGCTCTCGTGGGACCCGCAGCCCGCGCTCCCGTGCGATCCGCAGCCACCCCCGGCCGCGCTCGCCCGGTGCTCCGGCAGCGTCACCTCGCCGGCGCCCTCCACCTCGAACCCGGCGTCCGCGATCATCTCCAGGTCGGCCTTGCCCGCCTGGCCCTCACTGGTGAGGTAGTCGCCGAGGAAGATCGAGTTGGCCAGGTGCAGGGCGAGGGGCTGCAGGGTGCGCAGATGCACCTCACGGCCGCCCGCGATGCGCACCTCGACGTCCGGGCACACGAACCGGACCATCGCGAGGATCCGCAGACAGCGCTGCGGGGTCAGGTTCCACTCCTTGGCCAGCGGAGTGCCCTCGAACGGGATCAGGAAGTTGACCGGCACCGAGTCCGGGTCCAGCTCACGCAGCGCGTAGACGACGTCGACCAGGTCCTCGTCGCTCTCGCCCATGCCCGCGATCAGTCCGGAGCAGGCGGACAGACCGGCCGCGTGCGCCTTGTTCACCGTGTCCACCCGATCGGCGTACGTGTGGGTGGTCGTGATCTCCCCGTACGTGGACTCCGAGGTGTTCAGGTTGTGGTTGTAGGCGTCCGCGCCGGCCTCGCGCAGCCGCTCCGCCTGCCCGTCCGAGAGCAGCCCGAGGCAGGCGCACACCTCGACGCCGTCGTTCTGGTCCTTGATGGCCTTGATGGTCTCGGAGACCCGGTCCACGTCCCGGTCCGTCGGGCCGCGCCCGGACGCCACCAGGCACACCCGCTTGGCGCCACCCGCCAACCCGGCGGCCGCGGCCTGCGAGGCCTCGTCCGGCTTCAGCCAGGTGTACTTGAGGATGCCGGCGGTGGAGCCGAGCCGCTGCGAACAGTAGGAGCAGTCCTCGGGGCACAGACCGGACTTGAGGTTGACGAGATAGTTCAGCTTCACCCGCCTGCCGAACCACTTCCGGCGCACCTTGCCGGCCGCGGCCACCACGTCGAGCAGGTCGTCGTCGGAAGTGGCGAGAACGGCGAGTGCTTCCTCGCGGGTCGGCAGCTCGCGCCGAAGCCCCTTGTCCACCAGCGTGTTCAGCAGGTCCATGGGAGGTGATCCTGACGTACGGAGGGGGCTCGAGCCAAGGTGAGTTTGCACAACCCTGTCGATTCGATGTGTGGGTATTGCCACACCGTGGGCGGCGGTCCCGGCCGCTAGTGTCTGTGCACTGCCTACAAAAGCCCGGAGGAGCCATGGCGTTCGGCTGGATCGACGAACAGGCGGACCAGCGCCGCCGCGCCGGACTGGTACGGACCCTGCGCCCCCGGCCCGCCGACTCCCCGCTCCTCGACCTCGCCAGCAACGACTACCTGGGCCTGGCCCGGCACCCCGAGGTCGTCGAGGGCGCGGCGCGCGCCGCGCGGACCTGGGGCGGCGGCGCGACCGGCTCCCGCCTCGTCACCGGTACGACGGAACTGCACGCGGAGCTGGAGCGGGAACTGGCCGACTTCTGCGGCGCCGAGGCGGCGCTCGTCTTCTCGTCCGGCTACGCGGCCAACCTCGCCGCCGTCACCGCGCTGGCGCCGCACGGCTCCCTGATCGTGTCGGACGCGGGCAACCACGCCTCCCTCATCGACGGCTGCCGGCTGGCCCGGGGCGTCACGCAGGTCGCCGCCCACGCCGACCCGGACGCCGTCCGCAAGGCGCTGCGCACCCACGACGGTCCGGCGGTGGTCGTCTCCGACACCGTCTTCTCGGTCGACGGCGACGCGGCCCCGCTGGCCGCCTACGCCGAGGCGTGCCGGGAGCACGGCGCCGGGCTGGTCGTGGACGACGCGCACGGCCTCGGCGTCCTCGGGGACGGCGGCCGGGGCGCCCCGCACGCGGCCGGTCTCGCGGGCGCCGAGGACGTCGTCGTGACCGTCACGCTGTCCAAGTCGCTCGGCAGCCAGGGCGGTGCCGTGCTCGGCCCCGCCCGGGTGATCGACCATCTGGTCAACGCCGCGCGGACGTTCATCTTCGACACGGGACTGGCCCCCGCGCCGGCGGGTGCGGCGCTGGCGGCCCTGCGGCTGCTGCGCCGTGAGCCCGAACGGGCGGCGCGGGCCCGCGCGGTGGCGGGCGAGCTGCACACCCGGCTGACGGCCGCGGGTCTGGAGGCGGTGCGTCCGGACGCCGCGGTCGTCTCCGTGCGGGCGCCGTCCCCGGAGGGGGCCGTGCGGTGGGCGGCCGAGTGCCGTGCGGCGGGTCTCGCCGTGGGCTGCTTCCGTCCGCCTTCCGTGCCGGACGGCATCTCACGGCTGCGGCTGACCGCCCGCGCGGACCTCTCCGAGGGGCAGATCGAACGCGCTGTACGGGTCATCGGTACGACACGACCATGAGTCGGCGTGACACGGCCGGGCGGTACCGGAGCGGGCAGAAACGATCAGAAACGGTCAGGTCTGGAGCGCGGCCGTGAAACACGCCCAGCTCTCGGGGGAGAAGAGCAGCGCGGGTCCGGCCGGATCCTTGGAGTCGCGCACGGCCAGTGAGCCGGTCCAGGGACCGGAGCGCGGCCGGGCCGTCTCGACGCAGTTGTTCGCCCCCGTGCTGTAACTGCTGCGCAGCCAGCGGGCGTCCGGTAGTTCGGTGCTCGACCTGAGGTTCCGAGGCGGTGCGGTCATGGTGCCTCCTTACACGCCGCCACCTATCGCGGCGATGAGATCCAGCGATTCCTCGGGCGAAAGGGCGTGGAGCCGAAGGGTGTCGAAGGCCTCCGTGTAGGCCTGGAGGTCTTCTTTCCGCTCCAGATAGAGGCTACTCGTCAAGTGGTCGAGAACAACCACGTCCAGATCAGAAGTGCTCGAAAATGAGAAGATAACGAAAGGCCCGGTGATGCCGACATGCTCACCGGCCGTGAACGGCAGGACTCGCAGGTCCACTTGGGGCAGCCGGGCCGCCTCCAGCAGCCGCTCCAGCTGGCGCCGCATCACCTCGGGCCCGCCGATCTCCCGGCGCAGCACCGCCTCGTCCAGCACCGCGCTGAGCCGCAACGGCGGATCGGCCCGCAGTACCTCCTGCCTGGCCAGCCGGACCGCGACCAGCGCGTCGAGCCGGTCGTCGGCGCCGTCGTCCGTCCCACCCGTCGCCGCCCGGGTCACCGCCCGCGCGTACTCGGGCGTCTGCAACAACCCCGGCACCACGGAGATCTCCAGCGTGCGCATCGCGCTCGCCTGGGACTCCAGACTGATGAAGTCCCGGTACGTCGGCGGCAGGACCCCTCGGTAGGCGTGCCACCAGTGGTGCCGGCCCGCCGCGTCGGACCCGGCCAGCGCCAGCAGCACCTCCCGCAGCCGGGCGTCCCGTACGCCGTAGGCGTCGAGGAGTAATCGCACATCGTCCGGTTTCACCCCGCTGGCGCCTGTCTCGATACGGCTCACCTTGGACTGGTGCCAGCCCACCAGGCGTGCCGCCTCACCACTGGTGAGTCCGGTCCCGGTGCGCAACGCACGCAGTTCCGCGCCCAGTTTCCGGCGGCGGACCGCCGGGCCGTGCTGCATGGGCAACTCCTTACTCCGACCGGGCCGCCCAAATACGGTCTGCCGTCGCAGAGTTCACCGCTTCGAGCGACAGATATATGCATATCTTGGTGGATCGCCACCCGTGACCGTCGCGGTGATGGCAGTCTGGCGGCGAAGCACAGTCCGGGACCGTACTCGAACCTTCCGCTCCGTGTCGGACTGCGGTCCCGTCGGAAAGGGACGACGTCGCCATGGCAGACCATCTGGAAGCATCCGTCACTCTGCCGAGCGATCCCGCCTCGGTCTCCGCGGCACGGACCTACGTCATCACCACGCTCGCCGAGTGGGGGCTGCCGTCGGACACGGACGCGGCGGAGACCATCCGGCTCATGGTCTCCGAACTCGCCACCAACGCCGTGCAGCACACCCTCGGGCAGTCGCCCACCTTCACGGTGGACCTCGAGCTCGACCGCGACGAACACCTGCGCATCGGGGTGACCGACAGTCATCCGCGCTTCCCCAAACGGCTGCCGGCCGCCGTCCAGCAGGACAACGGCCGGGGCATGGTGATCATTCGCTGGCTGACCGCCGAGTGCGGCGGCCGGCTCCGGGTGTGGCCGACCCGGGAGGGAGGCAAGACGGTCTCCGTCGAGCTGCCGTGGACCGTACCGGCCTCGCCGGTCGCGGTCGCGACGCCACAGGAGCCGTAGGAACCGCACAAGCGCCGCGTGGTGCCGCACCGGGCACCGCGCGGCGCGCTCCGCCCCCGTCGGCCCCGGGAGGCCCTGGAGGCGCCGGAGGGCCCGGCCCGTGCCGGGAGCCCTCCGCGCTCCGGGAGGGCGCCGGCGGGGGTGGGGGCGCCCTGTGCGCCCCCAGGGGTCACTTGACCCGGCCGTACCAGACGCTCCTGGTCCAGATCTTCTGCAGCCGGACCACGTCACCGCTCTTGGGGGAGTGCCAGATCTTGCCCTTACCGGCGTAGATGCCCACGTGGTAGACGTACGACCCCGAGTGGAAGAACACCAGGTCACCGGCCTTGCGGCTGGAGGCGGAGATATGGCGGGTCTTGTTGTACTGCTGGGCCGCCGTGCGGGGCAGCTTCTTGCCGGCCTTCTTGAACGAGTACAGCGTCAGCCCGGAGCAGTCGAACCGGTTCGGGCCGGTGGCGCCCCACTTGTACGGCGACCCCTTCTTCGAGGCCGCGATCTGCAGTGCCTTCGTCGCCGGCGCGGCGGCCTCCGCCTCCGAGGCGAGACCGGGCGTCACGATCGAGCCGCCCACCGCGGCGAGAGTGAGGGCCGAGGCCGTACCGGCCCTGGCCATGAGCGACGGGACACGATTGAGCGCAGTCATGCGCAACCCTTCGTCAGCCGCCTGTGAAGGATGACCTGTCGGATTCGGGCTGGCGAAGTTGCCCGGCCGCGGTGTCGCGGCTTCACCCCAAGGGTTGCTCGGTTCGAACGAACGTCCGTACCGGCGACCCGTCTTGCTCGGGTCCTCCACTCCTGCCGATCCACTCCTGTCGACCGGTCATCCGCGCGGCGGCAGGACTCGGCGTCCGCCCGGATCGCCCCGCCGCTGCGGCGGGGTCTTGTCGTCAGTCAGGGATCTTGGCGCACGGAAGAACGAAAATCCCAACGGAACCGGGGATTTGTGGTGTTACTCACCACTCACCCGTTCGGGTGGACGCTACTGCGTTCGAGGAAGTGGCCAGGTGCCCGACGAGCCCCGGACCAGCGGCGGAAGGCTCAAATCCGCCCGCGCGTCCGGTCCCTGACGCAAGCCGTACGAGCGCGTGGACGGAATGCGGAATACGCCGATGGGGGGTACGCCATTCGGTCCGTTTCGGCGTGGCGCCGGACGTGGAGGCGGCGGGCCGCGTGTCCGGAACGCGGCTGTGGCGCCGTCAACTGTCGGAGCGCGGCGGCGGCCTGACGCGAGCCGTGCGGCGCCGCCCGTCCAGGACGCGCGGCGCACGCCCCAGCGTGCGGGCGTGCCGCTCCGCCTCGCCCCGACGGTGCATCAGCGCCGGCGCGTCCCGGAGCGCGAGTGCCGTGCCGACGGGAGCCCGGTCGAGGCGACGGTCGATCAGCGCACGCGTCAGCGGGGGAGCAGAGGCAGCTCGGGTGGGGCACCGTCCGTCTTCCGACGGGAGCCCGGACGCGCCGAGGCCGTGCGTCCCCGTCCGCTACAGCGGGGACGCACGGCCGGTTCGGTGGTGCTGCAGGCCGGGTTACCCGACCGGGGCGGGTCGGCGGGTCCGTGCCGGCTCCGTGGTGGGCGCGCTCGCCTTCAGGCGGGCGCCCAGCAGGACCGCGCCGAGACCCAGGGCGGCCCACCAGGTCAGGGTGAGAGCCGGGCCGACGGCCGCCGCGCCGTCGAAGAAGGACACCGAGCGCAGCAGGGTCGTGCCCGCGCCCGGCGGCAGCCACTGGCCGATCGTGCCGACCGGCTCCGGCAGCATCCGCGGGGCCGAGGCCGCCCCGGAGAACGGGTTGCCGATCAGCATGACGGTGGCGGCCATGAGTCCTATGCCGGCCGGTCCGATCAGGGCGGCGAACCCGGCGACGGCGGCGCTCACGGCCAGGCTCATCAGCGCGAACACCCCGGCCTCCGCCCACCAGTCACCGGTGATGACGCCCAGCCAGCTGTGCGCCAGCGCTGCGGCGATCACACCGATCACGGCGGCCGTGCCCACCAGGGCGCCCACGGCGCCCAAGCCGCGCAGCCCCAGCAGGGTGACCGCGGCGCCCGCCGCCATGCCCGCGAGGGCGAGCGGCAGCACACTGGAGGTCAGGGCCGCCCCGCGCGGGTCCTTCTCGGGCGCCGGCACCACGTCGACGGTCTCCACCCGCGCCCCCTCGGCGGCCGCCTGGCCGGCGACCGCCTGCTGCAGCAGCTGGGCCACGGCCGGGCTCGCGGCGGACGCGGTCAGCAGCCGGGGGCCCTGGGGCGTCACGACGACCGCGCCGTACACGTCCCGGTCCTCGATGGCGTCACGGGCGGCCGGCTCGTCGGGATAGCGGTGCACCTCGAAGGCGCCGTCGTGGGCGGACAGCTGCCGCTCGACCTGTGTCACGGCCGACGCGGGCCCCGCCACGCCGAGTGGGAGGTCGCGCGGAGCGGTGCGGGCGGCCGGCCAGGCGAACGCCCACAGGGCGAGGGCGGCCAGGACGGGGACGAGCACGACCACCGTGACCAGGCGCCGCGACGCGGCCTTCCCGGGTGGTGTGGCGGACGGCGAGGACATGGGATCTCCCCCTGGTCTCAAAAAGAAGGATCGTTCGTTTTTCGGTAGGTCCACCGTGCTCACATGGGTCGGCGCTTGTCAAGAAGGAATGTTCGTTCTACTTTGTGGGCATGGCCCGCGTATCCCAGGAACACCTCGACGCACGCCGCCGCCAGATCCTCGACGGCGCCGCCCTCTGCTTCGCCCGCAACGGCTTCCACGCCACCTCGATGCAGGACGTGCTCAAGGAGGTCGACCTCTCGGCGGGGGCCGTCTACCGCTACTTCAACGGCAAGGAGGAGCTGATCGGCGCGATCGTCGCCGAGGTGCTCGGCTCGGTCCGCGCGGCGTTCGAGGAGGCGGCGCGGCAGAGCCCGCCCCCACCGCCGGACGAGCTCGTCGCCCACGTCCTCGGCCGTACCCTCGCCGAGCGCGCGTCCCTGGTCGTCGACGGCAGGCCCGCCTTCCCCCGGCTCGTCGTCCAGGTGTGGACGGAGACCCTGCGCAACGAGGAGCTGGCCGCGATCCTGCGTGAGGGCTACGGCTCGGTGCGGGGTGCCTGGGCGCGGATCGTCGAGAGCTACCAGGACGCCGGGATGATGCGGACGGACGTGGACCCGGACCACGTCGCCCGCACGATGATCGCCTGCGTGCTCGGCTTCATCGCCCAGCAGTCGCTGTTCGGACCCGCGCCCGTCGACGTCCTGCGGCAGGGGCTGCGCGCCCTCATGAGCATGCGGTCCGAGGACGAACCCCCGGCCGCCCCGGCGCGGGGTTAACGCGCCCGAAACGCGGTCCAACTAGCCTGCCGACCCACGCCACCGGGCCCTTCGCCCTCTGGCGTCGGCAACCGGACCCCGCACGGTCCGGAGGAGGACTGTGAGGTGGGACGCCGTGCAACTGACCCCGCACGAGCAGGAGAGGCTGCTCATCCACGTGGCGGCCGACGTCGCCGAGAGGCGCCGGGCCCGTGGGCTCCGGCTGAACCACCCCGAGGCCGTCGCCCTCATCACGGCGCACATCCTCGAGGGCGCGCGTGACGGCCGCACGGTCGCCGAGCTGATGTCCTCCGGCCGGACCCTGCTCACCAGGGACGACGTCATGGAGGGCATCCCCGAGATGATCCACGACGTCCAGGTCGAGGCGACCTTCCCCGACGGCACCAAGCTCGTCACCGTCCACGACCCGATCGTCTGAGGGCGGCCATGATTCCCGGAGAAGTCCTGTTCGCCGAGGGCCCGATCGCATACAACGAGGGCCGCGAGATCACCCGGCTGACCGTCCTCAACGCCGCCGACCGGCCCGTCCAGGTCGGCTCCCACTACCACTTCGCCGAGGCCAACCCCGGACTGCGCTTCGACCGTGCCGCGGCCCGCGGCAAGCGGCTGAACGTCGCGGCCGGCACCGCCGTGCGCTTCGAGCCCGGCATCCCCGTCGACGTCGAACTCGTCCCCCTCGCCGGCGCCCGTGTGGTGCCCGGCCTGCGGGGCGAGACCGGAGGTGCCCTCGATGCCTGAGATCTCCCGTGCCGCCTACGCCGACCTGTTCGGACCGACCACCGGGGACCGCATCCGGCTCGCCGACACCGATCTGCTGATCGAGATCGAGGAGGATCGTTCCGGCGGCCCCGGGCGCGCCGGTGACGAGGCCGTGTTCGGCGGCGGCAAGGTCATCCGCGAGTCCATGGGCCAGTCGCGGGCGACCCGCGCCGAGGGCACCCCGGACACCGTCGTCACCGGAGTCGTGATCGTCGACCACTGGGGGATCGTCAAGGCCGATCTCGGTATCCGCGACGGCCGGATCACCGGCATCGGCAAGGCCGGCAACCCGGACACCATGGACGGGGTGCACCCGGACCTCGTCATCGGCCCGGAGACCGAGATCATCGCGGGCAACGGACGGATCCTCACCGCCGGAGCCATCGACGCCCACGTCCACTTCATCTGCCCCCAGATCGCCGACGAGGCGCTCGCCTCCGGCATCACCACGCTCGTCGGCGGCGGCACCGGCCCCGCCGAGGGCTCCAAGGCCACCACCGTCACCCCGGGACCCTGGCACCTGGCCCGGATGCTGGAGGCGATGGAGGGACACCCCGTCAACTTCGGCCTGCTGGGCAAGGGGAACACCGTCTCGCACGAGGCGATGCTCTCCCAGATCCGCGGCGGCGCGCTCGGCCTGAAACTGCACGAGGACTGGGGCTCCACCCCGGCCGTCATCGACGCCTCGCTGACCGTCGCCGACCGGACCGGCGTCCAGATCGCCATCCACACGGACACCCTGAACGAGGCCGGTTTCGTCGGGGACACCCTCGCCGCGATCGCGGGCCGCGGCATCCACGCGTACCACACCGAGGGCGCGGGCGGCGGGCACGCGCCGGACATCATGACCGTGGTCTCCGAGCCGCACGTGCTGCCGAGCTCCACCAACCCGACCCGGCCGTTCACCCTCAACACCGCCGAGGAACACCTCGACATGCTGATGGTGTGTCACCACCTCAACGCGGCCGTGCCCGAGGACCTGGCCTTCGCCGAGTCCCGGATCCGGCCGTCGACCATCGGGGCGGAGGACGTCCTCCACGACCTCGGGGCCATCTCCATCATCTCCTCGGACTCCCAGGCCATGGGACGCGTCGGCGAGGTCGTCCTGCGCACCTGGCAGACCGCCCATGTGATGAAACGGCGCCGCGGCCCGCTGCCCGGCGACGGACGCGCCGACAACCACCGGGTGCGCCGGTACGTGGCCAAGTACACGATCAACCCGGCGCTCGCGCAGGGCCTCGGCCGGGAGATCGGCTCCGTGGAGACCGGCAAACTCGCCGACCTGGTGCTGTGGGAGCCGGCGTTCTTCGGCGTCAAGCCGCACCTCGTCATCAAGGGCGGGCAGATCGCCTACGCGCAGATGGGCGACGCCAACGCGTCCATCCCGACGCCCCAGCCGATCCTGCCCCGCCCGATGTTCGGCGCGATCGGCCGGGCGCCGGCCGCGAACTCGGTCAACTTCGTGGCACCGCCGGCCATCGAGGACGGCCTGCCGGAACGGCTCGGGCTCGGCAAGCGGTTCGTGGCCATCGAGTCGACACGCGGGGTCACCAAGGCCGACATGCGGGAGAACGACGCGCGGCCCGAGGTGCGCGTCGACCCCGACAGCTTCGCCGTGCACATCGACGGGGAGCTGGTGGAGGCCACGCCCGCCGCCGAACTGCCCATGGCCCAGCGCTACTTCCTCTTCTGAAGGCGGCCGGCGATGACACGGGCCACCCTTCTCGTCCTGGCCGACGGCCGCTTCCCCGCCGGAGGACACGCCCACTCCGGCGGTGCAGAGGCGGCCGTCCGGGCCGGGCGGATCACCGACGCCGCGAGCCTGGAGGACTTCTGCCGGGGCCGGATGCACACGGCCGGCCTCGTGGCGGCCGCGCTCGCGGCGGCGGCCGCCTGCGGCCTCGACCCGGACTGCCTGGACGCCGCGGCCGACGCCCGTACGCCGTCACCGCCGCTGCGGACCACCGCGCGCAAACTGGGCCGGCAACTGCTGCGGGCGGCCCGCGCGACCTGGCCGTCCCCCGAACTCGACGCCCTCGCCGCCCGGTTCCCCAAGGGGGCGCACCAGCCCGTGGTGCTCGGAGCCGTCGCCCGGGTCGCCGGTCTCGGGGCACTCGACGCGGCGCACTGCGCGGCGTACGAGTCGGTCAGCGGGCCCGCGACGGCGGTGGTACGGCTGCTCGGCCTCGACCCCTTCGGGGCCACCGCCGTACTGGCCCGGCTCGCCCCGGAGCTGGACCGCGTCGCCGACCGCGCGGTGGAGGCGGCCCGGCACGCGGCCCGCGCAGGCACCGAAGCACTGCCCGCCGCCTCCGCGCCCCTGCTGGAGATCTCGGCGGAGGCCCACGCCGGCTGGCCGGTACGCCTCTTCGCGTCCTGACCCTGTCCTTCCCCCTCCACCCCGGGAGCCGTGTCCCATGCACCTCGACCACACCCACGACGGACCCGCCGCCCTCAGCGCGGACGCCCGCCGCCCCGACGGAACCCGCCGCGCCCTGCGCATCGGCCTCGGCGGCCCCGTCGGCTCGGGCAAGACCGCCACGGTCGCCGCCCTGTGCCGGGCGCTGCGCGAGGAGCTGTCCCTCGCCGTCGTCACCAACGACATCTACACCCGTGAGGACGCCGAGTTCCTGCTGCGCGAGGCCGTGCTGCCCCCGGAGCGGATCGCGGCCGTGGAGACGGGGGCCTGCCCGCACACCGCCATCCGCGACGACATCTCCGCGAACCTGGAGGCGGTCGAGGACCTGGAGGACGAGGTCGGACCGCTGGACCTGATCCTCGTGGAGTCCGGCGGGGACAACCTCACCGCGACCTTCTCCAAGGGGCTCGTGGACGCCCAGATCTTCGTGATCGACGTGGCGGGCGGGGACGACATCCCCCGCAAGGGCGGCCCCGGCGTCACCACCGCCGACCTCCTCGTCGTCAACAAGACCGACCTCGCCCCGTACGTCGGCGCCGACCTGGCGCGGATGGCGGCCGACGCGAAGGCGCAGCGGGCCGAACTCCCGGTCGTCCTGCAGTCGCTCAGGGGCGAGCCCGGCGTGCGCGACGTCGCCGGCTGGGTGCGGTCCCGGCTGGCCGCGTGGACGGCGTGACCGCCGGCGTACGGGCCCGCGCCCGGATCGTCGCCCGCCCGGACGGGCGGGGCGGCACCGCCCTGCCCGTCCTCGACGGCGACGGGCCGCTCGCGCCCCGCCGGACCCGTGGCACCGGTGCCGAGGCGAACGTGCTGCTCGTGGGGGCGATGAGCGGGCCGCTCGGCGGCGACCACTTCACCGTCGAGGCGGAGGTGCTTCCCGGTGCCCGGCTGCGCGCCGGATCGGCGGCGGCCACCCTCGCGCTGCCCGGGCAGGGCAAGGGCGGGGCCCGCTACGACGTCCGTCTCTCGGTGGCCGACGACGCCGAACTGCACTGGCTGCCGGAGCCGTTGATCTCCGCCTGCGGCAGCGACCTGACCGTGACCACCGAGGTCGAGGTGGGAGCCACGGGACGGCTCGTGCTGCGCGAGGAGCAGGTGCTCGGGCGGGTGGAGGAGGAGCCGGGACGGCTGGCGAGCCGGCTGCGCGTGAGGGTCGCGGAGCGGCTCGTCCTCGATCAGGAACTGGCCTGCGGGCCCGGCGCGCCGGGCGGCTGGGACGGCCCGGCCGCCCTCGGCGGCCACCGTGCCGTCGGGCAACTCCTCGTCGTGCGGCCCGAGTTCGCGAGCGCTCCGGTCGCGCCCCGGGCGCTGGGGGAGAGCGCCGCCGTGCTGCCCCTGGCGGGACCGGCGGTGCTCGTCAGCGCGGTCGCGGCGGACGCGCGACGGCTGCGCGCGACGCTCGACGAGGCCCTGGCCCTCCTCGGTACGGCCGCTTCGGTCACCTGAGCGGCAGCCGGGGGAACCGGCGGCCCTGCTCCGCCTTGGCGGCGGCCTCCTCGGCCTTCGCGACGGCAGCGTACTGGTCGACGTACTCCTGCTCGGACAGCGACAGGATGGCGTACATGATCTCGTCGGTCACGGCCCGCAGGACCGCCTTCTCGTTCTCCATCCCGGCGTAGCGGGAGAAGTCCAGCGGCTTGCCGAAGCGGATGGTCACCGGGTGGATGTTCGGGATGACCTTGCCCGGGGGCTGCGCCTCGAACGTGCCGATCATCGCGCACGGCACCACGGGCACCCCGGCCTTGAGCGCCATCACGGCGACCCCGACCTTGCCCTTGTAGAGGCGGCCGTCGTGCGAGCGGGTGCCCTCCGGGTAGATACCGAGGAGTTCGTCCTTGCTCAGCACCCCGAGGCCCTCGCGGATCGCGGCCTGGCCGGCCTCCTTGCCCGTGCGGTCGACCGGGATCTGCCCGGCGCTGCGGAAGAAGGCCGCGGTCAGCCGGCCCTTGACGCCGGGGCCGGTGAAGTACTCCTTCTTGGCGAGGAAGGTGATGCGCCGCTTGAGGATCGCGGGCATCAGGAAGTGGTCGGAGAACGACAGATGGTTGCCGGCGATGATGGCCGCGCCCGTGGACGGCACATTGTCCAGACCTTCGATACGGGGCCGGAAGACCAGCCGCAGGAGAGGGCCCAGCAACACGTATTTGAGGACGTAGTAGAACAAAGGGGCGCTCCTCACTCGGGCGGATCAGCTCGGGCCGCCATGTTCTGGCAGGTCAGCCAGCGTGCCGTGGGGGTGTCAGTGTAGGCGCAGGGTCCGGTCGCCGGAACCGGGGCGGACCGCGGGCGTCCACTCACCTGATGGCACGTCAGACAACTGGCGCGCGGCGGGTGTTGCGGGTGGGGAGGACCGCCGGACCAGCCTCGTCCCCGGAGCCGGTGTGCGGCAAGCCGGTCTCCGGGTTTGGCGTGATCACGGCGGCCGGGGCGCGTACCGGAGGTCCCGTCCGGCTCGCGAGGCATCACAGCCGCACGATGACCAGGGCCGTGTCGTCCGTGGCGCCGCCCGGCGGCAGCAGCTCCAGCAGGACGGCGTCCGCCAGATCCTCCGGGGCGGCGGTGCGGTGCTCGACCAGCGCGTGCGCGAGCCGGCCCAGACCGACGTCGATGTCCTCCCGCCGGCGCTCTATCAGACCGTCCGTGTACAGGGCGAGCGTCGCGCCCTCCTCGTAGGTCGTCGCGGCCTGCGGCCGGCGGATCGGGTCGGGCCGGGCGTCCAGCGGTGTGTCGGTGGCCTGGTCGAGGAACTCCACCCGGCCGTCGGCGTGCACCAGGACCGGCGGCGGGTGGCCGGCGCTGCTGTAGGCGATCGTCCGGGCGTCGAAGTCGATGAACGTGGTGACCGCGGTGGCCGATTCGGCCCCGTCGACGACGTGCGCGTACCGCCCGAGCACGTCCAGCGCCTGCGCCGGACCCGCGGCCACCCGCGACGAGGCGCTCAGCGCGCTGCGCAGCTGCCCCATGACGCCGGCCGCCCGCAGGCCGTGCCCGACGACGTCGCCCACGGACACCCCGATGCGGTGCCCGCCGACCAGATCGACCAGGTCGTACCAGTCCCCGCACACGTTGAGCGCCCCGACCGCCGGCCGGTAGCGCACCGCCGTGCGGTGGTCGCCCACCTGCCGGCTCGCGGGCAGCATCGCCTCCTGCAGGGCCAGCGCCACCTCGCGCTCGCGGGCGTGGGCCTGCCGCAGCCGCTCGTTGAGCTCCTGGAGCTCCCGGGCACGCGTGTACAGCTCGGCCTCCAGGATGCGCGCCCGGCTGTCCTGGCCCGCGCCGCCCCGCACCCGGATCAGCTCGGTGACCTCCTCCACCCGGTGCAGCACGAACGCGACCTTCCCGTCCGGCCCGGGCACGGGGGCGTTGATCGGGCTCCAGTACCGCTCCTCCCAGTGGCCCGGGTTGCCCGCGTCCTCCACGTCGTAGCGCTGGAGCGCCATGGCGTCGCGCTCCCCGGTCTCCGCCACGCGCAGCATGGACGCCCGCACGTTGCGCATCCCGGTCGCGGCGGGGTTGTCGGGGTTGTCCGGGAACACGTCGAAGATGTAGCGGCCGACGAGCTGCTCCCGGCTGCGCCCGGACAGCCGCTGGAAGTCCTCGTTGGCGTCGACGTAGACCAGATCGGTGTCCAGCAGGGCCACCATGCCGGGCAGCGCCTGGAAGACCGCCTCGTAGTCGACCTCGTCCATGGCACCTGCCTCACGCCGTGATCCGACCAGTTTCGCACGCTATGGGTCATACCGCTGTCCTGTGGAGAGGACGATCCGGCAGGTCAGGGCGGGGCGTCCGTCAGCGACTGCTCGGCCCAGATGATCTTGCCCTCGGGGACGAACCGGGTCCCCCACTGCTGGGTGAACTGCGACACCAGCAGCAGCCCGCGCCCCCCTTCGTCGGTGGTGCGGGGGTGGCGCAGATGCGGGGCGGTCGCACCCCCGTCGTAGACCTCGCAGAAGAGCGCGCGCTCCTTGATCAGACGCAGTCTGATGGGGCCGGTGGCGTACCGGATCGCGTTGGTGACCAGCTCGCTGACCACGAGTTCCGTCGTGAACGCCAGGTCGTCGAGGCCCCAGTCCGCCAGTTGCCGGGTCGCCGTCCGGCGGGCGTCGGCCACCCCGGCCGGGTCGGCGGCCAGGTCCCACTCGGCGACCTGCCCGTCGCCGAGCACCCGCGTCCGCGCGAGCAGCAGCGCCACGTCGTCGTACGGGCGGTCCGGCACCAGCGCGTCCACCACCGCCCGGCACTGGAGTTCCAGGGACTCCGCCCGCTTCTCCAGGGCCTGCCGCAGCCGCTGCCGGTCGGCGTCCACGGCCCACCGCGCCCCGCCGGCCAGCAGCCCGTCGGTGTACAGGGCCAGCGTGCTGCCCGCCGCCAGCGCCAGCTCCACCGCCTCGAAGGGCGGGCCGCCCACCCCCAGCGGCGGCCCCTGCGGCAGGTCCACGAAGGCGACGTGCCCGTCCGGCATCACCACCGCGGGCGCCGGATGGCCCGCGGCGGCCATCGTGCACGTCCCGTCCACCGGGTCGTACACCACATACACGCAGCCCGCCCCGACCCCCAGCGTGTCGGCGCCCGCCGCGCCCGGGACGACGCCCTCCTCCCTGGCCGACCGCGCCACCAGGTCGTCGAGATGCGCCAGCACCTCGTCCGGCGGCAGATCCAGCGCCGCCAGCGTCCGTACGGCGGTCCGCATCCGCCCCATCGCGGCCGCCGCGTCGATGCCGTGTCCCGTGGCCTCGCCCACCACCAGGGCCACCCGTGCCCCCGACAGCGGGATGACGTCGTACCAGTCGCCGCCCAGCCCGGTCAGCTCGTCGGCCGGGCGGTAGCAGGCGGACACCTCCAGGGCGTCCTGCTCGGGCAGATGGTGTGGCAGCAGGCTGCGCTGGAGGACCAGCGCCGCGTCGCGTTCCCGGCTGTAGCGGCGGGCGTTGTCGATGCAGACCGCAGCCCGGGACACGAGGTCCTCGGCGAGGCTGAGGTCGTCCGGCTCGAAGGGCTCCTGGCGGTGCCGCCGGAAGAACGTGGTCAGACCGAGGGTGACACCCCGCGCGCGGATCGGCACGATCATCGCGCTCTGCAGCCCCAGCTCCAGGAAGATGGCGGCCCCTCCGCCGCGCGCGTGCTCCGCCCACGCCTCGCCCAGGGGGTCCAGGCGCGGCTCCCGCCAGGACTGCTCCGTCCTGAGCGTGCGGATCGGGGGCGACCCGGACGGATAGGTGACCACCTCGCCGATGCCGACGATCGCCTCCGGCGCCCGCCGGCTCACCGACCGGTACCCGGCGCGCCGCAGCGGCACCCGGTCGGTGCCGTCCAGCGGCTCGTCCGACGGCTCACCGCCGCTCAGCACCGACTCCACCAGATCCACCGCGACGACGTCGGCGAGCCCCGGCACGGCCACGTCGGCCAGCTCCTGCGCGGTGCGGGTGACGTCCAGCGTGCGGCCGATGTGCTCGCCGGCCCGGTCGAGCAGGGCCAGACGCTGACGGGTGCGGTGCCGGTCGGTGACGTCCTCGACCGTGTAGTACACCCCCATGGGGTTGCCGTGCCCGTCGTCGAGCCGGGTGAACGACATCGTGTGCGCGGTCTCCCGCAGCGGCGCGGACCGGACCTGCCCCACGTGCTCGTAGCCGACGACGGGCTCACCGGTCAGCAGCACCCGGCGGATCTGCGCCTCGATGTTCTCGGCGTCCAGACCGGGCTGGATGTCCCCGAGCCGCAGCCCCAGCCGGCTGCTCGGCGGTCCGCCACCGAACTGGGTGAGCGCCGGGTTGGACCAGACGAACCGCAGCTCGGTGTCGACGACGGCTATGCCGACGGGGGAGCGGGTCACCATCTGCTCCAGCACCTGCCGGCTCATGTCCCAGCCCGGTGCCCCGGCGAGTTCCGACAGGAGCAGCAGCCGCCGCGAGGGGCCGTCGGCGTCCAGGGCCGGCGTCATCCGGGCCATGAGCCGCAGCCGGGTGCCGTCGGAGCGCACCGCCGTGACCAGCCCCGCCCAGCCGCCCTCCCCACGGCACCGGTCCACCAGCTCCGGCGCCCGGTCCGCGTCCTCCGACGCCAGCACCACCGCGACCCCGTGCCCCACGACCTGGGCGGCGGGGTACCCCAGCAGCCGTTCGGCCTCCCGGGTCCAGCCGGTCACCACGCCCTGGGCGTCGAGCAGCACGGGCACGGCGTCCGCCACGTCGAACCCTTGCCGGGCCACGCTCCGCTCGTCCTCTGGATCCACGGCCGACCTCTCTGTCGCTGAGAGCGGTCTACCACCACTTGTCCCCATCTTCGCCCTTCCGGGCCCCCGTGCCTCTCCGCGAGGGCCGGGAGTGTGGGAACGACGCCGTACGGCCGCCCGGGGCCGGCTGCCCGGACGGCCGTACGGCACCGGGGACCCGACTACGCCAGGACCTTCTCCAGGGCGGCGAGCGCGCCCGTCAGCTCGTCCGCCGTGATCGTCAGCGGCGGCGCCAGCCGGATCGTGGAGCCGTGGGTGTCCTTGACCAGCACGCCCTCGGCCATCAGCCGCTCGCTGATCTGCCGGCCGGTGCCGAACGCCGGGTCGATGTCGACGCCCGCCCACAGCCCGCGCGCACGGAAGCCGACGACGCCCTTGCCGACGAGGGCCGTCAGACCGCCCCGCAGGACCACGCCGAGCTCGGCGGCCCGGCGCTGGAACTCACCCGTCTCCAGCAGGTCCACGACCGCCGTGCCGACCGCGGCCGCCAGCGGGTTGCCGCCGAACGTCGAGCCGTGCTCGCCCGGCCGCAGCACCCCGAGCACGTCCCGGCGCCCGACCACCGCCGACACCGGCACGATGCCGCCGCCGAGCGCCTTGCCCAGCAGCAGCACGTCAGGGACGACCGACTCGTGCTCCACGGCCAGCGTGCGCCCGGTGCGGCCGAGGCCCGACTGGATCTCGTCCGCGATGAACAGGCAGCCCGCCCGGCTCGTCAGCTCGCGCACCCCGGCCAGATAGCCCCGGTCCGGGATGACGACACCGGCCTCGCCCTGGACGGGCTCCAGCAGCACCGCCGCGGTCGTCTCGTCGACCGCCGCCTCCAGCGCCGGCAGATCGTTGTACGGAACGATCCGGAAGCCCGGCGTGAACGGGCCGAAGCCCGCCCGGGCCGTCTCGTCCGTCGAGAACGACACGATCGTCGTCGTCCGGCCGTGGAAGTTGTCCGCCGCGACCACGATCGTCGCCCGGTCGGCGGGGACGCCCTTCACCTCGTACGCCCACTTGCGGGCCACCTTGATGCCGCTCTCCACGGCCTCGGCGCCCGTGTTCATCGGCAGCACCATGTCCTGGCCGGTCAGGGCGGCCAGGCGTTCGGCGAAACCGGCGAGCCGGTCGTTGTGGAAGGCACGGGAGGTCAGCGTCAGCCGGTCCAGCTGGCGGTGCGCGGCCTCGATCAGCGCCGGATGGCGGTGGCCGAAGTTCAGGGCCGAGTACCCGGCCAGCATGTCGAGGTAGCGGCGGCCCTCCACGTCCTCGACCCAGCTGCCCTCGGCGCTCGCGACGACCACGGGCAGCGGATGGTAGTTGTGCGCCAGGACCGGCTCCTCGGCGCGGATCAGATCGGCGGACGAACGGGTCTGCGCGGGCGCGGTCATGAGCGGATCTCCTGAGTGCAGCACTTGATGCCGCCGCCGGCCTTGCGGAACTCCGACAGGTCGACGGGGACGGGGACATAGCCGCGGTCGTCCAGCCGGGCCGCCAGGGCCTCGGCCTGCGGCGCGATGAAGACGTGACGGCCGTCGGACACCGAGTTCAGCCCGAACGCGGACGCGTCCTCCCGGGTGGCGAGCACCGCGTCCGGGTAGAGCCGCGCGAGCACCGCGCGGCTGCCGGCCGAGAACGCCTCCGGGTAGTAGACGATGTTGTCGTCGTCCAGCACGAACAGCGCGGTGTCCAGGTGGTAGAAGTACGGGTCGACCAGCGTCAGGCTGATCACCGGGTGGCCGAAGAACTCCTGCACCTCGCGGTGCGCCTCCCGGGTCGTGCGGAAACCGGTCCCGGCGAGCACGTGGCGGCCCGTCCAGACCAGGTCGCCCTCGCCCTCGCACACCGACTCCGGGCGGTGTACGTCGAAGCCCGCCGCCTGGAACCACTGGTCGTAGTGGGTGGACTCCGGGCGCCGCTCGGGCGCGTGGAAGAGCGATCCGAAGACACGGCCGCCGACGACGACCGCCGAGTTCGCGGCGAACACCATGTCGGGGAGACCGGCGACCGGTTCCACGACGTCGACCGCGTGGCCGTGCGAACGGTAGGCGCTGATCAGCGCGTGCCACTGTTCCTGCGCCAGATCGACGTCCACCCGGACGTCCGGTCGCATCCAGGGGTTGATCGCGTACTGCACGGCGAAGTGTCTGGGTTCGCAGACGAGGAAGCGCCGCCGCCGCGGCACACGGGTCTCGGGCACGAAGGGGTCCCTCCGCTTCCTACGGTGTCGATGAGGATTGACTCCACGGTAGAAACCGACGCCGACGAGCGACAAGAAACGGGAAGTGCGTGTCCACGCAGCGATGCTGCGTCTTCACCGTTGTTCACGCACGACTGATGCGTCGACGGGCGCCGGCTGGCTGGCGCCCGCCTCCGGACTCTCCGGGATCAGGTGGGACAGCACCATGACACTGATCGTCTTGCGGATGAACGGCTCCACACGGATGCGCTCCAGCACCTCCTCGAAGTGCTCCACGTCCCGCGCCCGCACATGCAGCAACGCGTCCGCGCCCCCGGTCACCGTCATCGCCGCGGTGATCTCCGGATGGTTGCGGACGACCTCCGCGAGGCGCCGCGGCGGTGCCGCGCCCTCGCAGTACACCTCGACGTACGCCTCCGTGCGCCAGCCCAGCGCCGACGGGCGGACCGTGGCCGTGAACCCGGTGATCACCCCCGTCTCCCGCAGCCGGTCCACCCGCCGCTTGACCGCCGTCGCCGACAGCCCGACGCTCATGCCGATCTCGGCGAAACTCGTCCGGGCGTTCGCCATCAGTGCGGTGATGATCTTCCGGTCGAGTTCGTCGAAAGAAGCCGCGCCGCTGTTCATGAGGGCACTGTAAGCGCCCGGGCACCCAGCGCGAACGTCCCCTCCCGGCCCGTGTCCACCGGCGCCCGTTGCTCCTACACTCCCGTTCATGCTGCGCGCCCTGGCTGTCGACGACGAACGCCCCTCGCTGGAGGAACTGCTGTACCTCCTGAACGCCGACCCGCGGATCGGCAGCGCGGAGGGCGCGGGCGACGCCACCGAGGCGCTGCGCCGCATCAACCGCGCGCTGGAGTCGGGCCCCGGCGGAGCGGAGGCCATCGACGTCGTCTTCCTCGACATCAACATGCCCGGCCTCGACGGCCTCGACCTGGCCCGGCTGCTCACCGGCTTCGCCGAGCCGCCGCTCATCGTGTTCGTCACCGCCCACGAGGACTTCGCCGTCCAGGCCTTCGACCTGAAGGCCGTCGACTACGTGCTCAAACCCGTCCGCAAGGAACGCCTCGCGGAAGCCGTCCGCCGGGCCGCCGAACAGCGCGGCGCCACCCCGCGGATACCCGTGAGCGAACCCGACCCCGACCACCTCCCCGTCGAACTCGGCGGCGTCACCCGCTTCGTCCCCGTCGACGACATCACCCATGTCGAGGCCCAGGGCGACTACGCCCGCCTGCACACCGGCAAGGGCAGCCACCTCGTCCGCATCCCGCTGTCCACCCTCGAGGAACGCTGGCGCTCCCGCGGCTTCGTGCGCATCCACCGCCGCCATCTCGTCGCCCTGCGCCACATCGGCGAACTCCGGCTCGACGCGGGCAGCGTGAGCGTCGTCGTCGGCTCCGAGGAACTCCAGGTCAGCCGCCGCCACGCACGCGAACTGCGGGACCTGCTCATGAGGAGGCCGTGACGATGCCCGGCAGTCCCGCCGACCGCCGCGTCGTCGTCACCGGCCCGCCCCGGCGCACCCGGACCCGCCGCGTCTCCGGCTACTACCGGCCGCGCACCGAGATCGACGAGCAGACCACCCTCGGCCACACCTACGTCCGCTCCCTGATGCGCACCCAACTGCGTACCGCCCTCGCCGTGTTCGCCGTCCTCGGCCTGCTCGTCGCCCCGCTGCCGCTGCTGTTCGCGGCGATGCCGGACGCCCGCCACCTGGTCTGGGGCGTCCTCGGCTTCGGCCTGTACGCGCCCCTGGTGCTGCTGGCCCGCTGGTTCGTCCGCCGCGCCGAACGCAACGAACGCGACTTCGTCCGCCTCGTCGAGGACCGTTGACCACCCGCGCTGACCGAGACCAGGAACCGATCCGGCCGTGAACTCCAGCTACGCCGTCCCCGCCGTCGCCCTCGTGGCCCTGGCGACCGTCCTCGTCGGCGCCTTCGGCCTGCGCATCTCCCGCACCACCTCCGACTTCTACGTCGCCTCCCGCACCGTCGGACCCCGCCTCAACGCCGCCGCCATCAGCGGCGAGTACCTGTCCGCCGCCTCCTTCCTCGGCATCGCCGGGCTCGTCCTCGTCCAGGGCCCCGACATGCTCTGGTACCCGGTCGGCTACACCGCCGGCTACCTCGTCCTGCTGCTGTTCGTCGCCGCCCCGCTGCGCCGCTCCGGCGCCTACACGCTGCCCGACTTCGCCGAGGCCCGGCTCTCCTCGCAGGCGGTACGGCGGCTCGCGGGCGCCTTCGTGGTCGGCACCGGCTGGCTGTACCTGCTGCCCCAGCTCCAGGGCGCCGGACTCACCCTGACCGTCTTCACGGGGGCGCCGGACTGGCTCGGCGGCCTCGTCGTCGCCGTCGTGGTCGTCGCCATCGTCGCCGCCGGCGGCATGCGCAGCATCACCTTCGTGCAGGCCTTCCAATACTGGCTCAAGCTCACCGCGCTGCTCGTCCCCGCCCTCTTCCTCATCCTCGCCTGGCAGGGCGACGGCGCCCCCCGGCACGCCTTCGACGAGCCCGCGGCCTTCCGTGAGCAGCGCGTCGTCCGCGCCGACGCCACCCTCACGATCAGACTGCGCGACCCGCTGACGGTCACCGTCGACGGCACGGTCGACGGCCGCGCCCACGAGGACCGGCGCGTCCGGCTCGACGCCGGGCCGCACCACATCGAGAACGGCACCCGGCTGACCTTCGCCCGCGGCGACGAGGTCCCCGCCCGCGACCACGGCACCGGCGGCGGACTGTCCCCCTCGCTGGCCGAGAGCCGCGGCGAACGCCCGCTGTACGCCACGTACGGGCTGATCCTCGCCACCTTCCTCGGCACCATGGGGCTGCCGCACGTCGTCGTCCGCTTCTACACCAGCCCCCACGGCGTCGCCGCCCGCCGCACCACGGTCGCCGTGCTCGGCCTGATCGGCGCCTTCTACCTGCTGCCCCCCGTCTACGGCGCCCTGGGCCGGCTCTACGCCCCCGAGCTCACCCTGTCCGGCGACGCGGACGCCGCCGCGCTGCTGCTGCCCGGCCGCATGATCGGCGGAGTCGGCGGGGAACTGCTGGGCGCGCTCGTCGCGGGCGGCGCCTTCGCCGCGTTCCTGTCCACCGCGTCCGGCCTCACCATGGCCGTCGCGGGCGTCCTCACCCAGGACGTCCTGCCCTCCCGCGGCGTTCGGCACTTCCGGCTCGGCACCGTGTTCGCCATGCTGGTCCCGCTCGCCGCGAGCGTCCTGGTCGGCGGGCTGCCCGTCGCCGACGCGGTGGGCCTCGCCTTCGCCGTGTCGGCGTCCTCGTTCTGCCCGCTGCTCGTCCTCGGCATCTGGTGGCACCGGCTGACCCCGCCCGGCGCCGCCGCCGGGATGCTCGTCGGCGGCGGGTCCGCCCTGCTCGCCGTCGCCGCCACCATGGCGGGCTTCCCCCAGGCCGGCGCGCTGCACGCGCTGCTGGCCTGGCCCGCCCTCTGGTCGGTGCCGCTCGGCTTCCTCACCATGATCCTGGTGTCCCTGGCCACCCCGGGCCGGGTCCCGCCCGGCACCGCGGCGGTCCTCGCCCGCTTCCATCTGCCCGAGGAACTGAGAGCGGAGGTCAAGGCGTGAGCGGCTTCGTCGCGGGCCTGTGCGTGGCCATCCTGCCCCTGCTCGCCGCCGGCTTTTGGCTCGGCCGGCGCACCGCCCGCCCCCAGAGCCTCGGCGACCTCGGCACCCCCGTCGAGCACGCCACCTTCGAGACCCTGCACACCGCCACCCTCGCCGCGCCCCCGCTGCGCGCCGGACTCACCGAGGAGGCCGCCCGCAGGTCCGCCCGCCGGCTGCGCTCCCTGCTCGGCACCGACGCGCTGTGCCTGACCGACCGCACCGACGTCCTGGTCTGGGACGGCGTGGGCCAGCACCACCGCACCCAGATCATGGAGCTCCTCGCCGGACCCCTGGAGTCCGGCCGCGGCGAGGCGCTGCCGCTCAGCTGCGACAGCCCCGACTGCCCGGTGCGCTGGGCGGTCGTCGCCCCGCTCACCGTCGACGACCGGGTGCACGGCGCCCTCGTCGCCTGCGCGCCCCGCGAGTCCGCCGTCCTGGTGCGCGCGGCCGGCGAGGTCGCCCGCTGGGTGTCGGTGCAGCTGGAACTGGCCGACCTCGACCGGTCCCGCACCCGGCTCATCGAGGCCGAGATCAAGGCACTGCGCGCCCAGATATCCCCGCACTTCATCTTCAACTCTCTCGCGGTGATCGCCAGCTTCGTGCGCACCGACCCCGAGCGGGCCCGCGAGCTGCTGCTGGAGTTCGCCGACTTCACCCGGTACTCGTTCCGACGGCACGGCGACTTCACCACCCTCGCCGACGAGCTGCACGCCATCGACCACTACCTGGCGCTCGTGCGGGCACGCTTCGGCGACCGCCTCGACGTCACCCTCCAGATCGCCCCGGAGGTCCTGCCGGTGGCCCTGCCCTTCCTGTGCCTGCAGCCGCTCGTGGAGAACGCCGTCAAGCACGGTCTGGAGGGCAAGGGGGCGTCGTCGGCGGCCGCCAAGTGCCGTATCGGCATCACCGCCCAGGACGCCGGCGCCGAGGCCCTCGTCGTGATCGAGGACGACGGCGCCGGAATGGACCCCGACGCGCTGCGCCGCATCCTCGCCGGCGAGGTCAGCCCGTCCGGGGGCATCGGCCTGTCCAACGTCGACGACCGGCTGCGGCAGGTCTACGGCGACGAGTACGGGCTCGTCATCGAGACCGCCCCGGGCGCCGGCATGAAGATCACCGCCCGGCTCCCGAAGTACCAGCCGGGGGTGCACTCCGCCGGGCGGCTCACCGCTCCCTGACGCTCACGTACCGCGGCTGACGACCATCCCCAGCGTGATCAGGCCCAGCACCACCCACCCGAACCACAGCCAGCCGTTGCTCCCCAGCGCCACGGTGTACGCGGTCACCATCACCAGACCGCCGACCGTGAGCGCCCCCATCGCCTTGGTGGAACCGTCCGCAGAACCGGGCATCACGACACCCTCCTCAGGTTCGGTTCCCTCCATGGTGCCCCGATATCAGTTCCCGCGTGCGTTCAATGAGGCGAGATAGGCGTTGTACGCCTCCAGTTCCTTGTCGCCGTCCCGGTCGGCGGCGCGGTCCTTGCGGCGGGCCTGGCGCTGTTCCGAGCCGTACCACTGGAACAGCAGCGCGATCAGCACGAGCACCGACGGGATCTCGCTGAAGGCCCAGGCGATGCCGCCGGCGGCGCCCTGGTCGGAGAGCGCGTCGATGCCGAGGGAGGCGGGCGGGTTCTTGAACGTCTCGACCATGGGGACGGACCCCATCATCAGCGCGATGCCGAAGAACGCGTGGAACGGCATCCCGGCGAACAGCTCCAGCATCCGCATCAGATGGCCCGGCCGGTGCGGCCCGGGGTCCACGCCGATGATCGGCCAGAAGAACACCACGCCGACGGCGAGGAAGTGCACCATCATCGCGATGTGCCCGGTCTTCGAGCCCATGAGGAAGTCGAAGAGCGGCGTGAAGTACAGGGCGTAGAGGCTGGCGATGAACAGCGGGATGGTGAACGCCGGGTGCGTCACGATCCGCATGTACCGGCTGTGCAGCAGCGCGAGCAGCAGCTCGCGCGGCCCCTTGCTGCCCCGGGCCGCGGGCGGCAGCGCGCGCAGCGCCAGGGTGACGGGCGCCCCGAGCAGGAGCAGGATCGGCGACAGCATGCTGATCACCATGTGCTGCACCATGTGCACGCTGAACATGACCATGCCGTAGTCGTTCAGCCCGGTGCACATGACCAACAGCACGGTCAGCACACCGACGACGTACGACACGGTCCGGGTCACCGGCCAGGCGTCCCCGCGCCGCCGCAGCCGGACGACACCCCACGCGTACAGGCCGAGCCCCACCAGGCAGGCGATGAGGAAGAACGGGTCCGTGGACCACGCGAGCCCTCGCTCCAGCGTGAACGGCGGCAGATCCGACATCGTGCCGTGGCCGCTGTGATCCATCCGACGGCTCCTGTTTCGTGGGGGTTGTGCATTTCTGTCCGCACACAGACTAGAACCGCCCCCGGCCGCGCTCGCGGCCGGGGGCAGACTCGTCAGATCAGCGCGGTGTCGCCTACAGGACGCACTCGGCTTCTTCGTAGCGGTCCCCGGGGACCGTCTTCAGCGTCTCCACGGCCTCCGCCAGCGGCACCATCTCGATGTCCGTGCCACGCAGCGCCGTCATGTGCCCGAACTCGCCGCGGTGCACGGCCTCCACCGCGTGCCAGCCGAACCGCGTCGCCAGCACCCGGTCGTACGCGGTGGGCGTGCCACCGCGCTGCACATGCCCGAGGATCACCGGCCGCGCCTCCTTGCCCAGCCGGTGCTCCAGCTCGATGGACAGCTGGCGGGCGATCCCGGCGAAGCGCTCGTGGCCGTAGACGTCCTTGCCGCCCTCGTCGAAGGCCATCGTGCCGGGCGCCGGCTTGGCCCCCTCCGCGGCGACGACGATCGCGAACCGCTTGCCCGCCTCGAACCGGGCCCCGACCCGCCGGGTCAGCTCGTCGATGTCGAAGGGGCGCTCGGGGACGACGACGGCGTGCGCGCCGGCCGCCATGCCGGAGTGCAGCGCGATCCAGCCGGTGTGCCGGCCCATGACCTCGACGACGAGGACGCGCTGGTGGGACTCGGCGGTGGTCTTCAGCCGGTCCAGGGCCTCGGTGGCCACGGTCACGGCGGTGTCGAAACCGAAGGTGACGTCGGTGACCGCGATGTCGTTGTCGATGGTCTTCGGCACCCCGACGACCGGCAGGCCGCTGTCCGACATCAGCCGGGCCGCCTTGAGCGTGCCCTCGCCGCCGATCGGGATGATCGCGTCCAGGCCCAGCTCCTCGACGTGGCCCTTGGCCCGCTCCACGCCGTCGCGCAGATGGGAGGGCTGGACACGGGAGGAACCGAGGATCGTGCCGCCGCGGGCGAGGATGCCGCCCACCGCGTCGAGGTCGAGCTTGAGGTAGTCGCACTCCAGGAGGCCCTTCCAGCCGTCCCGGAAGCCGATGACCTCGTCGCCGTGGTCGACGACGGCGCGGTGCACGACGGACCGGATGACGGCGTTCAGGCCGGGGCAGTCGCCGCCGGACGTGAGGACACCAATGCGCATAGCCCGAAAACCTTCTCCACGTGGGCCGGGACCGGACCACGCTGTCCGGCTCGAATCCCCGCCACCCTAGCGGCATCGGGGGGCGGGGCCGAACCGTGCGTCCGCCTGCTGGACGGCCCCGCTCACCTGTGCGGAGAGGCCGTCAGACGGGCTGCCGAGACCCGTCTCAGGCGGGCTGCTGGGCGGCCGCGATGCGCTCCTCGCGCAGCGCCTCGTACCAGCGGTCGTCGGTCGGCGGCAGCGCGTTGACGTCGAGCGCCAGCTTCAGCAGCAGGTCCGCGATCTGCGGGTTGCGCGCGAGCACGGGGCCGTGCATGTACGTGCCGAAGACGGTGTCGTTGTACGCGCCCTCCGTGCCGTCGCCCGTGCCGTTGCCGTTGCCGAAGCGGACCTGGGCGAAGGGGCGGGCGGTCGGGCCGAGGTGCGTGACGCCCTGGTGGTTCTCGAACCCGGTCAGCGGGGGCAGGCCGAGGCGCGGGTCGATGTCCGCGAGCACGTCGCCGACGCACCGCGCGCCCTCGCCGCGCACGGACACCACGTCGATCAGCCCGAGGCCGGGCTCGCGCTGGCCGAGGTCGTTGATGAACTCGTGGCCGAGGATCTGGTAGCCCGCGCACACCGAGAACACGATGGCGCCGTTCTCCACGGCGCGCAGCAGCCCGCCGTCCCGGCGCAGCCGCTCGGCCGCGAGCCGCTGCGGCCGGTCCTCACCGCCGCCGATCAGGTAGATGTCACCGGAGGTCGGGATCGGCTGGTCGCTGCGCACGTCCAGGCGGGCCACGTCGAGGCCGCGCTGGCGTGCCCGGCGCTCCACCACGAGGACGTTGCCCTGGTCGCCGTAGGTGCTGAGCAGGTCCGGGTAGATCCAGACGACCCGCAGTTGGTTGTCGCTCACTTGAAGTCCTCTGAAGTCTCTGGGCTCAGTTGCCGACGCGGCGGCGCAGGTCCTGGAACGCGGTGTAGTTGGCGATGACCTCGATCCGCCCCGGCGGGCAGGCCCGTACGGCCTCGTCGAGGGTGTCGAACACCTGGAACTGCTGGTTGGCGACCTCCAGGCGCACCGCGAGGTCGAGCCGGCGGTCACCGACGACACAGATCGGGTGGCCGGTCAGCCGCGTGTAGTCGACGTCCCACAGCCAGGAGGTGTCGGTGCCGTCGGCGCCGCGCGCGTTCACCGAGAGGATCACCGGGGTCGGCGGCGGGTCGATCAGCGAGAACGTCTCCAGCCAGCCCGCCGGGTTCTTCGCGAGCAGCAGCCGCAGGTCCCGCTCCATGAACTGCACGACGTCGTACCGGCCGGCGACCGCCTGCACGGAGTACATCCGCTCCAGGGCGACCTGCGGGGGCACGCCGAACACGGCGGCGACGGCGGCCGAGGAGGCGGCGTTGGCCTTGTTGGCCCGCCCGGGCAGCTGCAGCCGGATCGGCCACGCCGAGCCGTGCGGGTCGAGGACGTGGTCGCCGGAGAGCGCCCAGCTCGGCGTCGGGCGGCGGAAGCCGCACTCGCCGCAGAACCAGTCGTCGCCCGGCCGCTGCATCACCCCGCCGCAGGACGGGCAGGACCAGGCGTCGTCCTTCCACATCTGCCCGGCGGCGACCCAGATCACGTTCGGGGAGGAGGACGCGGCCCATACGACCAGCGGGTCGTCGGCGTTGGCCACGACCACGGCCTTGGAACCGGCCAGGCCCTCACGCCAGTTCTCGGCGAGCATCCGGGTCTCGGCGGCCCGGTCCAGCTGGTCGCGCGAGAGGTTGAGCAGCGCGATGCACTTCGGGTCGGTGTCCCGGGCCACCCCGGCGAGGTACTTCTCGTCGACCTCGATCACGCCGTAGCGCGAGTCCGAGCCGCCGGCGAGCGCCGAGGTGATACCGGCCGGCATGTTGGCGCCGAGCGCGTTGGAGACGACCGGGCCCGCGGCCCGCAGCGCCTCCGCGATCAGCCGCGTGGTCGTCGTCTTGCCGTTGGTGGCGGACACCAGGACCACGTCCAGGTTCTGCGCCAGCCGGGCGAGGAGGTCGGGGTCGAGCTTGAGCGCCACCCGGCCGCCGATCACCGAACCGCTGCCACGCCCTGCGGCGCGTGATGCAGCCGCGACCGCCTTGCCCGCGGTCACGGCCAGCTTGGCCCGCGGCGTCAGCGGGTCCGAGTTGCCTGCCATCAGATCTCGATCCTCCTTGCGTACGCGCCGCGCCTGAAGCCCTACGGCAACGTGGTGGTGGTCAGCCTATTCGAGATCCAATCGCACTCCCGAATCGCCGTACCCTTGCGGCCATGCGCAACAGCTCCATTCCGGGCACCCGTGGGCGAGTCCGGCCCCTCACCCTGCTCGGCGACCCCGTCCTGCACACCCCCTGCGCGGAGGTCACCGCCTTCGGACCGCAACTCGCGGAGCTCGTGGAGGACTTGTTCGCCACCATGTACGCGGCGAGCGGTGTGGGCCTTGCGGCCAACCAGGTGGGGGAGTCCCTGCGGGTGTTCGTCTACGACTGCCCGGACGACGACGACGTCCGCCATCTCGGCCATGTCGTGAACCCGCGGCTGGTCGAGGCGGACGGCGTGGTGGTCCGGGGCCCGGAGGGCTGTCTGTCGCTGCCCGGCCTGGAGGCGGGCACCGAGCGGTACGACCACGCGGTGGTCGAGGGGTTCACGGTGGCCGGCGAGCCGGTCACCGTGCACGGCACCGGCTTCTTCGCCCGCTGTCTCCAGCACGAGTACGACCATCTGGAGGGCCGGGTGTACGCGGACCGGCTCGGCGGGCTGCGCCACCGGCGGCTGATGCGCCAGGTGGCACGGGCCCCCTGGCGCCGCTCCGGCTGACCGCCCGCGGACGGCCGCGCTCAGAAGCCGGGCCCGCCCATCTTGTCGCCCGCCGCGGCCAGCCGGCCCCACAGCAGGTCCGCGAGGCTGCGCACCAACTCCGCCCGTGAGCACGGCCGCTCGCCGAGCCACCAGTCCCCGGCCGCGTGCATCATGCCGACGATGCCGTGGCCCCAGACCCGGGCCAGCTGCTGGCTGCCGGGGCCGAGGTCGAGGCGCTCCTCGATGACGGTGGCCAGCTCCTCGCCCATCCGCCGCAGCAGCGGGGCGGAGTGCTTGCCGACGTCGAACCCCTGGTCGCCGGCGTGGCCACCCTCCGCCGGATGCATCAGGAACCGGTACACCTGAGGGCGTGCCTCGATGGCGGCCAGATACGTGTCGAGCGTGGACTCGACGCGCTCGCGCCGGTCGGCGGGCGCGTCCAGAGCGGCCCGCAGCGAGTCCAGCAGGGCGTCCGTGTGCCGTTTGGCCAGCGCCGCGTAGAGCCCGCCCTTGTCGCCGAAGTGCCGGTACAGGATGGGCTTGGTGATGCCGGCCTCGGCCGCGATGGCGTTCATCGAGGCCTGCGGGCCGTCCCGCAGCACCACTCTGTCGGCGGCCTCCAGCAGCTCGCGCCGACGGCGGTCGGCGGACCTCTGCTGATCCGTCCGCTGCGTGGTGTCCATGAGCTCTCCCCACCCGTACTGGTTCGGTGACGCCTGCGCAAAGTAACACTCAACCAGGCATGACCATCGAACGGGCTGCCGAGCGCACATCGCGGGTTGACTTTACCTACCGGCCGGTAACAAACTAGGGTTACCGCTAGTAACAAAGCATGCAGCGGGCATGCGCGTACGCCGCTGGAGGGGTCATGGCCGAGTTCACCATGGAGCTCAACGACGAACAGAAGGAGGTCCGGGACTGGCTGCACGGCTTCGCGGCCGACGTGATCCGCCCCGCGGCCGCCGAATGGGACGAGCGTGAGGAGACTCCCTGGCCGGTCATCCAGGAGGCCGCGAAGGTCGGCATCTACTCGCTCGACTTCTACGCCCAGCAGTACTTCGACCAGACCGGCCTCGGCATCCCCATGACCATGGAGGAGCTGTTCTGGGGCGACGCGGGCATCGCCCTGTCGATCGTCGGCACCGGCCTCGCGGCCGTCGGCGTCCTCGCCAACGGCACCGAGGAGCAGATCGGCACCTGGGTGCCCCAGATGTACGGCGACGCCAACGACGTCAAGCTCGCCGCCTTCTGCTCCTCCGAGCCCGACGCCGGATCCGACGTCGCCTCCATGCGTACCCGCGCCATCTACGACGAGGCCAAGGACGAGTGGGTGATCAACGGCACCAAGACCTGGGCGACCAACGGCGGCATCGCCAACGTCCACGTCGTCGTCGCCGTCGTCGACCCCGAGCTCGGCTCCAAGGGCCACGCCTCCTTCATCGTCCCGCCGAACACGCCGGGCCTCTCCCAGGGGCAGAAGTTCAAGAAGCACGGCATCCGCGCCTCGCACACCGCCGAGGTCATCCTGGACAACGTGCGCGTCCCCGGCTCCTGCCTGCTCGGCGGAAAGGAGAAGCTGGACGAGCGCCTGGCGCGCGCCCGGGAACGGGCCAAGAAGGGCGGCGAGCGCGTGAAGAACGCCGCGATGGCCACCTTCGAGGCGTCCCGTCCGGCCGTTGGCGCGATGGCCGTCGGCACCGCCCGCGCCGCCTACGAGGTCGCCCTGGACTACGCGACGACGCGTGAGCAGTTCGGGCGCCCGATCATCGACAACCAGGGCGTCGCCTTCCAGCTCGCCGACATGCGCACCCAGGTCGACGCGGCGCGGCTGCTGGTGTGGCGGGCCTCCTGGATGGCGATCAACGGCAAGCCGTTCACGGCGGCCGAGGGGTCGATGTCGAAGCTGTTCGCGAGCGAGACGGCGAAGAAGGTCACCGCGCAGGCCATCCAGATCCTGGGCGGCAACGGCTACACCCGGGAGTACCCGGTGGAGCGCATGCACCGGGACTCGGCCATTTACACGATCTTCGAGGGGACGAGCGAGATCCAGCGACTGGTGATCGCCCGCACGCTGTCGGGCATGTCGATCCGCTAGAGCGGGGGACAGGGGAGGCTCGCGCGGGTGGCGCGGGCCTTCCCCTATGGCGTGGTGCCGCTGCTGTGGGCGATGCAGGCCACGTCGATGCGGTCCGCGAGCTTGGCCAGCTCGATGGTCAGCGCCGCGACGGTGTCCTCGTCGAGCCCGTCCGCGCCGGCCTCCACGAGGTGCAGCCACCGGCCGCCCACCGTGCGCAGCAGCTTGCTCACGTCGGCGGCGGCGACCTGCAAGGTCCCCCGGTCGTCGACGATCAGCGGCAGAGTAACTTCGCGGTTCACAGCTGGGATCGTAGTCGCGCTGCGCTCACGCACCCTGCCAAACCGTAGTGATGTTGCAGAACTCCCGGATTCCGTGCCCGGACAGCTCACGGCCGAACCCGGACCGCTTCACCCCTCCGAACGGGAACGCCGGATGGGACGCCGTCATGCCGTTGACGTACACGCTCCCGGCCTCCAGATCCCGTACGAAACGCTCCACCTCGGCGTCGTCGCGTGTCCACACGTTCGAACTCAGGCCGAAGGGCGAGTCGTTGGCGATCAGCACCGCCTCGTCCAGGTCCGAAGCCCGGTACAGCGTGGCGACCGGCCCGAACGCCTCCTCCCGGTGGATGCGCATCTCGCGGGTGATGCCGGAGAGCACCGTCGGCGGGTAGTACCAGCCCGGCAGTTCGGGGCGGCGCAGCGCGTGCCCGCCGCACAGGGCGGTCGCCCCGCTGCGGGTCGCGTCGTCGACCAGCTCCTCCAGGTCCGTGCGTCCCTGTTCGCTGGCGAGCGGGCCGACGTCCGTGCCCTCCTCCATCGGATCGCCGACCACCAGCGCCTTCATGCCCGCCACGAACCGCTCCGCGAACGCGTCGTACACGTCCGTGTGCACGATGAACCGCTTCGCGGCGATGCACGACTGCCCGTTGTTCTGCACCCGCGCGGTCACCGCGACCTTCGCGGCCCGGTCCAGGTCGGCCGACGGCATCACGACATAGGGGTCGCTGCCGCCCAGCTCCAGCACCGTCTTCTTGATCATCTCGCCGGCGGTGGAGGCGACCGCGCGGCCCGCGGGCTCGCTGCCGGTGAGGGTGGCCGCCTTGACCCGGTCGTCGCGCAGGATGTCGTCGACCTGCGCGGAGCCGATCAGCAGGGTCTGGAAACAGCCCTCGGGACAGCCCGCCCGATGGAACAGGTCCTCCAGATACAAGGCCGTCTGGGGGACGTTCGAAGCGTGCTTGAGCAGACCCACGTTGCCCGCCATCAGCGCGGGCGCGGCGAACCGGATCACCTGCCACAACGGGAAGTTCCACGGCATCACGGCGAGCACCGGCCCCAGCGGGCGGTAGCGGACCCGCACCCGCGAGGCACCCGAGTCCTTCACGTCCGTGTCGGCCGGCTCCTCGTCGGCCAGCAGCCCCTCGGCGCGCTCGGCGTACCAGCGCATCGCCTTCGCACACTTGGCTGCCTCCGCGCGGGCCTGCGCGACGGGCTTGCCCATCTCGGTGGTCATCGTCCGGGCGATGTCGGCCTGGTCCTCGTCGAGGAGGTCCGCGGCGCGGTTCAGCAGCCGCGCGCGGTCGGCGAAGCTCGTGGTCCGGTACGTGCGGAACGTGGCCTCGGCGAGCTGGAGCCGGCGCTCGACCTCCTCCTCGCCCATGGCCTCGTACGTCTTGAGCGTCTCGCCGTTCGCCGGGTTGACCGTCGCGATGGGCATGAGCGACCTCCTGAAGCGACCTGTTGCTTCGACCTTCCCGCGCCGCGGTGGGTCCCGCAACGCGTGCTGCTGCTCAGGACGAGTGCTCCGCCAGCCGGTCGAGAAACGCGGCCTGCGCCTTCACGATCAGCTCGCGCGCCCGGTCGAGGGACAACCAGGCCACCCGGTCCAGCTCCGGGAACTCCTGGCTACGGCCCGAGCGCGGCGGCCACTCCATCGTGAACGTGCCCGGCACGACGTCCGCCGGGTCCAGATCGGCCTCGACCGCCCAGACGGTGACGGTCTTGCCGCCCGCCTGCCGGACCTCGCCCAGCGCGACGGCCTCCCCGTCCGGCGGCGGCAGCCCCAGCTCCTCCTGGAACTCCCTGCGGGCCGCGTCCCAGGCGGGCTCGTCCGGCGCGTACTCGCCCTTCGGCACCGTCCACGCCCCGGCGTCCCGCCGCGCGAAGTACGGCCCACCCATATGGCCGAGCAGCACCTCCAGGCCGGCGTCCGCGCGGCGGAAGAGCAGCAGGCCGGCGCTGCGCCGCTCGCGGGCCGCGCTCACGGCCGCACCCCGGGGTGCGCGGCCAGCAGCGACTCGACGGTGTCCGCCTCCTCCGGGCGCTTGTCCTCGCGGTAGCGCAGCACGCGCGCGAAGCGGAGCGTCACCCCGGCCGGGTAGCGGGAGGAGCGCTGCAGACCGTCGTACGCGATCTCCACGACCAGTTCGGGGCGGACGGTCACCCCCCAGGGGTGGCTGCTCACGGCGAGCGCCTGGAGCCGTTCGGTCTGCCAGGTCAGCAGCGCGTCCGTCATCCCCTTGAACGTCTTGCCCAGCATGGCGAACCCGCCGTCCGCCGTACGCGCCCCCAGGTGCAGGTTGGAGAGCTTGCCTGTCCTGCGGCCGTGCCCCCACTCGGCGGCCAGCACCACCAGGTCCAGGGTGTGCACGGGTTTCACCTTCAGCCAGGACGCGCCGCGCCGGCCCGCGCTGTAGGCGGCGTCGAGCGCCTTCACCACGACGCCCTCGTGTCCGCGTTCCAGGGTCTCGGCGAGGAACTCCTCGGCGCGGGGCAGGTCGTCGGGGCCGGACACCAGGGCGCGGCGCACCCGCATCGGCTCCGGGACCAGCCGGGCCAGCTCCGCGTGCCGCTCGGCGAACGGCAGGTCGAGCAGGTCGCGGCCGTCGACGGACAGGGCGTCGAAGAAGACGGGGGAGACGGGGACCTCCCGGGCGGCCGTCGCGACGTCCACCCGGGAGCCGACGCGGCCCGCGGTCTCCTGGAAGGAGCGGGGCCGTCCGGTGGGGTCGAACGCGATGACCTCGCCGTCGAGGATGAACCGCTCGCCCCGCAACTCCTTCGCCGCCGCGACGACTTCGGGGAGCCGGTCGGTGATGTCGTCCAGAGTGCGGGTGTACGCGCGGACGGTGTCGCCGTCGCGGTGCAGCTGGACGCGGATGCCGTCCAGTTTCTCCTCCACCGCGCAGCCGCCCAGCTTTCCGACCGCCTCGGACACCGAGGACGCGGTGTGCGCGAGCATCGGCAGCACCGGGCGGCCGACGGTGAGCCGGAAGCGGTCCAGCGACTCGGGGCCGTCCGCGAGCAGCGCCTGCGCGACGCTCTGCAGGGAGCCGGCGAGCATGACCGCCCGCCGTACGTCGGCGGGCGGTGCGCCGGTGGCCTGCGCGAGCCCCTCCACCGCCACCGCGTCGAGCGCGCCCTGGCGTACCTCGCCGGTGATCAGGCCGAGCAGGAAACGCTGCTCGTGCTCGGTCGCCGCGCCCATCAACTCACCGACCAGGCGGGTGCGTTCAGCCTGGGATCCGGCGCCGGACACGTTGCCGAGGGCGGTGAGCCGGGCGTCCACCTCACGGACGGTCAGGGCCGGCTCGGCGGCCGGGGGCACCGGGCGGCTCAGCACCTTCCAGCCGACGCCGAGCCGTCCCTGGGGGAGCCGGCCGGCCAGATACGGGATGACGAGGGGCACGTCGTCCGCCTCGGCGTCCCGGAAGAGCTCCGCGAGCAGAGCGATCTTCCGGGACCGCGCCGACGTCGCGGCGACCTCCTGGGACACGCGGGCGAGACGGGTCAGCAGCATGCGCACCATCCTGGGGTGTGCGGCGCCGGTGCACACCCGCACGGTTGCGGTGTGTCGGTCCGCTGCGGCGCCGTGGGGGTCTGTCGTGCGGTTCCCCGCTCCCCTTCAGGATGTTTCCGGCCTCGGCGTTCTCATGATCCGGTGTCCAGATCCGTGAAGAGGAGGTCTCCGTTGAGGGTGGCCGCTGCTCGGTAGCCGGACGAGGCGGCGTTGACGACCTGTTCGGAGAAGCCCATCGCGTTGCCGACCGCCCAGACGCCCGGGACCGAGGTGAGGCCGGTGGCGTCCACCACCGGGTAGGCGCCGAACGGGGTCTCGTGGAGCTCGGCGCCCAGCTTCTCCAGCAGGCCGGTCCGCGGCACCGCGCGCGGGGCGACGAACAGCACCTCGCGCGCGTGCAGCGTGCCGTCGGCCAGCCGGACACCGGTGAGCCGGTCGTCCTCGACCGCCAGCCCGGCCACCTCGCCGGGGACCACCTTCACTCCGGCCGCCGCCAGCCTCCGCACGTCGTCGGCCGTGAGGTCGGATGCGGCGACCTCGTGCAGGAAGAAGGTCACGTCCTTCGACCACTGGGACACCATGATCGCCTGGTGGGCGCTCAGCGGGGTGGTCGCCAGGACGCCGAAGGCCCGGTCGCGGACCTCCCAGCCGTGGCAGTACGGGCAGTGCAGCACGTCCGCGCCGAAGCGCTCGGCGACGCCGGGGACGGTCGGCAGCTCGTCCTTGAGGCCGGTGGCGACGATCAGGCGCCGGGCGCGGACGGTCCGGCCGCCCGCCAGCCCGACCGTGAAGTCGCCGGCGTCTCCGTCCCGCGAGACGTCCACGGCCCGGTCCCGGACCAGCTCCACCCCGTACCGCGCGATCTCCTCCCGCCCCGCGGCCAGGAACTCGGCGGGCGGCATGCCGTCACGGGTCAGATAGCCCTGCATATGGGCGGCGGGCGCGTTGCGCGGCTCCCCGGCGTCCACCACCAGGGTCCGGCGCCGGGCACGGCCCAGGACGAGCGCGGCGGACAGCCCGGCCGCGCCTCCGCCGATCACGATCACTTCGTACGTCTCGGTCACGATGACCACCTCCACCTGAACCGTGCGGTGCGCGGTGCGGGATTGACAAACATGTTTGCCGAAACTGCAATGACCGTATGACGGACGACAACATGAGCGACGACGACGTCCTTGCCGGTGTGGGTCCCAGGCTGCGCCGGATGCGCAAGGAGCGCGAGGTGACGCTCTCCGCGCTGTCCGAGGCCACGGGTATCTCGGTGAGCACGCTCTCCCGGCTGGAGTCCGGCCTGCGCCGGCCCAGCCTGGAGCTGCTGCTGCCGATCGCCCGCGCCCATCAGGTGCCGCTGGACGAACTGGTCGGCAACCCGGCCGTCGGCGACCCGAGGGTGCGCGCGACCGAGCCGATCGAGCGCTACGGCCGCAAGCACTGGCCGCTCACCCGCCAGCCCGGCGGCCTCCAGGCGTTCAAGGTGCTCGAACCGCAGCGCAGCTGCCCGCCAGAGCCGCGCACCCACGAGGGCTACGAGTGGCTGTACGTCCTGTCGGGCCGGCTGCGGCTGGTGCTGGGGGAGCACGACGTGGTGCTCACCGCCGGGGAGGCCGCCGAGTTCGACACCCGGGTCCCGCACTGGTTCGGCTCGACGGGGGAGGGGCCCGTGGAGTTCCTGAGTCTGTTCGGGCCGCAGGGCGAGCGGATGCACGTACGGGCGCGGCCGCGGCAGACGTGACGCGTCCGACGGTTCCCTGATCGGCAAGCGACCGCTTAGTATGCTAACCGACCCGGACAGACGACGCAGTCCCCCGTGGAGGCTCCGCATGCAGGCATGGCAAGTGCACCGCAACGGCGAACCGGGCGAGGTGATGCGGCTCGACCGGACCGAGCCCCCCACGCCCGGCGACGGCCAGGTCCTGCTGAAGGTGCGCGCCGCGAACGTCAACTTCCCCGACGCGCTGCTGTGCCGGGGCCAGTACCAGGTCCGGCCCCCGCTGCCGTTCACGCCCGGTGTGGAGGTCTGCGGCGAGACCGAGGACGGCCGCCGCGTCCTCGCCACCCCCGCGCTGCCGTACGGCGGATTCGCCGAGTACACGGTCGCGGACGCCGCCGCCCTGCTGCCCGCGCCCGACGCCCTCGACGACGCCGAGGCCGCCGCCCTGCACATCGGCTACCAGACCGGCTGGTTCGGCCTGCACCGCCGCGCGGGCCTCGAAGCCGGCGAGACCCTGCTGGTCCACGCCGCCGCGGGCGGGGTCGGCAGCGCCGCCGTCCAGCTCGGCAAGGCGGCCGGCGCCCGGGTCATCGGGGTGGTGGGCGGCGCCGCCAAGGCCGCCGTGGCCCGCGAACTCGGCTGCGACGTGGTGATCGACCGGCACACCGAGGACGTCGTCGCCGCCGTCAAGGAGGCGACCGGCGGCCGGGGCGCCGACGTCGTGTACGACCCCGTCGGCGGCGAGGCGTACGCCCAGTCCGCGAAGGCCGTCGCCTTCGAGGGCCGGATCGTCGTCCTCGGCTTCGCCAGCGGCACCATCCCGGCACCGGCCCTCAACCACGCCCTGGTGAAGAACTACTCGATCCTCGGCCTGCACTGGGGTCTGTACAACACCAAGAATCCCAAGCTGGTCCGGCACTGCCACGAACAGCTCACCGAGCTGGCCGCCCAGGGCGCCGTCAAGCCGCTGGTGAGCGAGCGGGTCCCGCTGGGCGGGGCCGCGGCGGCCGTCCAGCGGGTCGCCGACGGCGTCACCACCGGCCGTGTCGTCGTACTCCCGGGACTCACCGAAGGAGGAGCGGCATGACCGACGCCGCCGAACTGCGCCGCCGTACCCAGGAGTTGCTCGCCGCGCACCCACCGGCCACGACCGGCCGCCCGGACTTCCTGCGCGCCCGCTTCGACGCGGGCCTCGCCTGGGTGCACTACCCCGAGGGCCTCGGCGGCCTGGGCGCGCCCCGCTCCCTCCAGGTCGTCGTGGACGCCGAACTGGAGGCCGCCGGCGCCCCCGACAACGACCCGCGCCGCATCGGCATCGGCCTCGGCATGGCCGCGCCGACCATCCTCAAGTACGGCACCGACGAGCAGAAGCAGCGCTTCCTGCGGCCCCTGTGGACCGGCGAGGAGGTCTGGTGCCAGCTCTTCAGCGAGCCCGGCGCCGGCTCCGACCTGGCGGCCCTCGGCACCCGGGCCGTGCGGGAGGGCGAGGACTGGGTGGTCAACGGGCAGAAGGTGTGGACGTCCAGCGCCCACATCGCCCGCTGGGCCATCCTCATCGCCCGCACCGACCCGGACGTGCCCAAGCACGCCGGCATCACGTACTTCCTGTGCGACATGACCGACCCCGGCGTCGAGGTCCGCCCGCTGCGGCAGATCACCGGCGAGGCCGAGTTCAACGAGGTCTTCCTGACCGACGTCCGCATCCCCGACAGCCGCCGCCTCGGCGAGGTCGGCGACGGCTGGCGGGTCGCCCAGACCACCCTGAACAACGAGCGCGTCGCCATCGGCGGCATGCGGCTGCCCCGCGAGGGCGGCATGATCGGCCCGGTCGCGAAGACCTGGCGCGAACGCCCCGGACTGCGCACCCACGACCTGCACCAGCGGCTGCTGAAGCTGTGGGTGGACGCCGAGGTCTCCCGCCTCACCGCCGAACGGCTGCGCCAGCAACTGGTCGCCGGCCAGCCCGGCCCCGAGGGCGCCGGCATGAAGCTCGCCTTCGCCCGTCTCAACCAGGAGATCAGCGGTCTGGAGGTCGAACTGCGCGGCGAGGAGGGCCTGCTGTACGACGACTGGACCATGCGCCGTCCGGAGCTCGTGGACTTCACCGGCCGCGACGCCGGATACCGCTACCTGCGCTCCAAGGGCAACAGCATCGAGGGCGGGACCAGCGAGGTCCTGCTGAACATCGTCGCCGAGCGCGTCCTGGGCCTGCCCGCCGAGCCGCGCACCGACAAGGACGTCGCCTGGAAGGACCTCGCCCGATGAGCACCCAGCCCGACCTGCTGTACACCGAGGAGGAAGAGGCGCTGCGGGCGGCCGTGCGGGACCTGCTCGCCGACCATTGCGACGCTCCCGGTGTCATCGCCCGCACCGAGTCCGGCGCACCGCACGACATCGCGGCCTGGAAGGCGCTCGCCGGCACGATGGGGCTCGCGGGCCTCCTCATCCCCGAGGAGCTGGGCGGACAGGGCGCCACGCACCGCGAAGCCGCCGTCGTCCTGGAGGAGCTGGGCCGGGCCGTCGCCCCGGTGCCCTATCTGACCAGCGCCGTCGTGGCCACCGAGGCCCTGCTGGAGTGCGGGGACGAGGAGCTGCTCGGCCGGCTGGCGTCCGCGACGACCGTCGCCGCGCTCGCGCTGGCCCTGAACACCGCGGCGGGCGGCGCCTACACGGTCGTACGCCATGAAGGCGGTGCGCTGTACGGCGAGTTGACCGGTGTCGCGGACGCCGTGATCGCCGACGTCCTGCTCGTCCCGGCCGACGACGGCGGGCTGTACGCGGTCGACGCCGACGCCGTGACGGTCACACCGCACCCGTCCCTGGACCTGACCCGGCCCGTGGCCACGGTCACCCTGGACGGCGCTCCGGGCCGTCTGCTGGGCGACGCCGAACCCGCCGTACGACGCGCGCTGCGCGCCGGCGCCGGACTGCTCACCTCCGAGCAACTCGGGCTCGCCGACTGGACGTTGACGGAGACGGTCCGCTACCTGAAGGAGCGCAAGCAGTTCAACCGCCCCGTCGGCGGCTTCCAGGCGCTCAAGCACCGACTCGCCCAGCTGTGGCTGGAGGTCGTCAACCTGCGCGCCGCCGCCCGCGCGGCCGCCGACGCCCTGGCGACCGGCGAGGACACCGACGTGACGGTCGCCGTCGCCCAGTCCTACGCGTCCCCGGTCGCCGTCCACGCCGCCGAGGAGGCCCTGCAGCTGCACGGCGGGATCGGTATGACCTGGGAGCACCCGGTCCACCTGTATCTGAAGCGGGCCAAGGCCGACTCGCTCGCCTACGGCACGGCGGGCGTCCACCGCGAGGCGCTGGCCGAACTGGTCGACCTCCGCGCTCCCTGAGGCACCCGAGCGGAACCCCGCAGAAGCCCGTCCCGGCAGGGGCGGGCTTCCGCGTGTGCCATGCGCCGGTGAGGTGAACGAGGGAGGGCGGTCCGGCCAATTCCCGCCCCGGCCCCTGCTGTTCGGGCCCCTCGGGATCGCATACTCGCCGCAGTCCCGTCCGGCCCGACACGGAGGCGAAGCATGGCACCCACCACCCGTCGCGGAGCCCTCACCACCCTCGGCGCCGCCCTCGCCGGCGCGGCAGCCCTCCCCGCGGCCCGCGCCCAGGCGGCCGAACGCCCGCACCACCCCCGCCCGTTGTGGCGGGCCCACGCCCACAACGACTACGAGCACCCACGGCCCCTCCTCGACGCCCTCGACCACCGCTTCGGCAGCGTCGAAGCGGACGTCCACCTCGTCGACGGCCGGCTCCTGGTGGCGCACGGCCCCGAGGACCTCGACCCCGCCCGCACCCTGGAGGCCCTGTACCTCGACCCGCTCGCCGCCCGCGTCCGGGCCCATCACGGCCGGGTGCATCCCGGCGCCCGGCGGTCGTTCCAGCTGCTGATCGACCTCAAGACCGAGGGCGCCTCGACCTACCTGGCGCTCGACCGGTGTCTCGCCCGCCACCGGCACCTGTTCACGACGTACGCCCACGGCCGGGTGCAGCCCGGCCCGGTCACCGCCGTCGTCTCCGGCGACCGCGCGGCCCGCGCTCCGATGGAGGCCCAGAAGGTCCGCCACGCCTTCTACGACGGCCGTCTCACCGACCTCGGCAGCGCGGCGCCCGCCTCCCTCATCCCGCTCATCAGCGACAACTGGACGCTGAACTTCACCTGGCTCGGTACCGGCCCCTTCCCGGACGCCGAACGGCGCACGCTGCACGCCCTCACCGCCGCCGCCCACGCACACGGTCAGCGCGTCCGCTTCTGGGCCACCCCGGACACCCCGGGCCCCGCCCGCGACGCCCTCTGGACCGAACTGCTCGCCGCCGGCGTCGACCACCTCAACACCGACGACCTGGCCGGACTGGAGGCCTTCCTGGACAGCCACCACCACGTCTAGCCCGACGACCTGGAACATCACACGTTCGGGGGACAGGTCAGCCGCCCGGACGAACCCTCCGCTACGCCACACTTGCGCCCGAACGCCGTGAACCGGGCGTGACGGCGTGGCGGAGGAGGTTGACGATGGCCATTTCCATCTCGGTGGTACTGCTGCTGTTCATTCTGGCGGTGATCTTCGTCCGCAACGGCGGACTGAAGATCACCCACGCGCTGGTCTGCCTGCTGCTCGGCTTCTATCTGGCCAGCACCAGCATGGCGCCGACCATCCACAGCGGCCTGACCGCCACGGCGGACATCGTCAGCGGTCTGAGGCCCTGAGGCTCAAGGCGTCGAGAACACCCCGATGCCGTTGGCGACCGGCCGCTCCGCCCCGTCGGACGGATGGTTGCGCACGGAGACGGCCTGCGCGCCCGGCGCACGGGCGACCAGGGTCGAGGAACCGCCGCCGTCCAGGCTGAAGGCGTGCACCGCACCCAACTTCCGCATGACCGCCGCCACCTCCGCGATCGTCAGGCCGGTGCGGTACGCCGGCGCGCCGTCCAGCGCGAGCAGCACCACGCGCCGGCCGCCGTCCGCGACGCCGACGGCGGTGCGCACCGCCGACGTCCGGTCGTCCAGGCCGGGCAGCGGCCGCCCGTCCGACAGCACCGGATAACCGCCGAGCGCGAAGCGGTACGGGACCCGTGACGCCGCCGCCACCAGCCGGTGCCGTACCGTCACCCGCTCGCCCACGAAGAACTTCCGCAGCCGCCGCGCGCCCTCCTCCCGGCCCACGAGGACCGTGGTGCCCGCGGCCACCGGGCCGCCGCCGGGGGTGTTCGAGGCCGCCACCACCCGGCCGCGACGGACCGTCACCTCGTAGGTGTCCGTGCTGCACGGGGCCGCCCGGTCGGTGTCCGTGCCGCAGGTGGCCCGCACCCGGGACGCGCTGCCCCAGGCCGCCGTGAACGCCCCGATCGAGCCGGTCGGCAGCGCGTACTGGTTCAGCCCGCGCAACCGCAGCACACCCTCGGGGGTCCGGACGGAGCCGGTCAGGCGCAGACGGTCCAGCCGGGCCCGCCGGTCGGCGCCCACCCCGAACACCTCCGCGGTGCTCGTACCGGGCGGCAGCGCCGGGCCGAAGCGCTGGCCGTCCGGCACCGCGCCCTTCAGCACCCGGCCCCGCGCGATCGCCGGGCCCACGCTCGCCCCGGTCGCCTGGACGCCGGGGTGCTGGGTCTCGCTGATGTTGAAGAAGTCGCCGTTCACCCCGGCGACCGCCCCCAGCGCGGTCGCCTGCCGGGAGACCGGCGCCCGCGCGGCCACCGCCCCGGGATGCAGCAGGCCCAGCCGGACCCGCCGCTCCCGCAGGTCGACGGTGAGGACATGGGCGTGCGCGGTGCCCTTCGCCGCCGCGATGTCGAACTCGTCGTAGACCACACCCGGCGCGATCCGGGTGCCCCGCTGCACGGCGCCGGCCGGTGCCGCCCCCGTCAGGGCCGCACCGGCCAGCGCGCCGAACGCCGTGAGCAGCGTGAGGGCCGCCCGGGCCGTGCCTGATCTCCTCCGGTGAAGCGTCACGATCCCCCCTGAGGTCACGTCAAATGTGGCAGGACTCGGGGGAAGTGCACCAGACGGCGACGACCTGCGACGTCACTGAGCGCCGACGACGCGGGAACGGATCAGGAAACGCACTCCCTCGGGTGCCTCCAGGGAGAATCCGCTGCCCCTCCCCTCGACCACGTCGACGATCAGACGGGTGTGCCGCCAGGCCTCGTACTGGGCGCGCGACATCCAGAACGTCACCGGCTCGGCCACCCCCTCGACCTCCAGCTCGGCGAGCAGCACGTCGGAGCCGCCCGTGCGGAACTCGCCCTCCGGGTAGCACATGGGCGCGCTGCCGTCGCAGCAGCCGCCGGACTGGTGGAACATCAGCGGGCCGTGGGCCGCGTGCAGCCGCCGGAGCAGATCGGCGGCCGCGGGGGTGAGTTCGACGCGCGGGGTCTCCTCATACATGCGGCCCAGCGCATCACACGCAAGGTTGCGAGGGGGTTGCGGCGTGTTCCGCCGGGGCTCAGCGGTCGCGGCGCTCGCGGCGGGCCCGGGCGAGGACCGGCAGCGCGGGCAGCAGGGAGATCACCACGACACCGGCCACCAGGGGGAGCAGATAGGACTCGATGTCGGGGACGGAGTGCCCGAGCGCGTAGCCGGCCAGGACGAGGCTCTGGGACCAGAGCAGCCCGCCGACGATCTGCCAGAGCGTGAACGTCCGCGCGGGCACGCCCAGCGCTCCGGCCGCCGGGTGCAGGACCGTGCGGACCAGCGGCACGAAGCGGCCGATCACCAGCGCCTTGCCGTAGCCGTAGCGGGCGAGCAGGGTCTCCGCGCGGGCCGCCGCCTCGCGCACACGCGGTCTGGAGGTGCGCGCGAGCAGCGCCCGGCCGCCGTGCCGCCCGATCAGATAGCCGACCTGGCCGCCGAGCAGGGCCCCGGCGGCCGCGCACAGCAGCACCTGCCAGAGCACCAGCCCCTGGCCGGCACCGGCGGCGCACAGCACTCCGGCCGGCAGCAGCAGGGTGTCGCCCGGCAGGAAGAAGCCGAACACGAGCAGCCCGGACTCGGCGAAGATCACCACCAGGACGCCGAGGGCTCCGAAGGTGGCCAGGACGGCGTCACCGTCGGTCGGGTTCACGGCCAGCACCGCCCTCACCTCCCGCCTGCCCGGTGCCGCGCTCGCGGGGTCACGCGCGGCCGTGGGCTTCCTGCGAGCGGCGGGACAGCGCGTCGATGACCACCGCCGCGAACAGCACTCCTCCGGTGATCATGAACTGGATGGCCGCCGGGGTGTCCGTGATGGCCATACCCGAGGCGATCGACTGGATCACGAGCATGCCGAGCACGGCCGACCAGGTCGAACCGCGCCCGCCGAACAGGCTGGTCCCGCCGATCACGGCCGCCGCGATCGCGTTGAGCAGCAGCACGCCCGAGCCGGAGCTCTGGCTGACCGACGTGATGCGTGAGGCGAGGAACAGCCCGCCGATCGCGGCCATGGTCCCGGACACGGCGAGCACCGCCGTCTGCACCCGGGTCACGCTGAGACTGGCCCGGCGGGCGGCCTCGACCCCGCCGCCGAGGGCGTAGACCTGCCGTCCGTAGTGTGTGCGCCGCAGCACGATGTCGAGGGCGGCCACCACCACGAGGAAGATCAGCAGTGCGAGCGGCAGCCCCTGGAACCGGTTGAGCAGGTACGCGGCCGTGAACGCGATGACCGCGAGCCCGCCGGCCCGCGCGACGATCACCTGCAGCGACCGGTGCGGCATCCGGGCGGCCACCCGGCGCCGCCGGTCCAGCCAGGACACCAGCAGGACGAGTCCCACCGCCAGCGCGGCCACCGCGTAGGCGACGGCGTCCTGGGTGAAGTAGTAACTGGTCAGCTCGGCCACCAGCCCGTTGTCGTCGAGGTTGATCGTGCCGCTGGTGCCCAGGACGTAGAGCATGAGGCCGTTCCAGGTGAGCAGCCCGGCGAGCGTGACGACGAACGCCGGCACCCGGGTTCTCGCGAAGGAGTAGCCCTGCACGGCGCCCGCGACGGTGCCGGCGAGCACGGCGATGACCAGGGACAGCCACTCGGGCACACCGTTCTGCACATTGAGGACGGCGAAGATGGCCGCCGCCAGCCCGCTGATCGCCCCGACGGACAGATCGAGTTCGCCGAGCAGCAGGACGAAGACGATGCCGACGGAGATCAGGCCGGTGCCCACGATGTCCACGCTCAGGTTGGACAGGTTGCGCGGGGAGAGGAAGTTGTCGTTGAGGGACTGGAAGGTGATCCAGACGACGGCCAGGACGACCACCACGGGCAGCGAGCCCACCTCACCGGCCCGCAGCCTGCGGCGGGCGAGCGCCGCCCAGCGTCGCAGCGTGCCGGTCACGGCCTGCCCGCGGGGACCGCGGCCGTCCCCGGCCGGGGGTGACGCGGTCCCGGTGCCCCGGTCGTCCGCCATGGTGCGGGTCCCTTTCACCACGCCGCCTCCTGGTGCGCCGGCCGGCGGGGCGTGTTCTCCGTCGCGCCGGTGATGGACGAGATGATCTGTTCCTGGGAGGCGGTGTTCACGTCGAAGAAGCCGTTGTTGCGGCCCAGCCGCAGCACGGCGGCCCGGTCGGCCAGGGCCTTGACGTCGCCCATGTTGTGGCTGATGAGCAGCACGCCCATGCCCCGGTCGCGCAGTTCGTCCACGAGGTCCATGACCTCGGTGCTCTGCTGGAACCCCAGTGACGCGGTGGGCTCGTCCAGCAGGATCAGCCGCGGCTCGCCGAGGAGCGAGCGGGCGATGGCGACCGTCTGCCGCTGGCCGCTGGACAGGGAGACGACGGGGGCCCGCAGATCGGGCATGCCCCGGGTCAGGCGTTCCAGCAGGTGCAGGGTGCGGCGTTCCATCTCCATCTCGTCCAGGAAGCCGTACCGGCGGATCTCGCGGCCGAGGAACACATTGCCGACGACGTCGAGGTTCCCGCACAGGGCGAGGTCCTGGTAGACGGTCGCGATGCCCAGCTCCCGGGCGTCGGCGGGGCGGCGGATCTGGACCGCGCGGCCCTCCCACTCGATGAGGCCCCGGTCGGCCGGGGACACCCCGGAGATCACCTTGACCAGCGTGGACTTGCCGGCGCCGTTGTCGCCGAGGAGCGCGACGACCTGGCCGGCCCGGATCTCCAGGTCGATGTCGGTCAGGACCTCCACGGCGCCGTAGCGTTTGCTCACGCGGCGCAGGGCCAGCAGTGGGGGAGAGGACACGGAGACGATCTCCTTCCCGTGCGTCCGGCCGGGCCGGACCGGTGGTCAGGTCAGTCCGGCCGTACGACACGCGGCGGCGAGGTCGGGGACGCAGATCTGGCGGACCGTGTAGACGCCGTCCTTCACCACGGTGTCCTTGATGTTGTTCACGGTCACGGACACGGGGGTGAGCGTCACCGTCGGCACCTCGTGCCCGTCACGGGTCGTCACCTCGTCGTCGGCCACCCGGTCCAGGTTCTCCCCGCGGGCCGCCGCCACGGCCATCTCGGCGCCCGCGGTCGCCTCCGGGAGGAACGGCTTGTAGACGGTCATGTACTGCGTGCCCTTGACGATGCGGCGGATGGCGCCGAGTTCGGCGTCCTGTCCGGTGACCGGGGGCAGCGGACGGACCAGGTTCGCCCGGAGCGCGGAGATGCTGCCGGCGGCCAGTCCGTCGTTGGCGGCGTACACCCCGTCGATGCTGTCGCCGCCGAGGGCGGCGATGGCGGCGGACATGTTCTGGTTGGCCGCCTCGGGCCGCCACTGCAGGGTGTCGTACGTCTTGCCGATCTTCACCTTGCCCCGCAGCACGGACAGGGCGCCGCGTTTGAACAGCACCGCGTTGGGGTCGCTGAGGTCGCCGTTCATCATGACGATCTGGGCGCCCGGCACCTCGTCGCCCATCGCCTTGAGCAGGGCCGTGCCCTGGAGCCGGCCGACCTCCTCGCCGTCGAAGGAGACGTGCCCGGCGATCGGCCCGTCGGTGAGCCGGTCGTAGGCGATGACCGGGATGCCGGCCTCCTCCGCCTTGCGCACCGCGGAGGCCATCGCGCGGGCGTCCACCGCCACCAGCAGCAGGGCGTCGGCCCCGTTGGCGATCATCGAGTCCATCTGCTGCTGCTGCGCCGCCACGTCCGCCTTGGCGTTGGCGGCGACCACCGTGCAGTCGCCGCAGCGCTTCTCGATCTCCTTCTCCAGCAGCGGCCGGTCCTGGGTCTCCCAGCGGGCCGTGGTGTTGTCCGGCAGCAGGATCCCGATCTTCGGTCCGGTCCCGTCGCCGGCGCCGCCTGCGCCGTCCGAGCCGCAGGCCGCCACGGCGATGGCGGTGGAAGCCGCGACCAGGGCCACGGCGGTGTCCCGTATGCGAGTTCTCATACGGAAGACCTCCCGAGCGTGCCGGGGCGGCACCGCCGGGCCGGCGGTGCCGTGGCGCGTCGGCGGAGCCGGTGGCGGCCGGTGCGGGGCGGCGGAGGCGCCCACCCGCCGGGCCGGCTCAGGCTCCATGCGCCCGGCCGGGTGGAAGGCGGGCCGACGGTGCGGCCACGCGCCGGCGCCCTGCTCCCGGCCGGTGCGTGCTCCGTGGCGGCGGCAAGACGACCACCTGGTCAGTCTGACACCGGCCCGGTCGATCGGCGAACGCAGTGACAGCGCTCCCACCAGCGAACGAAGAGGCCCCGTAGATAGATATGTCCGGATCATCCGGATATGCGATTCTGGTGTCCCGGGTTCCCGTGCGCCTTCCGCGTGAGGGTGCCCCCGATCTCCCCCAGCACCTCCGGCAGGGACGGGAGGAAGGTTGCGGACATGCCTCATGACGGCCGTGCCCGGACCGGAGTTCCGGAGCCGGACGCACCGGAGGCCGGCATCACGGGCACCGGTGCGGCGCTCACGGCGGGACAGGCCGCCTCGGGCGGCCGGGCGCTGACCTTCGCGGGGACGGCCCTCGCCGCCGTCTACGCGGCCGACCCGGACGAACCCGAGCTACGGCTGCTCGACTCCGCGGGGCTGGACTCCCCGCAGCACCGGCTGCCGCCCGCCCTGTCCGCGACCGGCGGTTCGGCCGCCGCCCACGCCTTCCGCACCGGCCGCCCCCTGTGGCTGAACGCCGCCGCACTGGCCTCCTACCCCGAGGGAGCGCCCGCGCCGCCCCGGGAGAGGAGCGTCTCCCTCGGTGCCCTGCCCCTGCGCGGTACCGACGGCGGACTCGGCTGCCTCGTCGTCGTCGGCACCTCGGCGGACGGCTTCGACGCCGGACAGCAGCGCTTCCTGGAGTGCTACGCCGACAACGTCGGCCGTCTGCTCGGCGCCGAACGGGCCGGCACCGCGCCCCCTCAACTGCTCGCCCGCGCCCTGCACGCCATGCGCGCCGGCTCCTTCGTCCTCGTCCCCGAGACCGGCCTGATCGACGCGGACGAGACCCTGCTCGAACTGGTCGGCACCACCCCGGACGCCTTCGACGGCAAGGTGGAGTCCCTGCTCGGGCACGCCGTCCCGGAGGACATGCCCGCGCTGATGGCCGTCCTCGAACCGACCTCGCAGGCCCCCGTCCGCCGGGAACTGGAGTTCCGGGTCCGCCGCCCCTCCGGTGAGCTGCGCTGGCTGAGCCTGAGCTGCCGGGTGCGGCCCGCCTCCGGCGACCGGTCCGAGGAGGTGCTGGGCGTGGTGACCGCCACCTCCGTGGAGCACGGCACCACCGACGACGTGTCCCGCATCCAATGGCTGACCGCCGCCCTCGACGACGCCGTGAGCGTCCAGGACGTCGGCCGGGTCGCCGTCACCGCGCTGCGTGAGCCGCTGGGCGCCGACCGGGTGGCGCTGGCCGACATCCGGGACGACCGGCTCGTCGTCACCCTGCTCGACCCGCCCGAACCGTCGGCCTGGCCCCAGGTGTGGCGGGCGCAATGGCGCTCGGAGTGGCCCGACGCCCCGATCGGCGCCGTGCCCACCCTGCAACTCGCCCTGCGGGACGGCCGGATGGACCTCTGGCCCGCCGGAACCCCCCTGGAGCCCGCGCTCGCGGGTATCGGCTCCGGCGGCCTCGCCGTGCTGCCGCTGCCCGCCAAGGGCAGCGTCGCCGGGGTGTGCCTGGTCGGCTGGGATCGGCCGCACGAGTTCACGCCCGAGGAGAGGTCCCTGCTCACCGCCACCGCCGCGCTCGTCGGACAGGCCCTGAAACGGGCGCACGCGCACGACGCGGAGCAGGAGCTGGCGACCATGCTCCAGCGCAGCCTGCTGCCCCGGCGGCTGCCCGAGCTGCCCGGCGGCGCGGCCGTCGCCCGCTACCTGCCCGCCCGGCGGGGCCTGCAGGTGGGCGGCGACTGGTACGACGTCATCGCGCTGTCCGACGACCGGGTCGCCCTCGTCATCGGCGATGTGCAGGGCCACAGCGCGGGAGCCGCCACGATCATGGGCCAGATGCGGACGGCGGTGCGGGCCTACGCCGTCGAAGGACACCCGCCCGACGTCGTCATGGCCCACGCCAACCGTCTGCTCACCGGCATGGAGACCGACCTCTTCGCCACCTGCTGCTATGTCGAACTGGACATGGAGGAGGGCAACTTCCTCTTCGTACGGGCCGGGCATCTCGCGCCCCTGCTGCGCCATCCGGACGGCACCACCGAGGAGGTGCTGGTCGAGGGCGGGCCCCCGCTCGGCGTCCTGGCCGACGCCGAGTTCCCGATGACGGCGGTCGCGCTGGGCACCGGCACCGTGCTCGCCCTGGTCACCGACGGCCTCGTGGAGGCCGCCGACCTCCCGCTGGACGTCGGCATGGAACGCACCCGCGCCGCCCTCGCCGCCGCCGACCCGGCCGACCTGCCCCGCGCCGCCGACCAGTTGCTCGGCGACGGCGGCCCGCGCGAGGACGACGTGGCACTGCTCCTCCTGCGCTACGACGGCATGCGGACCAAGCCGATCCGGGCGGGCTGGGTGGTGTGGCGGCTGCCCGACGCCGTGATGCACGCCCGCCGGTTCACCGCGCGCACCCTGCGCCGCTGGCACGTCGAGGACGCGGCCGACGCCGTGCTGCTCGTCGTCTCCGAACTGGTCACCAACGCCCTCGTGCACACCCAGGGCTCGGTCCGGCTCGATCTGGTCCTGCGCGGCGACCGGGTGCGCGTCTGCGTCAGCGACTCCTCGCCGCGCGCCCCCGCCAAGCCGGTCATCGTGGACTGGGAGTCCACCGGCGGCCGGGGACTGCTCCTGGTCGAGGCGGTGTCGGAGTCCACCGGATCGTTCCCGGTGGCCGGCGGCAAGCAGGTGTGGAGCGAGGTCGTCGTGCCGAACCGTGCCGCCGCCGCCGGGCGCGCGCCCTGAACACGACGAGGGGAGCTGGGATGCGCACCCGTACGCTGCAGGCCGCCGCGGCGCTCGTCGCGGGACTGCTGACCGTGTCCCTGGCCGGATGCGGCTCGGACGACAGGACCGGCGGACAGAGCTTCACCGTCGGGCTGCTGCTCCCGAACCGGGTGACCCCCCGCTGGGAGCACGCGGACAAACCGCTGATCGAGAAGCACGTCACCCGGCGGTGCGCGGACTGCCGGGTGGTGTACGCCAACGCCGAGGCCGACGCGGCCCGGCAGCGCGACCAGGTCACCTCCATGATCACCAAGGGGGTGAAGGTGCTCATCCTCGATCCGGCCGACAGCAAGGCGCTGCGCTCCTCGATCCAGGAGGCGCGCCGCGCGGGTGTCCCCGTCGTCGCCTACGACCGCCTCGCCGAAGGGCCCGTCTCCGGGTTCGTCAGCTTCGACGGAGCGGAGGTCGGCAGGCTTCAGGGCCAGGCGCTGCTGACGGCGATGAGGGCCCGCGGGGACGGCCGGACCGTCGTGATGATGAACGGCGACCCGAGCAGCGCCAACGCGGGGTGGTTCCGGCGCGGCGCGCTCTCCGTCCTGGCACCCGAGGTGACCATCGCCCGCTCCTACGACACCGCCGGCTGGAGCCCGGAGAGCGCCCACGCCAATATGTCGGCCGCGATCTCAGCCCTCGGCGCGGACCGCATCAGCGGCGTCCTGGCCGCCAACGACGCCATCGCCGCCGGAGTGGTCTCCGCGTTCAAGAAGGCCGGGATCGACAAGCCCCCGCCGGTCACCGGGCAGGACGCCGACCTGGAGGCCGTACGCCGCGTCGTCGCCGGCCGGCAGTACATGACGGTGTACAAGCCGTTCGAGAAGGAGGCCGCCGCGGCCGCCGCCATGGCCGTGGCCCTCGGCCGGGGCGAGCCCGCCGAGGACGTGGCCACCACCACCGTCGACAGCGCCACCCGCCAGGACATCCCCGCCATCCTGCTGACCCCGGCCCCGGTGACCGCCGGCAACGTGGAGCGGACCCTGGTGCGCCCGGGCGTCTACACCGCCGCCCAGATCTGCGTCCCGGAGCTGCGCGCCGCCTGCGCCCGCCTGGGGATCACCCGCTGAGCTGGTCGGCCGGTCGCACCGGGGGGAGCATGGAGGGAACCGTCGAGGGAGGTCGGCCATGAAGAGCGGAGCCTCGTACTACGACCGCTGGCTGTACTCGCACACCCCGTCCCAGGCGGAGGGGGAACGCGACGAGCCGGCGGAACGCACGGCGGCGGAGCAGCACCCGGACGTCCCGAGGACGGAGCCGTCCCAGGCGGAGGGCGAACGCGACGACGCCAGGGGTCCCCAGACGTTCAGGTGAATGAACATCGCCCACATGGGTGTACAGCTCGGCGCGGCTCATGCAAGGCTCGGTCAACTCCGTTCCCCCACACCGAGCAGTTGGAGGAGTCCGCATGAGTGTTTCCCGGCGTACTGTGCTGGCCACGGCGGCCGGAGCCGCGTCGGCGGGTGCCTTACCGGCGCCCGCCGCGGCCGTGGAGGCGACGGCACCCCCCGCCGACCTGCGCACGCTGCGTACGGCGGCCGACTACGCGGTCGGCAAGCTCGCCGCCGTCTCGCCCGGGGTGACCGCCTTCCCGGTCGGCACCAGATTCGAGAAGTGGGTGTACTCGCAGAACGGCGACTGGGTCGGCGGCTTCTGGCCGGGCACGCTGTGGATGGCCTGGCTGTACAGCGGCGACGACGCCTTCCGCACCCGCGCCCTCGCCTCGGCCCGGAAGCTGGCGCCGCGCCAGGACGACACCGGCACCCACGACCTCGGCTTCCTCTTCTACCCCTCCTGGGTCACCGCCTATCGGCTGACCGGTGACGACGCCTGGCGCACCGGCGCCCTGCGGGCGGCGGACTCCCTCATCCGCCGCTACAACCCGCGCGGGCGCTTCATCCGGGCCTGGGGCGGCCTGAACGACCCGAACAACGCGGGCCGGGTCATCATCGACACGATGATGAACCTCGACCTGCTGGCCTTCGCGACCCGGCAGACCGGCGACGGCCGCTACCTGGACATCGCCGTCGAGCACGCGCGGACCGCGCGGCGCGTCTTCCCCCGCCCGGACGGCTCGACCCCGCACGTGTACGACTTCGACCCGGCCGACGGCCGCCCCATCGGCCCGAACACCGTGCAGGGATACAGCCCCACCTCCTGCTGGGCACGCGGGCAGGCCTGGGGGATCTACGGGTTCACCACCATGTACCGCAGGACCGGTGACGCCGGCTTCCTCACCACCGCCCGCGCCCTCGCCGACTACGCCGTCGGCGCCCTCACCCCGGACCATGTGCCGGTGTGGGACTTCCGCGCCCCGCAGCAGCCCCACGACGTCAAGGACGCCTCCGCGGGCGCGATCATGGCCTGCGGGCTGCTCGACCTGGCCGCCGCCACGGGACGGCAGCGGTACCGCGAGGTGGCGCTGCGGATGCTCACCGCGCTGGCGCGGACGTGCCTGACCACGGAGTCGGCCCGGGCGGACGCGGTGGTGGCCCGCTGCACCCGCAACCGCCCGGCCGAGGACGGCGTCGAGATCTCCCTCCCGTACGCCGACTACTACCTGCTGGAGGGCATCCTGCGCGTCCTGCGGCCCGCCGACGTCGACCGCGCGATCGACCTCTCCACGGTCTGACCCGCCGGGCCGCCGGTCAGCCCGCGATCGAGTCCAGCTGTTCCGCCGCCGGGCGCAGGGCCCACAGGTCGCCGCCCGGCGGCTCCTCCAGCAGGGGGACGGCCTGCCCCGCCCGGCGGTCCCCGGCGTCGGCCGCCGCGTGCACGACGTCCGTCGCCGCGAAGCGGTGGAACTCCAGCTCCGGATGCGGCCAGGGGGCGGCGCCGGTCGCGGCGGGGAGCAGATAGTCCACCGCCTTGAACAGGCTCTGTCCCTGCGGTCCTTCATAGGCCCACAGATCCACCCCGACATGGCGGCCGATCGCCGCCAGCCGGGTGTAGGCGACCAGGTCGAACGTCGAGTAGTGCCAGCTCCGGGTGCGGGCCAGCTCCTGGGGCTGACCGCCGTCGGACGCGATCTGCGGCGCGATTCGCCGGGCGCGCGCGTCCAGCACGGTCCGGCGGGCCAGTTCCCGGTCGCCGGTCGCCAACGCCAGGCCCGCGACCTGCATGTCGTGGAAGGTGCCGTGGTTGTTGGTGGCCGCGGCCTCCTGCCGGCCGAAGTCGCTGTCCCGCAGCCACCTCAGGAAGTCGGTGTTCCACGTCCTCATGGCCGCGCGGTCCTCCGCCGTCCAGCCGGGTGCCCCGGTCTCCAGCAGGGCGACCGCGTCGAGGACGGCGGTGTAGGACTGCGAGAAGTCGATGATCCCGATCGCGCGGCCGTCGTACCGGCAGGGGATGAACTGCGCGTGGTCGAGGTTCGGGTTCATCCGGGTGGCCGGGTCGAGGAACCAGGTGCGCAGCACCCGCGCGGCCTTCTCGGCGTACCTCCGCTCCCCGGTGTAGTACCAGGCCAGGGAGAGGTCGTAGGACGAGTCGAACGTCTTCTCCACGTCCTGCCGGTCGGTGCCGGAGTCCACCTCGGGATTGCGCTCGCCGTCGCGCTGCTCGTACGGACAGCCCCACGGGTTGTCGGCGGTCGCGGGAGTGGTGGGCCACCAGTAGGGGGCCTGGCTCAGATAGTCGTGGACGTCGCCGCCGGGCGCGGGCCGGGGCTTGTCGACGACCGTCCACGGGCCCTGGTCCAGCCAGGTGTCGGCCCGGGCGCGCAACGCCCGTACCGCCCGGCGCAGTTGAGGGTCGCCGTGATCGAGGCGGGCCTTGGTCCGCTGCATACGGGAGCCGTCCAGGACGACGGTGTGCGGCACACGCGGCGTCTGCCGCTCCGGTGCCTCAGCGGTCGCGGCCGGGACGGCGCCCGTGGTGAACGCGGCCAGCGCCACCAGCAGGACACCCAGTCGGGATGTCGCTCTCATCTCCAGCCTCCGTATCAGCCAATGGTCATGGTTATGAACGAGGTTCATGAATGAGTCTGCATGAGCATGGCATGGATGAGGGTCCGAACGGAACGGGTCCTCCGGCGGCCGGCTCTGGGAAGGTGGCCCTGCGACGGGCGCGGCGGTGGCGCCGGTGCGCCCGCGCGACGCTCGGCCGCACTCAGGTCGTCCTGGCCGCCCGCGCCCCGCACCGGGCAGGCTTCCGGGTGCTGGTCCGGTCGTCGTACGCCGCACATCTGACGGACTGGCTGCTGGACGCGGCGACGGAGTATCTCCTGCACACCCCCTAGGCGGCGCTACGCCCTGGCGCCCCGCAGAGCCCGCGTCAGCAGCGCGACCAGCTCGTCGGCCACCGGGGTCCGGGTGCCGGGCCGGCTCACCGCCAGGATCTCCCGGCTCAGCGGCGCCGAGCCGGGAGGCAGCACCACCCGTTGGACGCCTTCGTCGCCGCGCTCCCCGTCGATCAGCGTGGCCGGGATCCAGCCCACGGCGAGGCCCGCCCGGATCATCGCCAGCATGCTGTGCAGATCCTCGGTCTCCAGCGTCACGTCCGGGGAGATGCCCAGCTCACCGGCCCAGCGGTGCAGCAGCCGCCGGTCCGGGCTGTGCGCCAGGCCGGACGTCCACTCCCGGTCCAGACAGTCCTCCAGGGCGAGGGGGCGGCTGCCGGGCCGCGCGCCCGCGACGAGGACCAGCGGTTCGTGCCCGAGCGAGGTGAGGGCCAGCTCGGCGGAGGCGGCGGGCGGGTCCTCGGGGAGATACCGGTAGGCGATGAGCAGGTCGAGGTCGCCGGACCGGACCCTGGGCAGCCCCGCGTGCGTCTCCACGATGATCAGCCGCACCCGGACGCCCCGCTCCCGGGGCCGCAGCGCGGACAGCACGCCCGGGAACAGATGGCTGACCGCGCTCGGATACGCGCCGACGCGCAGTTCGGCGACCTCCCGGCGGGCGATGCCGTCGGCGGCGTCACGGAAACGGGCGGTCGCCTCGAACAGCTCCCCGGCCGCACGGGCCAGCGACCGGCCGGCGCCCGTGAGGATCAGCCGGCTGCCCGGCCGGCGGACCAGCAGTTCGACACCCAGGTCCCGCTCCAGGGCGCCTATGTGCTGCGACACCGCCGACGGCACATAGCCGAGCGCTGCCGCCGCCGCGGCCATGGAGCCGTGCTCGACCACGGCCAGGAACGTGGCCAGCAGCTTCAGATCCGGCTGGTCCTTCATGACGCACCGCCACCACCTCGCACGAGCTCGAGCCATCATGAAACATGAACTCTCACTTCGCGATCCATCGCTGTACGTGTCGCGCGGCCGGGTGCCAGAGTCCAAGGGTGTCCGCGGCGTCCGGACTGCCGCGCCGGCGGACGACATGACGTCGCGGACCGTCTCCGGCACCCGCCGGCGAACCGCTCCGCTCCCACTGAGCCCGATGCTCTCGAAAGCCGAGGCCATGGCCATCGATCTGACCGCCCTCCGGGCCCACTTCCCGTCCCTCCGGCAGGGGCTGGCCTTCTTCGACGGCCCGGGCGGGACCCAGACCCCGCGGCCCGTCGCCGACGCCATCGCGGCCACCCTGACCGGGCCGCTGTCCAACCGGGGCGCGGTCAGCCCGTCGGAGCTCAACGCGGAGCGCGCCGTCGCGGAGTTCCGCGCCGCCTACGCCGACCTGCTCGCCGTACCCGCGCACGGCGTCGTCCACGGGCGCAGCGCCACCCAGCTGACGTACGACTTCTCCCGTCATCTGGCCAAGGGCTGGGCGGCCGGCGACGAGATCGTCCTCAGCCGTCTCGACCACGACTGCAACGTCCGTCCGTGGGTCCAGGCCGCCGAGCGGGCCGGGGTGATCGTGCGCTGGATCGAACTGGACGACGCGACCACGGAGCTGGACCTGGCCTCGTTCGAGCGCGCGCTGTCCTCCCGTGCCCGGCTGGTCGCGGTGACGGCCGCCTCGAACGTGCTCGGTACCAAGCCGCCCGTCCGCCGGATCGCCGACCTGGCGCACGAGGCCGGCGCGCTGGTCTATGTGGACGGCGTGCACTACGCCGCGCACGCCCTGGTGGACGTTCCGGCGCTGGGCGCCGACCTGTTCGTCTGCTCGCCGTACAAATTCCTCGGCCCGCACTGCGGTGTGCTGGCCGGCGACCCCGAACTGCTGGAGACGCTGCGGCCGGACAAGCTCCTGCCGTCCTCCGACGCGGTGCCGGAGCGCTTCGAGTTCGGCACGCTGCCGTACGAGACGCTGGCGGGCGCGACGGCGGCCGTCGACTTCCTCGCCGCGCTGGACCCCGCGGCCGAGGGCACGCGCCGGGAGCGGCTCGCGCGCTCACTGGCCTCGCTGCACGTCCACGAGACCGTGCTGCGCGCCCGGTTGGAGGAAGGGCTGCGCGGTCTCGGCGACGCGGTGACCGTCCACACGAAGGCGGCCGACCGCACCCCGACCCTGCTGATGACCCCGGAAGGACGTGACGCCCGCGCCGCGCAAGCGCATCTGGCGGCGCGCGATGTGGTGGCCCCCGCCGGGTCGTTCTACGCCCACGAGCCCTTCACCGCGCTCGAACTGCCGGACCCCGCCCTGCGCGTCGGCCTCGCGCCCTACAACACCGCCGAGGAGGTGGACCGTTTTCTGGAAGGGCTGGCGTCCTTCCTCTGACACGGCGCGCCACAGGGCAATGTGGGACATTTCTCATTAATCTCCGTAAATCGTGAGGGGTCACCCTCTCACCTTCGCATCCACCTCGCTCCACCGGAGATGAAATGCTCAAGCTTCGCAAGGCTGCCGTCATGGTCGCCGCCCTCGGCAGCGTCAGCTTCCTCGCCGCCGGCACCGCCCACGCCGACGGCCCGCAGGGCAGCGCGTACAACGTCCAGCAGAGCACCGAGTGCAAGTCGCACGACCTGAACATCGACATCCTCGGTGTCGTCGGCCTGCTCAACGGCGTCCTCGGCGCCGGTGTCAACGGTGAGGGCGACGCGGGCGCGCAGAGCACCCACCTCGGCTCGTCGATGGGCTGCAACAACAGCGCCTTCTGAGCGAACCCCGCTTCGCGGCGACCAGCCAGGCGACCGGTGCGAACCGGGCGCCTGGCTGCCGCGTTTCCGGACCGACTCGGGCTGTATCCGGCGCCACCTTGGAGTCGCGCCCCGGTCGGCCGGTCACCAGCGGTTGCGTGCCTCCTCCGCCCAGCCGGTGAGCCCGTCGAGCTCCACCGAGGAGCCGTCGTCGGACTGCGCGCGCCCAAGGAACTCGCCGAAGCACTGGAGGGTTTCACGGGCGACGAACAGGGCGCACCCGCCGAAGTCCGTTCGCACCTGCGGATGCTGACGGGACGTCGGGAACCGGCGCCGCTCCGACGACGCGCGCTATGCGGAGGCGGCCGGGGCCGGATCGGGGGAGCGAAGCACGAGCAGCGTGATCTCGCTGGGGGCGAAGACCCGGAACGGCGGGCCCCAGAAGCCGGTGCCGCGACTCGTGTAGAGGTGGGTGCGGCCGCCGTGCCGACTGAGACCGGCGAGGGCGGGCTGGTCCAGCCGGACGAGGTGGTGGAAGGGCCAGATCTGGCCGCCGTGCGTGTGCCCGGAGAGCTGCAGGTCGACCCCGGCGGCCACCGCCCGGTCCACGAACTTCGGCTGGTGCGCGAGCAGCAGGACGGGCAGTGCGGGATCGGCGCCCTCCAGCGCCGCGGCCACGTCGGCACGGTGGCCCGCCAGGCCGGACGACTCGGCGGTGACGTCGTCGACCCCCGCGATCACCAGGGTGTCGCCGCCGCGTTCGAGCAGCAGATGGCGGTTGCGCAGCGGCTCCCAGCCCAGCTCGTCCATCAGGTCGACCCAGCCCTGGGCCTCGCTGTAGTACTCGTGGTTCCCGGTGACGTACACCTTCGCCCGGGTGGCCCGCACGGTGCCGAGCGGAGCCGCCTGCGCGCGGCGGCGGGCGGCGGTGCCGTCCGCGATGTCGCCGGTGTGGCAGACCACGTCGGCGTCGAGGCCGTTCACCGTCTCGCAGACCCGCGCGGACCAGCGGGCGCGATCGAGGGGGCCGTAGTGGGTGTCGGTGAGGAGGGCGACGCGCAGACCGTCCAGCCCGGCGCCCAGCCGGGGGAGCCGCACCTCGACCTGCCGCACACGGGGCACGCGCCGGGCCTCGGCATATCCCCAGACGAGCAGGACGGCGGTGACGCCGAGGACGGCCCAGGTGGCGATCCGGGCCCGGTCGTGCCCTTCTCCGACGCCGGCCACGGTCAGGGCGATCCGCAGGGGCACGCCCAGCAGCAGCGACCAGGTGAACAGCACCCAGCTGCCGCCCAGCAGCGTGTCCCCGACGATGGCCGCACGGTCCTGCTGACGTCGCCCGTGACCGCGCACCATCGCGACCGGCATGGCGGCGAGACCGAGCACGAACAGGGCGGTGCCGGCGAGGGTGACGGGCAGCGGCCAGTGCTGACCGGTGTGCAGGAGCACGACGCACGGCACCGCCCACAGCAGGACGGGGGCGATCGCGGGGAGGTGGCGCATCACGCGGTACAGCAGCCGCCTCGGCTTCGGGGCGGGCGCCTCGCCGTCGGCGGATCTGGTGTTGCTGGTGTCGGTCACGCGTCCCCTCCCACCGGGCTGCCGTCTCGCGCACTGTATCGGGCGAGCCGGAGGATGCCGGTCGGCGGCGGGCTTGTCAGGACATGCGGAGTTGCGAAATTAAGCAATTGCCAACATGCTCTTCTTGCTGACGTCAGGGTGGTGCACTGCCACACGGCCTCCCTGGGTGCCGTCCGCGGGAAGTCGAGGGGTCGTGTCCGTTCCGCTGTACCAGGCCAAGGCCGAGTTCTTCCGGATGCTCGGTCATCCCGTCCGCATCCGGGTGCTGGAGCTGCTTCAGGACGGGCCGTCGCCGGTGCGGGACCTGCCGGCCGCGATCGAGGTGGAGGCGCCGTGCCTGTCGCAGCAGCTCGCGGTGTCGCGCCGGTCCGGCATCGTCGCTTCCACCCGGCAGGGCTCCACGGTCGTCCACGCGCTGGCGGGCGGTGACGTCGCCGACCTCATGAGGGCCGCGCGCCGCATCCTGACCGACATGCTCGCCGGGAGGGGCCGACTGGCGGCCGAACCGAAGGACGCGGAGGTCGTCGCACCATGACCCCCGGTGCCCGCCGGGTGTGGACCCGGATCGCCTCCCTGCTGCCAGGCCGGCACGACCTCAGGGACGTACGGAGCGACCCGCGCCGGGACCTCCTCGCGGGGCTGGCCGTCGCGGTCGTGGCCCTGCCGCTCGCTCTCGGCTTCGGGGTCTCCTCCGGGCTGGGCGCGGAGGCGGGCCTGGCCACCGCCGTCGTGGCCGGTGCCCTCGCCGCCGTCTTCGGCGGCTCGAACCTCCAGGTGTCCGGGCCCACGGGCGCGATGACCGTCGTCCTGGTCCCGATCGTCGGCGCGTACGGCCCGACCGGCGTGCTGACCGTGGGACTGATGGCCGGCGTGATGCTGGTGGCGCTGGCCGTGCTGCGGGCCGGCACGTACATGCAGTACGTGCCCGCTCCGGTGGTCGAGGGCTTCACCCTCGGCATCGCCTGCGTCATCGGCCTCCAGCAGATCCCCAACGCCCTCGGCGTGCCCACGCCGGAGGGCGACCGCGTGCTGGTGGTCACCTGGCGGGCGGTCCAGGAGTTCGCCCAGTCCCCGAACTGGACCGCCGTCGGTCTCGCGGTCGCCGTGGCCGCGCTCATGCTCGCCGGTGCCCGATGGCGGCCGACGGTGCCCTTCTCCATCGTCGCGGTGATCGCCGCCACGGTCGTCGCACAGCTCGCGCACCTGAACGCGGCCAGACCGATCGGCGACCTGCCGTCCGGCCTGCCCGCACCGACCCTCGCCTTCCTCGATCCCAGCGCCCTGGGCTCCCTGCTCGCCCCCGCCGTCGCGGTCGCCGCCCTCGCCGCCCTGGAGTCCCTGCTGTCGGCGTCGGTCGCGGACGGCATGACCGTCGGGCAGCGGCACGACCCCGACCGGGAACTGTTCGGGCAGGGCCTGGCCAACATCGCGGCCCCGCTGTTCGGCGGCGTCCCCGCGACCGGCGCCATCGCCCGCACCGCTGTCAACGTCCGCACCGGCGCGACCTCGCGGCTCGCCGCCCTCATCCACGCCGCCGTCCTGGCCGTCATCGTCTTCGCCGCGGCACCCCTCGTCTCCAGGATCCCGCTGGCCGCGCTGGCGGGCGTGCTGCTGGCCACCGCGATCCGCATGGTCGAGGTCGGCTCCCTGCGAGCCATGGCCCGGGCCACCCGGTCCGACGCGCTGATCCTCGTCGTCACCGCCGTCGCGACACTGGCCCTGGACCTCGTGTACGCCGTGATCATCGGCCTCGTCGTGGCCGGCGCCCTCGCCCTGCGCGCGGTGGCCAAGCAGGCCCGCCTCGACCAGGTCCCGCTGGAGCGGGGCGACCACAGCGCCGAGGAACACGCGCTGCTCGCCGAGCACATCGTGGCGTACCGCATCGACGGCCCGCTGTTCTTCGCGGCCGCTCACCGCTTCCTGCTGGAACTGACCGAGGTCGCCGACGTCCGGGCGGTCATCCTGCGCATGTCGCGGGTGTCGACGATGGATGCGACCGGCGCCCTCGTCCTCAAGGACGCGGTCGAGAAACTGACCCGCCGCGGCATCCTCGTCCTGGCGTCCGGCGTACGCCCCGGCCAGCGGCAGGTCCTGGACTCCGTGGGCGCACTGGACCTGCTGCAGCCCGACGGCCGTGCGTACGCCACCACCCCGGAGGCGATCCGCGCCGCCCGTGACCATCTGGAGCTGACGGGCGTCCTCTGCGCCGGGGCAGAGGCGATCCCGGCCCAGGCGGCACGCGACGAGCCCGCCTGACCGCGCACCCCTGCGGCTGTTTCTGCCCGATTGCTAATGTTGGCAATTCGAAAGGTCGTCACCACGGGAAGTGGTGCGCCCGGGACCGCACGGGGAACCGGCGGTGCCGGCTCCGCCGACGAGGAAGGCAGCATGCATACGACGAGCAGCTGGAGCGTGTGCCGCAGCCGCGGGGAGGAGGCGGCCCGGTGAGCACGCCGCTGTACCAACTGAAGGCCGAGTTCTTCAAGACGCTCGGGCACCCGGCCCGCATCCGCGTTCTGGAACTGCTCAGCGAACGCGAGCACGCGGTCGCGGAGATGCTGCCCGAGGTGGGCATCGAGCCCCCGCACCTCTCCCAGCAACTGGCGGTCCTGCGCCGGGCCAATCTCGTCGTGACCCGCAGGGAGGGCGCCACCGTCTACTACTCCCTGGCCACCCTCCAGGTCGCCGAACTCCTCCGGGTCGCCCGCACGATCCTCTCCGGCGTCCTGACAGGCCAGGCCGAACTCCTGGCAGACCTCCAGGCGGGCACGGGGACGGAATCACCGTCCTGACGCCTGGCACCCTCGCCTGCCACTGCGCGAGCTTCGAGTTCCGGAGGGCGCCCGACCGCGGGAACCCGGGTCAGGCGCCCTTCGCGGGTGTCTAGAAGAAGCCCAGCTTCTTCGGGGAGTACGACACCAGGAGGTTCTTCGTCTGCTGGTAGTGCTCCAGCATCATCTTGTGGGTCTCGCGGCCGATCCCGGAGCCCTTGTAGCCCCCGAACGCGGCATGTGCCGGATACGCGTGGTAGCAGTTCGTCCACACACGGCCCGCCTGGATGGCCCGGCCCGCGCGGTACGCGGTGTTGACGTCCCGGGTCCACACGCCCGCGCCCAGGCCGTACAACGTGTCGTTGGCGATCTTGATGGCGTCGTCGAAGTCGTCGAAGGACGTCACCGACACGACCGGCCCGAAGATCTCCTCCTGGAAGATCCGCATGCGGTTGTCACCCTCGAAGATGGTCGGCTGGACGTAGTAGCCGCCCTTCAACTCGCCCTCGTGCTCCAGGCGTTCCCCGCCCGTGAGGACCTTCGCCCCTTCCTGCCGGCCGATGTCGAGGTAGGACAGGATCTTCTCCAACTGGTCGTTGGAGGCCTGCGCGCCGATCATCGTGTCCGTGTCCAGCGGGTGACCGGTCCTGATCTGCTCGGTCCGCGCGACCGCGGCCTCCATGAACTCCGCGTAACTGCCGCGCTGCACCAGGGCCCGGGACGGGCACGTGCAGACCTCGCCCTGGTTGAGGGCGAACATCGTGAACCCCTCGAGCGCCTTGTCCCGGAAGTCGTCGGCGGCCGACCAGACGTCGTCGAAGAAGATGTTCGGGGACTTGCCGCCGAGTTCCAGGGTCACCGGCGTGATGTTCTCCGACGCGTACTGCATGATCAGCCGGCCCGTGGTGGTCTCACCGGTGAACGCCACCTTGGCCACCCGGGGGCTGGACGCCAGCGGCTTGCCCGCCTCCACGCCGAAGCCGTTGACGATGTTCAACACGCCCGGCGGCAGCAGATCGGCGACCAGGCTCAGCCAGTAGTGGATGGACGCCGGGGTCTGCTCGGCCGGCTTGAGCACCACCGCGTTGCCCGCCGCCAGCGCCGGCGCCAGCTTCCAGGTGGCCATCAGGATCGGGAAGTTCCACGGGATGATCTGCGCGACCACGCCCAGCGGCTCGTGGAAGTGGTACGCCACCGTGTCGTCGTCCACCTCGCCGAGCGTGCCCTCCTGCGCCCGGATCGTGCCCGCGAAGTAACGGAAGTGGTCGATGGCCAGCGGGATGTCGGCCGCCAGCGTCTCCCGTACCGGCTTGCCGTTCTCCCAGCTCTCGGCGACGGCCAGCCGCTCCAGGTTGGCCTCCATGCGATCGGCGATCTTCAGCAGGATCCCGGCCCGCTCGGCGACCGAGGTACGGCCCCACGCCGGAGCGGCCGCGTGCGCCGCGTCGAGGGCCCGCTCCACGTCCTCCGCCGTGCCCCGCGCGATCTCGGTGAACGGCTGACCGGTCACCGGCGACGGGTTCTCGAAGTACTGCCCCCGGCTCGGCGGCACGTACTCACCGCCGATGAAGTGGTCGTAACGCGCCTGGTAGGAGACGATCGCGCCGTCGGTGCCGGGCGCCGCGTAACGGGTCATCTTGCTCTGCCTCCCGAAGAACCGCTGCCCGCCGTCGGGCAGCTCGCACCGCGAGGCTAGGAGCGGCGAGGTTGCAACCAGGTTGCGTGCCCTGCCGCGCCCAGGGCGCCGCTCACCACGGCGAACGGTGCTCCCGGCCCGGCCCGGCGGCCAGTTCGTGCTCCAGCGCGGCCAGCCGCGACCGTACGGCCGGCGTCGGCCGGACCGCCGCGAGCGCCCGCCACACGTCCAGGTCGTCCTCGCCCCACGGCGCGTGGGCCCAGTCCGCCAGCAGGTCCGGGTCGCGGCGGGCGATCAACGCCGTGCGCAGACCGTCGGCCAGCCGGCGCCGGAGCCGTACCACCGCCGGTGCCTGCGAGCCCGGCAGCAGCGGACCGGCGTACGCCGTCGCCGCGGCGGTGACCGCGCCCGCCTCCAGACGCCGTTCGACGACCGCCACGTCCGACTCCACCGGCACCATCAGCCGGTAGGGCCGCGAACCGAGCAGCGACGGCCCCAATGTCCGGCGCAGCCGGGCCAGTTCGGCTCGAAGGGTCACCGGCGTCACCGACTCGTCCTCGTACAGGGCGCACAGCAGCTCGTCGCCGGTCAGCCCCTCCGGGTGCCGTGCCAGCAGCACCAGGATCTCGCTGTGCCGCCGGCTCAGCCTGATCCTGCGGCCGCCGACGAGGAGGTGTGCCTCGTCCCGGCCCAGCGCCGTCAGCTCGGGTGCGCCGCCGACCGGGTCGTCCTGAGGAACCAGCAGCGCCAGATGCGACTCCGCCGCCCGCGCGACCGCCTGCACGAACCCGAGACTGTGCGGATGCGCGAGCCCGTCTCCGCCGGTGATGTCCACCGCGCCGAGGACCCGCCCGGTCCGCGGATCGTGCACGGGCGCCGCCGCACAGGTCCAGGGCTGCACCCGGCGGATGAAGTGCTCCGCCGCGAACACCTGCACCGGACGGTCGACGGCGACCGCCGTCCCCGGCGCGTTCGTCCCCACGGCGGTCTCCGCCCAGCGCGCACCCGGCACGAAGTTCATGCGGTCCGCCTTGCGCCGGGTCGCCGGATGCCCCTCCACCCACAGCAGCCGGCCGTGCGCGTCGCACACCGCGAGCAGATGCTCGCCGTCGGCGGCGAACGTGCCCATCAGCTCCCGGAACAGCGGCATCACCCGTGCCAGCGGATGCTCCGCCCGGTAGGCGCCGAGGTCGCCGTCCGCCAGCTCCACGCTCGCCGTGCCGTCCGGTCCGACTCCGGCCCGCGCGGAACGCCGCCACGAGTCCGCCACCACGGCACGCACGGGCCTGGGCACGGTGCCCACCGCGGTGAAGGTCTCATGGGCACGACGCAGTACCCGGACATGTTCGGCAGGGTCGGTCCCCGGCTCCAGGGCCACCCACGGATCGGACACTTCGGCCTCCCCGGACGGCATTGCGGCTGGGGACATCGTCATGCCGGGTAGGCGTGCCGACAACCTCTTCGACGGCGCTCACTCGAACGATGTCCCGGCGGCGCGGCCGTACGAACCCTCAGACGGCCTGGACCAGCCGTATGTACCGTGCCCAGTCCCAGTGCGGCCCGGGATCGGTGTGGTCGCTGCCGGGCACCTCGTGGTGCCCGATGATGTGCGTGCGGTCCCTGGGTATCCCGTGCCGGGCGCAGATCGCGGCGGTGAGCCGGGCGGAGGTCTCGTACATGACGTCGGTGAGGTAGGACGGCTCGTCCACCCAGCCCTCGTGCTCGATTCCGATACTGCGCTCGTTGTACTCCCAATTGCCCGCGTGCCAGGCGATGTCGGACTCGCGGACACACTGCGAGGTGTGCCCGTCGGCGGACCGGACGACATAGTGCGCGGATACTTTCTTCCGTCCTTCCTCGAAGAGGAACAGGGTCTTTCGGTACATGGTCTGTGTCATGTGGATGATCACCCGGTCCACCGTGCGGAGCGTCCCCGGGTGCGCGGCGGAGTAGCAACTCCTGCCGGCTGGCCGCCACTCGGCGGACGGCTGGTCCGGTCCGGGAACATGCGCTCCGGCCCGCTGCTCGGGGAGCAGGGCGTACGGGACGGCGGCGAGTGCGGTCCCCTGCAGGACGCGGCGTCTGCTGAGGTGGGTGCGTACGCGCTCCACGACGTGAACCGCCTTTCGGAGTACCTGAACCTGGTGAGAGTGCTGGACCTACGGAAGGGGCCGAGGCCCCACGCCGGCCGGGACCAGGGGCCGGGTCGGCGCGGACGGCGTGTGAATCAAGGTACGCCCCGAATCGGCAGGCAGACGGGCCGGACGAATTTCCGTGGAGGGCCCGGGAGTTGTGGACAACTCGCTCACTCATGTGAGTGAAGTCGCTCCGACCGAGCCGACATCAGGCCCGCTGCGCCACCGAGGCGGGGTCGTCCAGCACCGCCCGCACGACCGCGTGCGCGGCCCCCAGCAGAGGCCCTTCGGAACCGAGCCGGGACACGGACACGGGGCAGGCCGGGCCCGCGGTCCGCCGGTCCAGTTCCGACTCCAGCGACGGCAGGAGCCATGGCGCGAGCCCGGCCAGGGCGCCGCCGAGCACCACCGTGCGGGGGTCGAGCAGATTGACCGCGCCCGTCAGCGCGATGCCGAGCGCGGTGCCCGCCTCGCGCAGCGCGCCTCGTACGTCCTCGTCCCCGTCGGCCGCCCGCTCCGCCAGCAGCCCGACCCGGTCCTCGCCCGGCTCCAGCCCGGCCGCGCGCAGCACCGCCTCCTCGCCCGCGTACTGCTCGAGGCAGCCGCGGCCCCCGCACGGGCACACGGGTCCTTCGGGCTGGACGGGCATGTGCCCGAGCTCGCCCGCGAATCCGCGGGTCCCGTGCAGCAGTGATCCGTCCACGACGACGGCGGCACCGATACCGATCTCCGCCGACACGTGCAGGAAGTCCTGCGGTGTGCCGTCACCCAGCCACAGTTCGGCGAGAGCACCGAAGTTGGCCTCGTTGCCCACGGTGAGGGGGAGGTCGGTGGCGAGCAGCTCGCCCAGGTCGGTGTCCCGCCAGTCGAGGTTGGGGGCGCGGACGACCGTCCGGGCGTCGCGGGCCACCAGACCCGGCACGGCCACGGCCAGCCCCGCCGGCCACAGCCCCTCGCTGCCCGCCTCCGCGACGACCTGGCCGACGAGCCCGCCGAGTTCGGCGAGCACCGGCTCGGCGGCCCGGCCCCGGTTCGTGCCGTGGCGCACGGCCCGGGCCCGCACTTCGCCGCGCAGATCGACGGCGCACACGGCGAGATGGTCCACGCCGATCTCCGCACCGATCCCGGCCGGCCCGTGCGCGCTGACCGCGAGGGCCGATCCGGGACGGCCGACCCGGCCGGGCCGCTCGGGGCCCAGCTCCTCCAGCAGGCCCGAGCGGATCAGCTCGTCGACCAGCGTGGACACCGCCGCGCGGGTCAGCCCGATACGGGAGGCCACGGCCGCACGCGAGAGCGGCCCGTCGGCGCTGACCGTGTGCATCACCCGGGCGAGATTGCGGCGGCGCATGCCCTGCTGGGTGTCGGGCAGCGCGCGCCCGGCACCCGCCGGCTGGACCTCGTGCAGCGGTGCGGTCATGCCTCCGTCTTCCTCAGTGCGCCTCGGGGCTCCGCTCCAGCAGCGGGGCCGCGTCGGAGAGTACCCCGCTGATCCGGGCCAGCGTCTCGTCGTCCCGCTCCACGGCGTCCAGCACCGGCCCGCGCGCGGTGTTCCAGCGCCGGGCGACCGCGGCCGGGTCCTCGCCGGTCAGCAGTCCGGCGGCCTGGGCGGCGGCACCCAGTGCGACCAGTTCCTTGGCCTCGGGTACCTGGACCGGGCGTCCCGACAGCCGGCGCACGGTCTGCTGCCAGGCCGTGCCCCGGGCGCCCCCGCCGATCAGCAGCAGCGGCGCCGAACGGTCCGCGTCCTCGTCCAGCACCAGGTCCAGGGCGCCCAGCAGCGCGTGCACGGCACCGTCGTAGGCGGCCTGGAGGAGCTGGCCGCCGGTCGTGTCGTGGCGCAGGCCGTGCAGCACGCCCGACGCGTGCGGCAGGTTCGGCGTGCGTTCGCCGTCCAGGAAGGGCAGGAAGGTCAGACCCGAGACCGGCTCCACGGCTTCCCGGTCGCGGCCCAGCAGGGCGGCGAGCTTGTCGACGGCGAGCGTGCAGTTCAGCGTGCAGGCCAGCGGCAGCCAGTCCCCGTGCGCGTCGGCGAAGCCCGCCACGGTGCCGGTCGGGTCCGCCGGGCGCCGCCGCGACACGGCGTACACGGTGCCCGACGTGCCGAGGCTCAGGACCGGAGCACCGGGGAGCAGGCCGAGGCCCAGCGCCGCCGCCGCGTTGTCACCGGTGCCGGGCGCCACCAGGGTGCCCTTGGAGAACGGCAGGTCGTGGCTGTCGCGCACGGTGCCCGCGACCTCGCCGGGCCGCACCACACGCGGGAGCAGCGCCGGGTCCAGCCCGACGTGCTCCAGGATCTGGGCGTCGTACGTCTCCGTCCCCGACGCCCACCAGCCCGTGCCGGAGACATCGCCCCGGTCCGTGGTGCCCTGACCGGTCAGGCGCTCGGTCAGGTAGTCGTGGGGGAGGCGCACGGCCCGGGTGGCCCGCACCGACTCGGGCTCGTGCTCGGCGAGCCACGCCCACTTCGTCACCGTGAACGAGGCCGTCGGGACGGAGCCCGTCCGCTCCGCCCACACCTTCGCGCCGCCCAGTTCCTCCGTCAGGCGCTCGGCCTGCGGCGCCGAGCGCACGTCGTTCCACAGCAGGGCCGGACGCACCGGCTCGCCCCGCTCGTCCAGCGTGACCAGGCCGTGCTGCTGCCCGCCGATCGACACGGCGGCCGCCTCGCGCGCGGGCTCGCCGCACTGACGCAGCGCCTCGCACAGCGCGTCGTACCACTGGCGGGGGTCGCTTTCGCGGGCCCCACCCGAGGTGACGGTGTGCGGCGCCTGGCCGCTCGCGACGACCCGCCCGGTCGACACGTCGACGACCAGCGCCTTGGTGGACTGGGTGGACGTGTCCACGCCGACGACGAGCGGACCCTCGGCTGCTGACATCGGGTTCTCCCTTTTTCCGCGGCTCTGCGGCTCTCTGACCTGCTGTTCTATGGCCGTCCGGCGCGTGGCGACCCGGCTCCGGCCCTTTCGGGGACATCGTGTCCCTTCCCAGGGACGCGTTGGCATACTAATTTGTAAACCGCCATGACGAAATAGTCGTAGCGAGTCGTTCAAGCAGTCGTCAGTAAGCAAGGAGCCGCGTCATGAGCTACCAGCCCACCCCCGAGGACAGGTTCACCTTCGGTTTGTGGACCGTCGGCTGGCAGGGACGGGACCCGTTCGGCGACGCCACCCGCAGCGCCCTCGACCCGGTCGAGACGGTGCAGCGCCTGGCCGAGCTCGGCGCCCACGGCGTCACCTTCCACGACGACGACCTGATCCCCTTCGGGTCCTCGGACACCGAGCGCGAGGCGCACATCAAGCGCTTCCGCGAGGCCCTCGACGCCACCGGCATGAAGGTGCCCATGGCGACGACCAACCTCTTCACCCACCCCGTCTTCAAGGACGGCGGCTTCACGGCCAACGACCGTGACGTGCGCCGCTACGCCCTCCGCAAGACGATCCGCAACATCGACCTGGCCGTGGAGCTCGGCGCCGAGACCTACGTCGCCTGGGGTGGCCGCGAGGGCGCCGAGTCCGGTGGCGCCAAGGACGTGCGGAACGCGCTCGACCGCATGAAGGAGGCGTTCGACCTCCTCGGCGAGTACGTCACCTCCCAGGGCTACGACATCAAGTTCGCGATCGAGCCCAAGCCGAACGAGCCGCGCGGCGACATCCTCCTCCCCACCGTCGGCCACGCGCTGGCGTTCATCGAGCGCCTCGAGCGTCCCGAGCTGTACGGCGTCAACCCCGAGGTCGGCCACGAGCAGATGGCCGGACTCAACTTCCCGCACGGCATCGCCCAGGCGCTGTGGGCGGGCAAGCTGTTCCACATCGACCTCAACGGCCAGTCCGGCATCAAGTACGACCAGGACCTGCGCTTCGGCGCCGGCGACCTGCGTTCCGCCTTCTGGCTGGTCGACCTTCTGGAGAGCGCCGGGTACACCGGTCCCCGGCACTTCGACTTCAAGCCGCCGCGGACCGAGGACTTCGACGGCGTGTGGGAGTCGGCGGCGGGCTGCATGCGCAACTACCTGATCCTCAAGGAGCGCGCCACGGCCTTCCGTGCCGACCCGGAGGTCCAGGAGGCCCTGCGCGCCGCCCGCCTGGACGAGCTCGCCCAGCCGACCGCGGCGGACGGCGTCAAGGGCCTGCTCGCCGACCGCTCGGCCTTCGAGGAGTTCGACGTCGACGCGGCCGCCGCGCGCGGGATGGCGTTCGAGCGCCTCGACCAGCTCGCGATGGACCACCTGCTGGGCGCCCGCGGCTGACGCCACGCGCGTGTGTGCACCGCCCGTCCCCCGACGGGCGGTGCACACGCGATGCCGGGGCGGCCGTCCGGACGCGTCGGGAACCGACCGGAATGTTCCGGAACCGTGAGATCCGTGGCGCGGAGCCGTCCCAACTCCCGTACAGGGGTCGCGGATCAGCGGCGGGGTTGCCACCCTTGACGGTATGGCCACGCCGCCCGTACCGCCTCAGCCGCCAGGACCGCCCCCGGGTCACACACCACCGGGCGGCTTCGGCCCGCCCGCCGACGGCTACGGCTACGGCAGCGCAGGCCCGCCCCCGTACGGCGGCGGAGGCCCCGGGCGCCGCCGCAACCCGCTCGTCGTCCTGCTCGTCGCCGTGGTCGCCGTCGCCGCCGTGGTGGCGGCCGTCCTGCTGGTCAGCGGGAACGGTGACGACGCCCCCGACGACGGCTCGCCGTCCGGCACCGACTCGAGCCCTTCGCCAAGGCCGTCCCTCAGCATCCCGAGCGAGTTGCCCAGCCGGTTGCCCAGCGAGCTGCCGACCTCACTCCCGTCAGGGTTCCCGACCGATCTGCCGAGCGGATTCCCGTCCGACCTGCCGAGCGGGTTCCCGAGCGGTCTCGAATCGCTTCTGCCGTCCCTGGAGGACGCGTTGCCGTAGTCAGCGGCCCTCGCTCTCCTCCGCGCGGTCGGGCTGAGGACCGACGCCGCCGGGTTCGGCGGCGGCCAGTGCCGTCGCCGGATCCCGCGCGGGCGCTCCCGCGGGCACCCATCGGCCCGCCTCCGCCCGGTAGGGCCACCAACGTCCGTCCCGTCCGAGGCGCAGCTGACCGGGGGAGCCGTCCACGGTCCACCGGTTCCCGTCCCGGCGCAGCGGCGGCCGCTCGTCCTCGTCCCAGGCGGCCTCCAGGGCGGCACACGCGCGTGCCAGTGTCTCGCCCTCCACCCGCCACTTCTCGTCGAGCACGCACAGGGCGGACTCCCCACCGAGCCGCCACGCGCGTACGGCCACCTCCAGTCCGTCGCGGCCACGCCCCGAACCGTCGGCCAGCCGCTCGCTCACGTGTGCGTCCGATGGGCCCGCCGCGAGGCGCACCGCGTCCTGGGGGAGCGTCAGCTCCGGGGCGGCTGCCGGGTTTCGCGGGGCGTCCCGCAGGGCCTCCGCGAGAAGGCGGTGCGCCTCGACGGCGGTGGCGGCGGCCAGGGCCTCCAGGGCGTCGGGGTCGACGTCCTCGTCCGGCGCGGTCTCGGTGTCGAGTGAGGGCGGCATCCCCGGTTCCGCCGGCAACCCGGGCAGGTCGGGCAGCGGCGGCAAGGCGGCGCCGGTCGCGTACGCCTCGACGGCGTCCACCCCTGGCCGCGCGCGGGATGCGGAGGAGTCCGGCACCCCGTGGGCGGACTCCGTGTCGCCGCGGGCCTGGAGATCGGCCAGGAGGGCTTCTTCACCGCGTCCACGCATCAGGAACAGGACGAACGGGTCCTCGTCCAGCAGCCGTGCCACCTGGTAGCACAGGGCTGCCGTGTGCTCGCAGTGGTCCCAGGCGTCGCAGGCGCACTCGGGCTCCAGGTCGCCCATGCCGGGCAGCAGGTCGATCCCCGTGACCGAGGCGTCCTCCACCAGGTGGGGGGGCATCTCACGGTCCAGGAGGGCCGCGACGTGCCCCGCCCGTTCCACGGCCATGTCCAGGAAACGCTCCCACTGGCGCTCCGTCAGCGGCTCCACCAGGACGTCCGCCCGGTGCGCCGTACGGTCGCGGCCCCGCACCACGGCCGTGATGCGCCCGGGCCGCACCGACACGGCACCGACCGCGCCCGCCCGCGCGAGCCTGCGCCCCGCCTTGAGTTGCTGGAGGTCGAGTGCCGACTCCTCCAACGCCGTCAGCCAGGCCTGCCCCCACCAGGTGACGGCGAAGCCCCTCCCACGCGCGGGAGGGAACGCGGCGAAGGTGCGTTCCACGTCGGAGCCGTGGCCGGCCGTCCGGCCCTCGTGTCCGGTCATCGGGTGCCCCCTCGCAGTTCCACCAGATCCGCCAGCTCCGCGTCCGTCAGCTCCGTCAGAGCCGCCTCACCGCCGCCGAGCACGGCGTCCGCCAGCGCCTGTTTGCGGCCGAGCATGTCGGCGATGCGGTCCTCGATGGTGCCCTCCGTGATCAGCCGGTGCACCTGGACCGGCCGGCTCTGGCCGATCCGGTACGCGCGGTCGGTGGCCTGCGCCTCCACGGCCGGGTTCCACCAGCGGTCGTAGTGCACCACGTGCTCCGCGCGCGTGAGGTGCAACCCGGTGCCGGCGGCCTTCAGCGACAGCAGGAAGACCGGCACATCACCGTCCTGGAAGTGCCGCACCATGCGCTCCCGTTCGGGCAGAGGCGTACCGCCGTGCAGGAACCGCGAGGCGATCCCCCGAGTCGCCAGGTGCCGTTCGATCAGGCGCCCCATCCCGACGTACTGGGTGAAGACCAGCACGCTCGCCTCCTCCGCGAGGATGGTGTCCAGCAACTCGTCGAGGAGTTCCAGCTTCCCGGACCGCCCGGCGATCCTCGGCCGTTCCTCCTTGAGGTACTGCGCCGGGTGGTTGCAGATCTGCTTCAGCCCCGTCAGCAGCTTCACGATGGCGCCACGCCTCGCCATGTCGTCGGCGCCCGCGATCGTCGCGAGGGACTCCCGGACCACGGCCTCGTACAGGCCCGCCTGCTCGACGGTGAGCGACACCGTGCGGTCCGTCTCCGTCTTCGGCGGGAGTTCCGGCGCGATCCCCGGGTCGGACTTGCGGCGGCGCAGCAGGAAGGGCCGCACCAGGCGGCTGAGACGTTCCCCGGTGGCCGGGTCCTGACCACTCTCGACCGCGTCGGCGTACCGTCTGCGGAACGTGCCGAGGCGGCCCAGCAGACCGGGCGTCGTCCAGTCGAGGATCGCCCACAGCTCCGAGAGGTTGTTCTCGACCGGGGTGCCCGTGAGCGCCACGCGCGCGCGTGCGCCGATGGAGCGCAGCGCCCGCGCGGTCGCCGAGTACGGGTTCTTCACATGCTGGGCCTCGTCGGCGACGACCATGCCCCAGGGCAGCGCCGCGAGCCTCGGCGCGTCCTGACGCATCGTGCCGTACGTCGTGAGTACGAACTCGCCGTCCGTCACGGAGGCGAGGTCGCGCCGCGCGCCGTGGAAGCGACGCACGCGCGTGCCGGGCGCGAACTTCTCGATCTCCCGCTGCCAGTTGCCCATCAGGGACGCGGGGCAGACCACCAGCGTCGGTCCCGCCGATGCCGGGTCGCCCTGCCGGTGCAGGTGCAGCGCGATCAACGTGATCGTCTTGCCCAGACCCATGTCGTCCGCCAGACAGCAACCGAGTCCCAGGGACGTCATGCGTGCCAGCCAGCTCAGGCCACGGCGCTGGTAGTCCCGGAGCGTGGCCGCCAGGGCGGGCGGCTGATCCACCTGCTCCTGTCCTTCGGGGTCCGCGAGCCGTTCCCGCAGCGCGGTCAGCCAGCCCGTGGAGCGCACCTCCACCTGGTGGTCGTCGACCTCGATCGATCCGGTCAGGGCCGCTCCGAGCGCGTCGATGGGCGTCAGTGCGCGGATCTCGCGCGCGTGGGCGCGCCGCACCTGCAGAGGATCGACGAGGACCCACTGGTCGCGCAGGCGCACGACAGGACGGTTCGCCTCGGCGAGGCGGTCGAGTTCCTCGCGTGTGAGTCGCTCGTCGCCGAGGGCGAACGACCAGTCGAAGGAGAGCAGCGCGTCGGAGGACAGGAACGACGGTGCGCCGGAGGTGAGCGAGCCGGGCCCGGCCGCGTCGTCCGGCGGGCCGATCACCGCGCCGGTGGTCAGTTCGCGGGCGAGGTCCTTCGGCCAGTGCACCTCGACGCCGATCCCCGACAGCCGGTGGGCGCCGTCCCGCATCAGGTCCGTCACCTCGTCGTCGGCGAGGTCCACGGCGTTCGGTACGGCCGCGGACAGCAGCGGCGACAGGGGAGCCCAGACCCGGGCGGCGCGGCGCAGCGCCAACAGGATGTCCATCCGCGCGCGGGGCTCGAACGCACCGGACCCGCTCCACACGTCCACCGCGTCCGCGACCAGCGTCGGGTCGCTCACGCTGTGCACCTGGAGGACGGCTCGGAACGACGGCGCCGGGGAGTCCTCGGCCGCGCTGTCGGTCCCTTCGGCACCGGTGAACTCCACCCGCACGGAGAGCCGTACGCCCGCGTCGTGGCCGGCGGCGACGTCGGCGGCCCAGGCGCGCAGCCGCGGCAGGTGCTGTGGTGACATGGCCGCGTAGGCGGGCCCGCCCGTGACGAGTGGCGCCGCGGGGGAGCGTGGCAGTGCGTCGGCGACCGCGTCCAGGAAGGCCCGGACCAGTTGCTCGGGGTCCGGCAGCCTCGGCGGTTCCTCGCCGGGCAGCGGCACCGCGTGCGCCTCGGGCGGCATCGCGGCGGCGAGGCTGCGAACGCGCTCGACGTCCTCAGGGCGCAGCGGACCTGCTCGCCAGGCGTCGTGGTCCTCGGCCGAGAGACCGGGCAGCAGCAGACCGCGGGCCACGATGTGCAGGGCCAGGACGGTCGCCGCGCCCCAGAACACTGCGGCCCGGTCGGCCTGCGGCGACGTACGCGCGCGTGCGAGCACGGGCAGCGCGGCACGGACGGGGAGCAGCAGCGCCGGCACCTTCGCCGGCACCACGCCGTGCTCACCGGGCACGACGACTGACAGCTCCTCGACGCTGCCGTGGGGGAGACGGGGTACGGCACCGCCGTCGGTCCGCCAGATGGCGACGCGGCCGGTGCGGGCGGGATCGCCCGGAAGGAAGACGACGTGGCAGGACGACGGGTCGGGGAGGTCGGACGACGGGTCGGGGAGGTGGGATGACGTTGCCTTTGCCTCGGGAAGCCTCGGCACGACGGAGCAGCACTCCTCAAATTTGACTACTCGAAGACGAGTCGCCGAGAGTACACCATCCGTGCGCACAGTGGGTACGGTCAGGTTGTGACCCAGGTCACCAGTTCGACCACCCGGTCCCGCGACCATTAGGGGTCGTACCTCAGGGTCGTCTCAGGGGCGCGGTGCGGAACTGCCGGACGCACGGACCCGTTCTCAGGGCAGAGAGCGGCAGTGGCCGCGAAGGAGGCGACGCACATGTCGAAGAACGCGAAGATCGCCGCGGGTGGAGTGGCGGTCGGCCTCATCCTGCTGATCTGGCTGCCCTGGTGGGCGGCACTCCTGATAGTGCTGGGAGTCCCGGCCGCCGCCTACCTCACGCTCGACCCGTCGCAGCGGCGCAGGCTGCGCCGCGCCACCCGCAAGGAGCTCGGTCGCTGACCGGCCCCCCCGCGGGCAGCGGGCCAGGCGTCTACAGCGCGCAGGAGTTGACCACGTCACCGTCCGCGGGCCTCCCGACCGTCCGGTCCGCAGGCGGACGCACGCCTCGCTCCACCCACGAGACGAGCTCGTCGAAGGCGGACCGATAGCAGGGCAGGATCGGCCGGAGCCGGTCCGGATAGGTGTCGTACAGGCCGTCGACATGCGTGCCGCCGACGACGGTGACATAGCTGTGCAGCCGGCCTCGTCCGCTCCCGTCGACCATGCGCGCGTACACGTCGGAGTCGGCGGCCTTCGGCAGCAGGGTGTCCAGATCGCCGTGCAGGGTGATCAGGGGGCGGCCGATGCGTCCGGTCAGGGCGACGCGGGCCACGGCGCGATGCACGGAGGCGGGCCGGGAGGCGTAGTCGTAGGCGGCGTCGGAGGCGCAGGGCGCCAGGATCTCCTCGACGGTGCCGCCGGCCGAGGTTCCCGGGCAGGCGGGATCGTAGGTGGGGTCGAACTCGGCGCGGTAGATCTTCTGCGTGATACCCCAGTACGCCCGTTCGTGATAGGGCCACAGGAACTCGGAGCCGCGGGCGAAACCGGCCGCGTACAGGTCCTCGTCGCGTGCGGAGCCGAGCATGCGTGCCACGGCGGTCGGCAGGGAGGTGAGGAGACTGGGTCCGTGCGCCGTCCACAGCGCGCCCTCCCAGTCCACGCCGCCGTCGTAGAGCTCGGGGTGGTTCTCCAGCTGCCACCGGGTGAGGTACCCGCCGTTGGAGATGCCGGTCATGTACGTCCGGCGGGGAGCGTGGCCGTACCGCTGGGCCACGGCCTTGCGTGCGGCCCGCGTCAGTTCGGTGGTGCGCCGGTTCCACTCGGCGACGGCGTCGCCGGGCCGCCGGCCGTCGCGGTAGAAGTCGGCGCCGCTGTTGCCCTTGTCGGTCGCCGCGTAGGCGTATCCCCGCGCCAGCACCTGATCGGAGATCGCCGTGTCCGTCGCGTACTGCTTACGGGTCCCCGGCGCCCCGGTCACCACGAGACCGCCGTTCCACCGGTCGGGCATCCGGATCACGAACTGCGCGTCATGGTTCCAGCCGTGCGTGGCGTTGAAGCGGGAGTTGTCCGGGAAGTAGCCGTCGATCTGGATTCCGGGGATCCCCGACGGTGTCCGGGTGTCGCGGGCCGTCAGCCCGGCCTGGTCGGTCATGTCGGTGTACGGCGTACCGGCGAGGCCCGTCGTCGTCAGATCGTCGAGGCACGCGGTCTGCTGGAAGGCGGCACCCGGTACCCGCACACGGTCCTGGCGGGCGCAGTGCCGCTCGCCCCCCGTCGCGGCCGAGGCGGGGGCGGGCCCACCGAGGGACGCGGCCAGCAGGGTGGCGGCGAGAAACGGAACGGCTCTGGACAGGCGCATGACAGCACTCCTGGCGGAAGGGGACGAGCACATGAGGGAAACGAGCCTCGAGGGCTGCCCCATCGTGCGGTCCTGGCTCCGCCTCATCCATGGGCCGGCACCACATGGAACACCGCTGCCGTATGGGTCCCCACACCAAGGGCCCGGTCGTGGCCGAAGCCGACGGGCGCACGCCACCGGCCGCATCACGCGCGGACGCATGACACCCCGCCTACGGAAGCGCCAGGCGTCGTCAGCGGGCTCAGCTGGGGCGGACCGCCATCTTGTCGAGCGCCTCAAGCAGCCCCGGCAGCTCGGGTCCGCGGCCCACCGGCAGGACCTCGCCCGGCTCGTCGTCCAGCAGCACGAAGGCGATGTCGTCCGTCCGGGCGACGAGGGACCAGCCGGGGCCGTCCGCCCGCAGGGTGCGCGCGTCACCGGAGGCGAAGGACGAGCGGACGCGGCCCAGCGGAGGCGGGGAGTCCACGTACGCGCGCGCCTCGGCCAGCACCCGCCGGATGCCGCTGTGGCCTCCCTGCACGGCGGGCCTGCTCTCGCCCTGCCGGCCGTCCTCGGCCTGCTGGCTCTCCTGCGGCGCCTCGACGGCGGCAACGGTCGCGGCCGGGGCGAAGGCGTCGTCGTCGATCTGCTCGCGCCACGTCGCCCACTGGAGGGCGATCTCGTCGGCGCCCAGCCGCCGCTGGGCCGGTCCCCACACGCTCGTGTCCGGCGGCGTCAGCGGTGGGCCGTCCGCGATCTCGGGGTCCGGGTCGTGCGGCGCGGGCACGTTGGGGGCGGCGACGGCGACGGCGAGCGGCCAGCCGGGAAGGGCGGCCACGACCGTGCGCTCGTCAGGCGACAGGTCGTACTCCATCCCGCAGTCCCAGGACGCGATGGCCACGGCCACCAGGGAGACGTCATCGATGACCACCGTCCACCGCGCGCCCTCGCCGTCCTGGCCGAGCACCAGGCCGTAGCCCTCCGCGAGCGGCGCGAGTCCGAGCGCCGCGCAGGCCTCCGGATAGTCGTCGCCCAGCACGCTCGGGAACTTCGCCGGCGTCAGCAGCACCGCCGTGAGCACATAGAGCGCATCGTCCGCGGCGGCGACGGCCTCCTCGTCCGTCCCGGCCATCCCAGCCTCCCCATCGGTTCGTCCATCGGCGCGCACCCTAGTGCGCCCGCAAGCCCCTTGTCACGACTCCGCGACACCCCGGGCCTGCAGGTTTCCGGCCGCACGGGGCGAAATCGACCGCGAACGGCACCCATGGTGCGGCCTCTGTCACGTCGTCGGGAGCCCCAGGAGCGCACGCGCGACGGCCTGCGGAGACTCGTCGCGCTCGCGGGCCAGCGTGAGCACGGCCCGGCAGGCCAGCTCACTCACCCCGAAGGACAGGGCCTCCGGAGACACCCAGCCGCTGGCCTCGTCGATCCGCTCCTGGTCGTCCGCCGCGCGCGCTGAGACGTACACGGCTGCGGCCTCGAACAGATTGTGCGTGCCGGACTCCTTGCCGCTGTCCTGCTCCAGACGCAGAGAGCGGAAAACTCTGGCGCACGACTCGCGCAGCCTGCTCCACATGTGGACACCTTCCCCCTGTGTAGGACGAATGACCGTGCAAGATCAACCGAAACGCGGACGAAACGGAAGCAGAGATGAGCGAATATGACGACGGACGTCGAACGCTCATCCACCCATCCCACGCTAGGAGTTGCGGCCGCCGCCGCATAAGGGGGCCTCGCCGCAGCGACGGCCTCCGGGCGCCGCCTCCGGGTCGGGGCCGTCATGGTCGGGCCGGCCCCGAGACGTCAGGACGTCCGTACCGCCAGGGCCAGGAAGCGGTCGTCCTCGTCGACGTACGACGTCATGCGCCACCCGGAGCCGGCCAGGAGCGGCCGAAGGTTCGCCTCGGCGCGCAGGTCGTCCCGGGTGAGCTGTCGGCCGTGCCGGGCCGCCAGCGCCGCCCGGCCGATCGGATGGAACAGGGCCAGCGTGCCGCCGGGCCGCACGACCCGGGCCACCTCGCGCAGGTCCTCCGCCGGATGTGGCAGGTGCGCGATGAGGCCCGCCGCGAACACGGCGTCCACCGACCCCGGCCTCAGCGGCAGGGCGGCCACGTCGGCGAGCAGCAGCCGCCCGTCGCGGTCACGTCCGGCGCGCCTGGCGGCCTCCAGCATGGCCGGGGTGAGATCGACGCCCAGGACCACACCGGAGGCGCCCACGGCGGCGCGCAGGGGCGGCAGCGCGCGCCCGGTGCCGCAGCCCGCGTCGAGCACCCGATCTCCGTCGCGCAGTCCCAACTCGGCGACGGCCGCCGCGTAGGCGGGGCCGTCGTCCGGGAACCGGCTGTCCCAGCCGTCGGCGCGGGCGGTGAAGAACTCCTGCACGTGTGTGTGGTCGTCGCTCATGCACCGCATGATTCCTCACCGGCACGGATGACGCGGCTGTGCACACGTTCGAACCTCATGTGGTCGTTCCGGCGCATCTCCGGGTCATATTCCAACACCTTTCGAAATGCGCCCCCTTCGTGCTCCCGTGCCCCGGCTAGCGTCCCGGGGCCATGGGACACCTGGACCACGCCGCCCTCGGCTGGCTGACCCCCGCCCTTTCGTACGTGATGGCCTGCACGGGCGCCGCGCTGGGACTGCGCTGCACCGTGCGCGCGCTCGGCGCCACCGGCCGCTCCCGCCGCAACTGGCTCGTCACCGCGGCCTCGGCGATCGGCACCGGCATCTGGACCATGCACTTCGTGGCCATGCTGGGCTTCAGCGTCAGCGGCACCGACATCCGCTACGACGTCCCGCTCACCGTGCTGAGTCTCCTCGTGGCCATGGCCGTCGTCTGCGGTGGTGTCTTCGCGGTCGGCTACAGCAAGGACCGCACGCGCGCGCTGTTCCTCGGCGGCCTGACCACCGGGGTCGGCGTGGCGAGCATGCACTACCTGGGCATGGCCGCCGTACGGCTCCACGGTGACATCACCTACGACCCCGTCCTCGTCGCGCTCTCGGTCCTGATCGCTATCGCCGCGGCGACGGCCGCGCTGTGGGCGGCGCTCAACATCAAGTCCCCGGTCGCGGTCGCCGTCGCCTCCCTGATCATGGGGGCGGCGGTCAGCAGCATGCACTACACCGGGATGTTCGCGGTCCATGTGGACGTCGTCCCGGCGGGTGGGGTTCTGCCCGGGGCCACGGCGATGCAGTTCATCTTCCCCCTCGCCGTCGGCCTCGGGTCCTACCTCTTCCTGACCTCCGCCTTCGTCGCGCTGTCGCCCGCCGCCGGAAAGCGTGAGGCGCCCGCGCCGGCCCCGCGCGCCGTCGGACGGACCACCGGCTGACCGTGCCCACGGGGCCCGCACGGCCACCGGAGCAGGTCCCCGAACCACTCCCGATCGAGGAGGCCATGCGTACCCCCCGCAGCAGCACCACAGCCGACGCCGGAACCCCGTCCCCGCCTCCCGTGCGCGGACGCCGCGCGCACGCCGGACCACCGGCCGACGAAGGACTCGAGGACTCATCGGGCGCGAGCCCCGACACCGCGTCCGGGCGCGCCCTGCGTCCCCGCACGGTCCGCGCCAAGATCGTCTGTCTGCTGATGGTCCCGGTCGTGTCGCTGCTGGCCCTGTGGGCCTTCGCCTCCGTCACCACGGCACAGGACGTCGCCAGGCTGCGCCAGCTCCAGCGCGTGGACGACGGGATCAGGGACCCCGTCGCGGCCGCCGTGGCCGCGCTCCAGGCCGAGCGCACGGCGGCGGTGCGCTACGCGACCGATCCGTCCCCCGGCCGGGCGGCGGACTTCAAGCGGCTCTCGCAGGACAGCCGGCAGGCGGTGGCGGAGCTGCGGCTCGGGAAGCGCAACACCGTCGCCGACGGCGAGGAGTTCCCGACCGGGGTGGCCCCGCGGCTCACGACCTTCGTGACGGGCGCGGAACGGCTGAGCGTCGTGCGGGACGACGTCCTCGACCGCCGCTCCGGCTGGCAGGGGGCGTACGGGCACTACACGCAGACCATCGAGACCGCCTTCGCCGTGCTGGGCGCGCTGACCGGCGTCCAGGACGCCGAACTCGGCTCCGACGCGCGCGTGCTGCTGGAATTCGCCCGCGCGGGAGAGGCACTCGCCCAGGAGCAGGCGGTGCTGGACAGTGCCCGCCTCGCCGGACGCCTCGACGGCACGCGGCTGCGGCTGTTCACCGGCGCCGTCGCCACCCGCCGTACCCTCACCGGCTCAGCCGTCGCCGACCTGCACGGCACCCAACGGGCGGCCTGGCAGCGGCTCGCCGCCGGCGACGACTACGCCACCGTCACCGTCCTGGAGGACACGGTCACCGCCACCCGGCCCGGCTCACCGGCGCCGGCGTCCGACGCGGGTGCGGGGGCCGGCTGGAGCGCGGCACACGCGCGCGTGCAGGGCGCGATGCGCACCATCCAGCAGGACGCCGGACGCGCGGTCGCGGACCGCGCCGACCCGTTCACCCGGGGGCTGCTCACCCCGGCCGGCGCCGCCGTGCTCTTCGGCCTGCTCGCCGTCGCCGCGTCGCTCGTCATCTCGGTGCGCATCGGGCGCGGCCTCGTCGTGGAACTGGTGACCCTGCGGGACACGGCTCTGGAGATCGCCCGGCACAAACTCCCCGAGGCCATGCGGAGGCTGCGGGCCGGCGAGGAGATCGACGTCCGCAGCGAGGCGCCGCCCGGGCCGCCCGCCGAGGACGAGGCCGGTCAGGTCGGCGAGGCCCTGAACACCGTGCACCGCGCTGCCCTGCGGGCGGCCGTGGAGCGCGCGGAACTCGCCAGCGGTGTCTCGGGGATCTTCGTGAACCTCGCCCGCCGCAGCCAGGTCCTCGTGCACCGACAGCTGACCCTGCTGGACAGCATGGAGCGGCGCAGCGACGACCCGAACGAACTGAGCGACCTCTTCCGGCTCGACCACCTCACCACCCGTATGCGGCGCCACGCGGAGAGCCTGATCATCCTCTCCGGCGCGGCTCCGGGGCGGGCGTGGCGGATGCCGGTCTCCCTCACCGACGTGGTGCGCGCGGCCGTCTCGGAGGTCGAGGACTACGCGCGCGTGGAGATGCGGCAGCTTCCGGAGGCGTCCGTCCTCGGTGCGGCCGTCGCCGACCTCACCCACCTCCTGGCCGAACTCATCGAGAACGCGGCGCAGTTCTCACCCCCGCACACGCGTGTGCGCATCACCGGCGAACCCGTCGGCAACGGGTACGCCGTCGAGGTCGAGGACCGCGGCCTCGGCATGGGCAAGGAGGCCCTCGCCGAGGCCAACCGGCGCATCGAGCAGTCCGAGGCGCTGGACCTGTTCGACAGCGACCGGCTCGGCCTGTTCGTGGTCAGCCGGCTCGCCTCCCGGCACGGCGTCAAGGTGCACCTGAGCACCTCGCCGTACGGCGGCACCACCGCCGTCGTGCTGCTGCCCACCGCCCTGCTGCACGACAGCCCGGCGGAACGTTCCACCCCGGACACGGCCGACGCCGAGCGGCCCGCCGAACACGACTACGCGCGCGTGCCCGTCACCGAACGCCGCCAGGAGTCCGTGCCCACCGCCGCCGAACGCCCCGCCCTGGTGGCCCCCGCGCCCGAGCCGACCCGCACCTCACCCCCCGGAGTCACGACCTTGCGACTTCACCGGCCCCCGGACGACTCCGGCACCATCGAGAACCTGCCACGCCGGGTCCGGCAGGCGAGCCTCGCACCCCAGCTGCGCGAACGCCACGCGGACGACACCGCGCGGACGGCACCGGCGGAGCGGCCCGACCACGGGCGCACCCCCGAAGTCGTCAGGGACCGCATGGCCGCCTACCGCGACGGGTGGGCGCGCGGCGGCGGCAGGCCACCCGGCAGTGACACCCCATCCGATCCCGCAGAGCGCCGCGACGGCACCGAAGGAGACTTCGCATGATCCCGGACCCGAGCAGGAGGGGCGCCGGTCGGTCCGGCGAACTCGACTGGCTGCTGGACGACCTGGTGGCGCGGGTGAGCGAGGTACGGCACGCCGTCGTGCTCTCCAACGACGGGCTGGCGGTCGGATCGTCGTCCGATCTGCGCCGCTCCGACGCCGAGCATCTCGCCGCCGTCGCCTCCGGATTCCACTCCCTCGCCAAGGGCACCGGCCGGCACTTCGGGGTCGGCGGAGTGCGCCAGACCATGGTCGAGATGGACGACGCCTTCCTCTTCGTGGCGGCGGCGGGCGACGGCTCCTGCCTCGCCGTCCTGACCGCCGTGACCGCCGACATCGGCCTGGTGGCCTACGAGATGGCACGGATGGTCAAACGGGTCGGCGAGCACCTGCGCACCCCGACCCGCACCACCACCCGGCCGCCCGCCGGGGGATGAGACCGAAGGGCGGCCGGCGCACATGAACGCGCAAGACCCCGACACCCGGCGCGAGCAGGGCAGTCAGTGGTACGACAACGAGGCCGGGCCCCTGGTGCGGCCGTACGCGATGACGGGCGGACGCACCAGACCCGGCCCCACCGGGGTGACGTTCGACCTGATCGCCCTCGTCACCCTGTCCACCGCCGCACCCGGCACGGACGACGACAGCACGCTCGGGCCGGAACACCGTGCCCTGATCGAACTGTGCCGCCCGGAGACCCAGTCGGTCGCCGAACTGGCGGCGGGCGCCGACCTGCCCGTCGGCGTGGTCCGGGTCCTCCTCGGCGACCTGCTGGAACGCGGGCGGGTCACCGTCAGCCGCCCGGTACCACCCGCCCATCTGCCCGACGAACGCATCCTGCGCGAGGTCATCGAGGGCCTGCGTGCGCTGTAGTCGCCGGACACCGGCGGGAGGGCGGGGCGTGAGATTTCCGAACCCAGGCGGTCCGTACGGCCCTCGGCGCGCACCCGTACGGACATCGAACAGGTACGAGACGGTCGCATCGGGCAAAAAGCGGTCCAACCCCACGAAGAGAAGGGTCCGTTGTCATGATGCTGACTTCGCGCAGTGACGTCGACCTATGCCGGCACTCCAGAGAGAAGTGAGCGATGGTCTCCGAGCACTCCGACGCCTTCGACGGCGACAACTCCGCCCTGGCGTTGAAGATCCTTGTCGCCGGCGGGTTCGGCGTGGGCAAGACGACCCTGGTGGGCGCGGTCAGCGAGATCAAGCCGCTGCGCACCGAGGAACTGCTCAGCGAGGTGGGGCAGTCGGTCGACGACACGGACGGCGTCGACCACAAGGTCACGACGACGGTCGCCATGGACTTCGGGCGCATCACCATCCGGTCGGGGCTGTCCCTCTACCTCTTCGGCACCCCCGGCCAGGACCGCTTCTGGTTCCTGTGGGACGAACTGTCCCAGGGCGCCCTGGGGGCCGTGGTCCTCGCGGACACCCGCCGGCTCGAGGACTGCTTCCCCGCCGTCGACTTCTTCGAGCACCGGCACATCCCGTTCGTCGTGGCCGTGAACTGCTTCCCCGGCGCCCGCGCGTACGGCGCCCAGGACGTCGCCCGCGCCCTGGACCTGGACCCGGGGACACCGGTGGTCATCTGCGACGCCCGGGACCGCGACTCGGGGAAGGAGGTGCTGATCCGCCTCGTCGAGTACGCCGGGCGGATGCACACCGCCCGGCTGCTCGACTCCGTCGGCTGACGGTCCGCTCGCGGGCCGCCGGATCAGTCGGCGACGTCGCGCTCCGCCAGAACCCTGTCGATCGTGACGCGGACGAGGAGTTCGCCGGGCACGCCATTGCGGGCCCCGAACTCCTCGGCGCGCTCCTCGCCCATGTAGCGCGCCCCGATCCGCCCGGCCCAGTGCCGCAACTCGTCCAGATCCTCCGACACGCGCGCGTGTCCCTGGATCACCACGAAGGCGTACGGCGGACGGTCGTCGTCCACGCACAGCGCCACCCGGCCGTCACGGACCACGTTGCGGCCCTTCACGCTGGACGCGGCGGTGTTGAACACCAATTCGTCGCCGTCCAGCACGAACCAGATCGGCGTCACGTGCGGGCTGCCGTCGGCCCGCACCGTGGAGAGCTTTCCGGTGCGGGTGCCCTGCGAGACGAACGCCCGCCATTCGTCCTCGGTCATCTTCTTCGCCATGCCTCCCATCCTCCTTGCCCGAGGGCCGGATGGTCCGCAATGGTGTCGAAGAGTTCCTCCGGTGGCGGAGGGCTCATCTACACGGGGAGACCGGACCATGGTGCAGAACCAGAAGCTCGGCTGGCTGCTGGACGACCTGACACAACGCGTCGACCATGTGCGGCACGCGCTGGTGCTGTCGAACGACGGGCTGGTGACCGGAGCGAGCAAGGGGCTGAGGCAGGAGGACGCCGAGCACCTCGCCGCCGTCTCGTCCGGGCTGCACAGCCTCGCCAAGGGCTCGGGACGGCACTTCGGGGCGGGCACGGTCCGTCAGACGATGATCGAGTTCGACGACGCCGTCCTCTTCGTGACCGCCGCCGGGTCGGGCAGCTGTCTGTGTGTGCTCAGCGGCGCGGAGGGCGACATCGGCCAGATCGCCTACGAGATGACCCTGCTCGTCAACCGGGTCGGGGAGCATCTCGACGTGGACGCCCGGCGGCCCGGGGCCGCCCCGCTCACAGACCTCTGACACAGACCTCTGACCTGCCCATTCGTCAACCCTGACGGAGTTATCCACAGGCCCGCCGCGACAGGCGGCGGCCGGGCTACATTTCTGTCACGGCGCACGCACCGAGCGTGACCGACCGACTCCACGGGGGAGACACACCATGCCTGGCGACACCAAGACGACACCGCACGAGCGCCCCGTCGCGCCGAGCCGCGCGGCCCGGGACCTCGGGCTCCGGCGAAGCGACCTCGACCTCGCGGTGCACCTCGGTCTGGTCCGGACCGTTCCCGACGGGGGAGGGGGCGGCGGACGCCGCGTCACGCGGTCCGAACTCGACCGGGTGCGCTCGGCGGAGGGATTCCCGGACGCCCTGCTGGCCCGGGTCGAGGTCGTGGGCACGGCTGAGGCCGCGCGGCTCCTGGACGTCCCGGCCGGCCGGTTCACCCGCCTCGCCCGCCTGGGCCTGGTCGTCCCCACCAAGTGGTACCTCAACCGGTACCGCGCGGTCGTCTGGCTGTACCTCGCCGAAGAGCTGAGCCGGTTCGCCGCCGACGAGGAGAACATCCCGCTCCTCAAGGCCCGCCGGATGCCCGAGGGACCACGGGCCCTGCTGGACGCGGGCGTGGATCTGCGGCCACGCAACTGGCGCGGACGGCACCGCGGCTTCCTGCTGCGCCAGTGCGACGGCCCGTGGGAGAGGGCCGGAGCGTTCGCCGCCTTCCTCGACCCGGTCGAGATCGCGGAGGCCGTCCCCGACCCCTACGAGCGGTCCCATCTGAACCGCTTCCGGCCGGGGCCGCCGGTGGCGGGCGCTCCGGGATCGCCCTCCGCGCGTATCGCCGAGCGGATCATGACGGCGGACGACGCGGACGAGGTGGCCCTGCTCCGGACCGAGTTGACCGCACTCGTACAGGAGGCGGGGGAAGCACGGCCCGCCCCGCGCCCCACGCCACGGCGGGCGCCCGCCCCGCCCTGGCCCCTCGCACCTCCGCCGGGAGGGCCGAAGGCACCGCGCGGGCTGCTGGGACGGCTCCGCCGCCGGCCCGCCGCGGCTACAGCGCCCTGAACAGACCCTCCTGGACGACCGACACCAGCAGACGGCCCTCCCGGTCGTAGATCCGGCCCCGGGCGAGTCCCCGCCCGCCGGTCGCGATCGGCGACTCCTGGTCGTAGAGGAACCACTCGTCCGCCCGGAACGGCCGGTGGAACCACATGGCGTGGTCCAGCGACGCCATGTCGAAGCCCCGCGGCCCCCACAGGGGCTCGACCGGGATACGCACGGCGTCCAGGAGCGTCATGTCACTCGCGTACGTCAGCGCGCAGGTGTGCACCAGCGGGTCGTCGCCCAGCGGCCCGACCGCGCGCATCCACACCGCGCTGCGCGGATCGGCGCCCTTGACCTCGGCCTCGGTCCAGCGCAAGCGGTCGACATAGCGGATGTCGAAGGGCTGACGCCGGGCCATCCGCTCCAACTGCTCCGGCAGAGCGCCGAGATGCTCACGGATCTCGTCGGCGACCGTCGGCAGCGTCTCGGGCGCCGGGACCTCACGGGCCGGCGGCAACTGATGCTCGAAGCCTCCCTGCTCGGGCTTGTGGAAGGAGGCGGTGAGATTGAAGATCGTGCGGCCCTGCTGCACGGCGGTGACCCGGCGGGTCGTGAACGACCTGCCGTCCCGGACCCGTTCGACCTGGTACACGATCGGCACCCCGGGCCGCCCCGGGCGCAGGAAGTACGCGTGCAGCGAGTGCACGGGGCGGTCGCCCTCGGTGGTGCGTCCGGCGGCGACCAGGGCCTGGCCGGCCACCTGGCCGCCGAAGACCCGCTGCAAGGACTCCTGCGGACTGCGGCCGCGGAAGATGTTGACCTCGATCTGCTCCAGGTCGAGCAGGTCGACGAGCCTCTCGGCCGGGTTGGTCGTCATGCGTGCGTCTCTCCCCCCAGGGTCACAGCTGGCCGACGTCGGTGACCCGGACGATTGCGCGGCCCTCCGCGTCGGACGCCGTGAGATCGACCTCCGCGCTGATGCCCCAGTCGTGATCGTCGTTGGGATCGTCGAAGATCTGGCGCACCCGCCACAGCCGGTTCGCGGGCTCCTCCTCGATCACCAGAAGCTTCGGGCCGCGGGCGTCCGGGCCGGTGCCGAGGTCGTCGTACTCGTCCCAGTACTTGTCCATCGCCTCGCCCCACGCGTCGGCGTCCCAGCCCGACTCCGCGTCCATCTCGCCCAGTTCCTCGACCTGGTCGAGCGCGGCGAGCTCCACGCGCCGGAACATGGCGTTGCGGACGAGAACCCGGAAGGCACGGGCGTTGGTGGTGACCGGCTTGACCTCGTCGGCCTTCTCCTGCGCCTCCTCCGCCGTCATCACCTCGGGATTGGCCAGCTGTTCCCACTCGTCGAGCAGACTGGAGTCGACCTGGCGCACCATCTCACCCAGCCACTCGATCAGGTCCTGCAGGTCCTCCGACTTCAGATCGTCGGGGATGTTGTGGTCGAGGGCCTTGAAGGCACTGGCGAGGTAGCGCAGCACGATGCCCTCGGTGCGGGCCAGCTCGTAGAACGACACCAACTCGGTGAAGGACATGGCCCGTTCGTACATGTCCCGCACCACGGACTTCGGCGACAGCGGGTGATCGCCGACCCACGGGTGACTCTTGCGGTACGTGTTGTACGCGTGGAAGAGCAGCTCCTCCAAGGGCTTGGGGTACGAGATGTCCTGGAGGCGCTCCATGCGCTCCTCGTACTCCACGCCGTCCGCCTTCATCGCGGCGACGGCCTCGCCCTTCGCCTTGTTCAGCTGGGCGACGAGGATCTGCCGCGGGTCGTCCAGGGTGGACTCCACGACCGACACCATGTCCAGGGCGTACGACGGCGAATCGGGCTCCAGCAACTCGAACGCGGCCAGCGCGAACGTCGACAGCGGCTGGTTCAGCGCGAAGTCCTGCTGCAGGTCGACCGTGAGCCGGACGATGCGGCCGGTGGCGTCCGGTTCGTCGAGCTTCTCCACGATGCCGCCGTCCAGCAGCGACCGGTAGATCGCGATCGCACGGCGGATGTGGCGCAGCTGCTGCTTGCGAGGCTCGTGGTTGTCCTCCAGCAGGTGCCGCATCGCGTCGAACGCGTTGCCGGGCCGGGCGATCACCGAGAGCAGCATGGTGTGCGTGACCCGGAAACGGGACGTCAGCGGCTCCGGCTCCGAGGCGATCAGCTTCTCGAAGGTGTTCTCCGTCCAGCCGACGAACCCCTCCGGGGCCTTCTTGCGGACCACCTTGCGGCGCTTCTTCGGATCGTCACCGGCCTTGGCGAGCGCCTTCTCGTTCTCGATGACATGCTCGGGCGCCTGCGCCACCACGAGGCCCGCCGTGTCGAAACCGGCCCGCCCCGCGCGGCCCGCGATCTGGTGGAACTCGCGGGCGCGCAGCGTACGGACCCGGCTGCCGTCGTACTTCGTCAGGGCCGTGAACAGCACCGTCCGGATCGGCACGTTGACGCCGACGCCGAGCGTGTCGGTGCCGCAGATGACCTTCAGCAGTCCAGCCTGTGCCAGCTTCTCCACCAGACGCCGGTACTTCGGCAGCATGCCGGCGTGATGGACGCCGATGCCGTGGCGGACGTACCGGGACAGGTTCCGGCCGAACTTGGTGGTGAACCGGAAGCTGCCGATCAGCTCGGCGATCTGGTCCTTCTCCTCGCGCGTGCACATGTTGATGCTCATCAGCGCCTGAGCCCGCTCCACGGCCTGCGCCTGCGTGAAGTGCACGATGTAGACCGGCGCCTGCTTGGTCTCCAGCAGTTCCGTCAGCGTCTCGGTGAGCGGCGTGAGGCGGTACTCGTAGGACAGCGGCACCGGCCGGGTCGCCGAGCGGACCACGGCGGTCGGCCGGCCCGTGCGCCGGGTCAGGTCCTTCTCGAACATCGAGACGTCGCCGAGCGTCGCGGACATCAGGATGAACTGCGCCTGCGGAAGCTCCAGGATGGGGATCTGCCAGGCCCAGCCGCGGTCCCCCTCCGCGTAGAAGTGGAACTCGTCCATCACGACCTGGCCGACGTCGGCGTGCTTGCCGTCGCGCAGCGCGATCGACGCGAGCACCTCCGCGGTGCAGCAGATGACGGGGGCGTCCGCGTTGACGGACGCGTCGCCCGTCAGCATCCCGACGTTCTCCGTGCCGAAGAGCTTGCACAGCTCGAAGAACTTCTCGGAGACGAGCGCCTTGATCGGGGCGGTGTAGAAGGTGACCTCGTCACGGGCCAGCGCCGCGAAGTGGGCGCCCGCCGCGATCATGCTCTTGCCGGAGCCGGTGGGCGTCGAAACGATCACGTTCGCACCGGAGACCACCTCGATCAGCGCCTCCTCCTGATGGGGGTAGAGCGTGAGACCACGCTCCCCGGCCCACGACTCGAAGGCTTCGTAGAGGGCGTCGGGGTCGGCGGTCTGCGGCAGCTGATCGATGAGGGTCACCCACCCATCTTGCCTGCCCGGTGCCCGCACAGGGGAATCGGCTGCGGAGAGGAAGATCGCGAACGCTACGCTGTGTCGCCGGCCGCAGGTCAGCGGACCCGGTCAACTGGACAGCGGCACACGAGGAATGGGGCGGGCGACGCCGATGATGGGACCAGCACACTCACTGTCGGGGGCCGCCGCCTGGCTCGGCGTCGGAGCGGCCGCCGCAGCCACGGGCCACGGGATGCCGTGGCCCGTGCTCCTCACCGGTGCGCTGATCTGCGCCGGAGCCGCGCTGGCGCCGGACCTCGACCACAAGGCGGCCACCATCTCGCGGGCCTTCGGACCGCTGTCGCGCTGGCTCTGCGAGATCGTCGACAAGCTGTCGTACGCCGTCTACAAGGGCACGAGGAAGCCGGGCGACCCCCGGCGCTCGGGCGGCCACCGCACCCTGACCCACACCTGGCTCTGGGCGGCCCTCATCGGCGGCGGCACCTCGGCGCTGGCGATGACGGGGGACCGCTGGGCGGTGCTGGCGATCCTCTTCGTGCACCTGGTGCTGGCGATCGAGGGCCTGCTGTGGCGCGCGACGCGGGGCGCGAGCGCCGATGTGCTGGTGTGGCTGCTCGCCGCCACCAGCTCGTGGATCCTCGTGGGCATCCTGGACCAGCCGGGCCACGGCTCGAGCTGGCTGTTCACGGAGCCGGGCCAGGAGTACCTGTGGCTGGGCCTGCCCGTCGTGCTGGGTGCCCTGGTGCACGACATCGGGGACGCGCTCACGGTGTCCGGCTGCCCGATACTGTGGCCCATCCCGGTGGGCCGCAAGCGCTGGTACCCGCTGGGCCCGCCGCAGTTCATGCGCTTCCGGGCCGGCAGCTGGGTGGAGCTGAAGGTGCTGATGCCGGCGTTCATGGTCCTGGGCGGCGTGGGCTGCGCGGCGGCGCTGAACGTGATCTGACCGGGCCACGGCCCTCTTCCCTCGGCCGTGGGCCCCGTCGTCCGGGCGCCGGGTCAGCCGCCCTGACCGGCTCCGCCGCTTCCGTATCGCCGCTCGAACGCGGCGACGCGGCCCTCGGTGTCCACCGTGCGGGCCTTGCCCGTGTAGAAGGGGTGACTCTCCGAGGAGATCTCGACGTCCACGACCGGGTAGGTCTCGCCGTCGTCCCACTCGATGGTCTGCTCGCTGGTCGCCGTGGACCGGGTCAGGAAGGCGTAACCGGCGGCGCGGTCACGGAAGACGACCGGGTGGTAGTCGGGGTGCTTGTCCTGCTGCATGCGTACTCCTCGTGTGGCGGCTTCGGGCCGGAGGCGGAGGGGCCGGGCTGCGGGGCGTCCTGTGAGGGCACCGGGGGGCGGGGCCTGCTGGTGAGCGTCGTGTGCGGACCGGGCTGGGCGTCAGCCGGACAGGGCGTCCTCGTCGACGATGTGCATGGCGGCCTCCTCCGCGGACGCGGCCGCTCCGTCGATGCCGACGTCGGTGGCGACGAGCGCGCTCTCCTCGTCCTCGTGGGCACCCTCGTCCGGGGCCACGAGCCGTCCGGAGCGCGAGTCCCCGACCTCCTCGTCGAGCAGTTCCCCGTCGGTGTCCTCGGCGTCCCCCATGCCGTCGCCGTCCGGAGTGGCGAGGTCGGGCAGCTCCTCGGCGAGCCGCTGGTCGAGGGTCTCGCCGCGATGGCGCTCGGCGGCGGTGACGCCGTCGTGCTCCACCGCCCAGGGACGTTCCGGAGGGGACCAGCCGCGATCCAGGGGGTCGTCGACGCCGTCCTCCTCCAGGGTGTCCTCGGCGTCGAGAAGCCCCGTGTCCTCACGCTGCTCGTCGCGGTCCGGCTGGTAGACGTCGTCACCCCATCCGTCGGCGCTGTTCACGGGTACCTCCAGGTGGTGGGGAAGGGCCCGAGGTCACCGCGGTCGACGGCGTGGCGCCGCGACGCGGGGCACAGGCCGCACGCGGCGCGAACCGCGAGGTTCCCGGGTGCTCCCCGAACCGGTGCCGATATCCAGCCTTCCACCCCTTTTCACCCCCGCGCAACGGCACGGCCTCGGTCCGTGGCCTTCCGGGCACGGACCGAGGACGGCGACCCCGGCGCCCGGACGGCCGCGCCGGCCGCGCCGGCCCGGGGGAGGGCCGCCCTTCGGACGGGCGGCGCCCCGCGCCACCGGGGAAGGCCGCCGCCGAGCGCGGCCACCGGGGCCACCCCACCGCGGCCACCCCCTCACCTATGCCACGACCGCCACAGCGCCGCGTAAGCACCGTCCGCCTCCACCAGCTCCGCATGGCTGCCGAGCTCGCTGATGCGGCCGTTCTCCACGACGGCGATGAGGTCCGCGTCGTGGGCCGTGTGCAGGCGGTGCGCGATGGCGACGACCGTGCGGCCGTCGAGGACCCGGGCCAGCGAGCGCTCCAGGTGGCGGGCGGCCCGGGGGTCGAGGAGCGAGGTCGCCTCGTCCAGGACCAGGGTGTGCGGGTCGGCCAGCACCAGACGGGCCAGCGCGATCTGCTGGGCCTGGGCCGGCGTGAGCGCGAATCCGCCGGAGCCGACCTCGGTGTCCAGGCCCTCCTCCAGCGCGCGGGCCCAGCTGTCCGCGTCGACCGCGCGGAGCGCCTCCCACAGCTCGGCGTCCGTGGCCCCGGTGCGGGCCAGCAGCAGGTTGTCGCGCAGGGAGCCCACGAAGACGTGGTGCTCCTGGTTGACGAGGGCCACATGGGCACGGACGCGTTCGGCGGGCATCCGGGACAGTTCCGCGCCGCCGAGGGTGACGCGGCCGTCCCTGGGGGCGTAGATGCCGGCGAGCAGCCTGCCCAACGTGGACTTGCCGGCGCCCGACGGGCCGACCAGGGCGAGACGGGTGCCGGGCGCGACCTCCAGGGAGACCTTGCGCAGCACGTCGACGCCGTCCAGATAGCCGAAGCGGACCCGGTCCGCATGCACGTCCCGCCCGTCCGGCGTCAACCGGTCGTCCCCGGCGTCCGGCTCGATGTCCCGGACGCCGACCAGCCGGGCCAGGGACACCTGCGCCACCTGCAACTCGTCGTACCAGCGCAGGATCAACCCGACCGGGTCCACCAGCATCTGGGCGATCAGCGCGCCGGTGGTCAGCTGGCCGACCCCGATCCAGCCCTGCAGGACGAACACGCCGCCGATGAGCAGCACGGAGGACAGGACGGTCACATGGGTGATGTTGATCGCCGGGAAGAGGACCGACCGCAGCCACAGCGTGTAGCGCTCCCAGGCGGTCCACTGCTTGATGCGCAGATCGGACTGCTGGATCCGGCGTTGGCCGAGCCGATGGGCCTCCACCGTGCGCCCGGCGTCCACGGTCTCGGTCAGCGCGGCGGCCACGGCGGCGTACCCGGCGGCCTCCGAGCGGTAGGCGGCGGGCGCCCGCCGGAAGTACCAGCGGCAGCCGGCCACCAGCAGTGGCACCGCGACGAGGACGGCTGCGGCGAGGAGCGGGGAGGTGACGACGAGCCCGCCCAGCAGCAGGGCCGCCCACACCACGCCGATCGCGAGCTGCGGCACCGCCTCCCGCATGGCGTTGCCGAGACGGTCGATGTCGGTGGTGATCCGGGACAGCAGGTCGCCCGTCCCGGCCCGTTCCAGCACGCCGGGCGGCAGCCCCACCGACCGGACGAGGAAGTCCTCGCGCAGATCGGCCAGCATCCGCTCGCCGAGCATGGCGCCGCGCAGCCGCACCTGCCGGACGAACACGGCCTGGACGGCGAGCGCGGCCACGAACAGCCCGACCGTGAGCTCCAGATGGAGGTCGCGCTCGGCGACGCCGTCCGACACCCGTTCCACCAGCCCGCCCAGCAGCCAGGGCCCCGTCATGGAGGCGACAACCGCGGCGGTGTTCACGAGGACGAGGAGCAGGAACGCACGGCGGTGCCGGCGGAACAGCTCGGCCACGTAGGCGCGTACGGTCGCCGGGGCGCCGACCGGCAGTGTGCTCGCGGTCGTCGGGGCCGCCGGGTCGTAGGCCGGGGGTGCGACGCCGATCATGCCGACTCCTCGATCTCTTCCAGTTCCTTCATGACGTCGTCCAGGCCGGACGCCGCTCGTGCCGCGGCCGGAAGGCGGCCACGCCCGCCCGGCACCGGCGACTGCCGGACCCCGTCCTGGCCGCCGTCCCGGTCCTCGTCCGGTTCGCGGGTCACCACGGCCCGGTACCGGGGTTCGGAGTGCAGCAGTTCGCGGTGGACGCCGACGGCGACGACCTGGCCCTCGTGGACGAGGACCACCCGGTCGGCACGGTCCAGGAGGAGGGGCGAGGAGGTGAACACCACCGTGGTGCGCCCCGCCCGCAACTCCCGTACGCCCTGGGCGATCCGGGCCTCCGTGTGGGAGTCGACGGCCGAGGTCGGCTCGTCGAGGACCAGGACCTCCGGGTCCGTGACCAGTGACCGGGCGAGCGCGAGCCGCTGGCGCTGGCCGCCGGACAGGGACCGTCCGCGTTCGGTGATCCGGGCGTCCATCGGATCGGCGGCGCCGAGGGACCCCTGGACCAGGGCGGCCAGGACGTCCTCGCACTGGGCGGCGGCCAGGGCCGGTTCGGCACCCACCGCCCCCGACCGCGGTACGTCGAGGAGGTCGCGCAGGGTGCCGGAGAGCAGCACCGGGTCCTTGTCCTGCACCAGCACGGCCGTGCGGGCGGTGTCGAGCGGCACCTCGTCCAGCGGCACACCGCCCAGCAGGACCGACTCGCCCTTCTCCGAGTCCTTCCCCGAGCCCTTCTCCGAGTCCTTCTCCGAGTCCTTCCCGGAGCCCTTCTCCGAGTCCTTCCCCGAGCCCTTCTCCGAAGGGTGTCCGCCGAGCCGTTCGGCCAGCCGCCCGGCCGCGTCAGGGTCACCGCACACGACGGCCGTGAGCCGGCCGGCCGGGGCGAGCAGTCCGGTCGCCGGGTCGTACAGGTCGCCGGACGGCGGTTCGGTCCCGGTCAGGGTGCCGCCGGTGTCGGTGGCCCGTTCCAGCGACAGCACCTTCGCGGCCCGCCGGGCCGACGGCCGGGAGAAGGAGTACGCCATCGCGATCTCCTCGAAGTGCCGTAGCGGATAGGTGAGGATCATGACCGAGCTGTAGACGGCGACGAGTTCGCCGACGCCGATGCGGCCCGCACCGGCGAGGTGGACGCCGTACCAGACCACGGTGATCAGCAGCAGGCCCGGCAGGAGGACCTGGATCGCGGAGATCAGGGACCACATGCGGGCGCTGCGCACCGCCGCGTGGCGCACTTCCTGGGAGGCCGCGCGGTAGCGGTCGAGGAAGAGTTCCTCGCCGCCGATGCCCCGCAGCACCCGCAGTCCGGCGACGGTGTCGGAGGCCAGTTCCGTGGCACGGCCCGCCTTCTCGCGCTGGACGTCCGCCCGCCGGGTCGCGCGGGGGAGCAGCGGCAGGACGGCGAGCGCCAGCACGGGCAGGCCCACCGCGACGACCACGCCGAGCGCGGGCTGGTAGACGACGAGGCCGACGCAGACCACGACGATGGTGACCGCGGCCGCCGTGAAACGCGACAGGGCCTCGACGAACCATCCGATCTTCTCGACGTCGCCCGTGGACACGGCCACGACCTCGCCGGCCGCGACCCGCCGGGTCAGCGCCGAGCCCAGATGGGCGGCCTTGCGGGCCAGCAGCTGCTGGACGCGGGCGGCCGCGGTGATCCAGTTGGTGACCGCGGCCCGGTGCAGGAAGGCGTCGCCGAGCGCGCTGCCCGCGCAGCACAGGGCCAGCAGTCCGCCCGCCAGCGCGAGCCGGCTTCCGGACCGGTCGACGACGCCTTGCACGGCGACGCCCACGCAGAACGGCAGCGCCGACACCGACAGGAAGTGCAGCAGTCCCCAGGCGAGGGCCTTGAACTGGCCGTCCAGCTGGTTCCTGAAGAGCCACCACAGGAAGCGGGGACCGGAGCGGGCGTCGGGCACACCCGGGTCGGGGTACGGAAGGTCTTGAATCTGCATGACGTCCCACTGGCTCGTGACAGGGAGGGGGAGGAGCAGTGCCGGTGCGGGGAGGGGGCCACGCACGGCGGCAGCAAACCGTGACAGGTTGACGTCGTGGCGTGGCCGCGCGCAAACGGTTTTCCGTGGCGCCGCTCGGATCCGGTCCGGGCCGGATCCCGCCCTCGGCCCGGCCGCGGTGCCACCATGGAGCGATGCGCATCCGCAGTACTCGACGGGCGGTGGCCGTGTCAGCGGCCGCCGCGTCCCTGCTGATGGTCCTCACGGCGTGCGACGGCGCGCGGCCCGGCGCGGGCGCGGGCGCGGAACCCGGCAGAGCGACCCGCACCCCCTCGACCGGTGCGGCGGAGGCGACGCGCATCCCCGGCATCGGCGACCGCTGGCACGCGCGCGTCCCCGAGGCGTCCGAACAGGTCGTGGCGGTCTACGGGGACGGCGAGAACTCACCCGACGCCACGGTCGTGTTCTACGAGAAGCGGGGCTCCACCTGGGAACGGGCGCGCAGTTGGCCCGCGCACAACGGCAAGAAGGGCTGGACCACCGACCATCACGAGGGCGACAACCGTAGCCCGGTGGGCGTCTTCACGCTGAGCGACGCGGGCGGCGTACGGGCGGACCCGGGCGCCAAGTTGCCGTACACGCGTTCGCCGGGCTTCGCCGCGCCGCGCTGGTGGGCCGAGTCGCACTGGCACGACTTCGACTACGTCATCGCCATCGACTACAACCGGATCAAGGGCATGTCCCCCAACGACCCCACCCGTCCCGAGGGCCGGCACAAGGGTGGGAGCATCTGGCTGCACATGGACCACGGCAGTGGTACGTCCGCCTGCGTCAGCCTGTCCGAATCGGGGATGCGGTATCTGCTCCGTACGCTCGATCCGGCTCGGCATCCTGTGGTGGTGATGGGGGACAGGGCGGACCTGCGGCGCTCGAACTGACGGCGGCGGGCCGGAACGACGACCCGCTGACGCACCACGCTCTCAGCACCCGTGGCCGCCGGTCCCCCCGTCCACCAGGGTGTCCAGGAGGACGCCCAGGACCGACCGCTGCTCCTCCGTCAGCGGCGCGAGGATCTCCTCCGCCGCCGACCGGCGCGCCCGGTGCAGCTCGCGCAGCGCGGCGCGCCCGTCGTCCGTGAGCTCGATCCGGATGACCCGCCGGTTGGTCGGATCCGGGACCCGGCGTACCGTCCCGTTCGCCTCCAGCGCGTCGACCAGGGTCGTCACGGCGCGCGGCACGACCTCCAGCCGTTCGGCGAGGTCGGCCATCCGCGGGGGCGCGTCATAGTGCGCCAGGGTGCGCAGAAGCCGGGACTGTGCCGGAGTGATCCCGACGCCGCACTCCTGCAGGTGCCGTTTCTGGATCCGGTGCACCCGGCGGGTGAGGCGCAGCAACTGCTCGGCGAGCGGGCCGTCGGCATCGGGCATGGTCATGCGGGAACAATATCAGGACGACGTTCATTGTGAGCATAGGTAACAATGAGCTAAGCTCCGTCAGTCCCAGCACGCCCACAGTCTCAGCCCGCCCACAGTCCCAGCCCGCCGACAGTCTCCGCCCGCCCACCTCCGTAGGAGCCCATGCATCCCGACCGTGAACCCGCCTGGACCCCTCCCGCCGCCGCAGCCGAGCAGCCGCGGCAGGTCCGCCGCATCCTGCGGCTCTTCCGCCCGTACCGAGGCCGCCTCGCGGTCGTCGGCGTACTCGTCGGCGCCTCGTCGCTGGTCGGCGTCGCCACGCCGTTCCTGCTCAAGGAGATCCTCGACGTAGCGATCCCGCAGGGCCGCACCGGGCTGCTCAGCCTGCTGGCGCTCGGCATGATCCTCAGCGCCGTCCTCACCAGCGTCTTCGGCGTCCTGCAGACCCTGATCTCCACCACGGTCGGCCAGCGCGTCATGCACGACCTGCGCACCGCCGTCTACGGCCGCCTCCAGCGCATGTCGCTCGCCTTCTTCACGCGCACCCGCACCGGCGAGGTCCAGTCCCGCATCGCCAACGACATCGGCGGCATGCAGGCCACCGTCACCTCGACCGCGACCTCCCTGGTCTCCAACCTGACCAGCGTCGTCGCCACGATCGTCGCGATGATCGCGCTCGACTGGCGGCTCACCGTGGTCTCGCTGCTTCTGCTGCCCGTCTTCGTCTGGATCAGCCGCCGCGTCGGCAACGAACGCAAGAAGATCACCACCCAGCGGCAGAAGCAGATGGCAGCGATGGCCGCGACGGTCACCGAGTCGCTCTCCGTCAGCGGCATCCTGCTCGGCCGCACCATGGGCCGTTCCGGCTCGCTGACCAAGGCGTTCTCCGACGAGTCCGAGCAACTGGTCGATCTGGAGGTGCGCTCCAGCATGGCCGGCCGCTGGCGCATGGCGGTCATCACCATCGTCATGGCGGCCATGCCCGCGGTCATCTACTGGACCGCCGGCCTGGCGCTCCAGGTAGGTGGCCCACAGGTCTCCATCGGCACGATCGTCGCGTTCGTCTCGCTCCAGCAGGGCCTGTTCCGCCCCGCCGTCAGCCTGCTGTCCACCGGTGTGCAGATCCAGACCTCGCTCGCGCTCTTCCAGCGCATCTTCGAGTACCTGGACCTCCCCATCGACATCACCGAACGCGAGGACGCCGTCCACCTGGACCGCGTCAAGGGCGAGGTCCGCTTCGAGGACGTCGAGTTCCGCTACGACGGCAAGGGCGGCCCGATCCTCGACGGCATCGACGTCACCGTCCCGGCCGGCAGCAGCCTCGCGGTCGTCGGCCCCACCGGCGCCGGCAAGTCGACCTTGGGCCACCTCGTGCCACGGCTGTACGACGTGACGGGCGGCCGCGTCACCCTCGACGGGGTCGACGTGCGCGACCTGGACTTCGACACCCTCGCCCGGGCCGTCGGCGTCGTCTCGCAGGAGACGTACCTCTTCCACGCCTCGGTCGCCGACAACCTGCGCTTCGCCAAGCCCGACGCCACCGACGAGGAACTGCACGCGGCGGCGAAGGCGGCCCAGATCCACGACCACATCGCCACGCTGCCGGACGGCTACGACACCGTCGTCGGCGAACGCGGCCACCGCTTCTCCGGCGGTGAGAAGCAGCGCCTCGCCATCGCCCGCACCATCCTGCGTGACCCGCCGGTGCTGATCCTCGACGAGGCGACCAGCGCCCTGGACACCCGCACAGAGCACGCCGTGCAGCAGGCCATCGACGCCCTGTCGGCCAACCGCACCACGGTCACCATCGCCCACCGGCTGTCGACCATTCGGGGCGCCGACCAGATCGTGGTCCTCGATGCGGGACACGTCGCCGAACGCGGCACGCACGAGGAGCTGTTGGCGCGTGACGGCCGCTACGCCGCGTTGGTCCGCAGGGACGCACAACTGGAGCCGACGGGGTGACGATATGCCGCTTTTGTGAGGTTGTGCGGGTTACCGTTCCCGCATGTACCTGAACACTCCGTCACGGAGCACCATCCGACTCACGCGCCGGGGCCGTGTCGCCCTCATCGCCGCAGGCGCCGTCGTGGCCGGCACCACCGTGGCGGTGCCGCTGCTGATCACGGGCGAGGAGGAACCGGCGCTGCCCACCTCCCTGGTGATCCCTGAGGGCTGGCGCGCGGGCCAGGTCTACGCGGCGGTCGACAAGGCTCTCGCCCTGCCGCCCGGCAGCACCAAGAAGTCCCTGGCCAAAGCGAACCTGAAACTGCCCAACGAGGCCGACGGCAACCCGGAGGGCTATCTCTTCCCGGCGAAGTATCCGCTGGAGCGCGACGGCACCCGGGTCACTGCGGAGGCGCTGCTGGCCGACATGGTCGCCAAGGCCGACCAGAAGTTCAGCGGAGCCCCGATCGCCGCCGGGGCCCAGCGCAACGCCATGAACGTCTACCAGGCGGTGACGATCGCCAGTCTCGTCCAGGCCGAGGCCGCCACCAAGGCGGACATGCCCAAGGTGGCCCGGGTCGTCTTCAACCGGCTGGAGCGCGGGATGCCGCTCCAGATGGACTCCACCGTCAACTACGCGCTGAACCGTTCCTCCGGCGCCCCGAGCCAGGCGGACACCCGGATCGAGAGCCCCTACAACTCGTACCAGCGCATGGGACTGCCGCCGACGCCGATCGCCAGTCCGGGGGCCGACGCCATGCGTGCCGCCGTCAACCCGGCAGCCGGCGACTGGCTGTACTTCGTCACCGTGAAGCCCGGCGACACCCGCTTCACGGCCGACTACGCCGAGCACCAGCGCAATGTGGCCGAGGCCGAAGCACTGCGCAAGGCCGGCCCCTCGGCGGCCCGGTGACCGGCGGCGCGGCGGGTCACGCCGCGACCGGCTCCTCGGACAGCAGCCGCCGGATGTCCCGGACCGCCGCACGGCCCGCGCGGTTGGCGCCGATGGTGCTGGCGGACGGCCCGTAGCCGACGAGATGGACACGCGGGTCGGCGACCGCGCGCGTCCCCTCCACCCGGATGCCTCCGCCGGGCTCCCTCAGTCGCAGCGGCGCCAGATGGTCGATGGCGGCCCGGAACCCGGTCGCCCACAGGATGACGTCCGCCTCGACGTGGCGCCCGTCCTTCCACTCCACGCCGTCCGGGGTGATCCGGTCGAACATCGGCTGCCGGTCCAGGACGCCGTCGGCGATCGCCTGCCGCACCGGCTCGGTCAACGGCAGCCCCGTCACGGAGACCACGCTCTTGGGCGGCAGCCCCTGCCGGACCCGCTCCTCGACGAGCGCGACGGCCGCCCGGCCCAGGTCCTCGGTGAAGGGCCCCTCGCGGAACACCGGCGGACGCCGGGTCACCCAGGTCGTGGCCGCCGCGTAGGGCGCGAGCTCCATCAGATGCTGGGTCCCCGACGCGCCGCCGCCGACCACCACGACCCGCAGCCCCGCGAACGCCTCCGGACCCGGGTACTGCGCGGTGTGCAACTGCCGTCCCCGGAAGGTCTCCTGGCCGGGGTAGCGCGGCCAGAACGGGCGGTCCCAGGTGCCGGTCGCGTTGATCAGGGCCCGCGTCGCCCAGGTGCCGGCCGAACTCTTCACGAGCAGCCGCCCGTCCGGGCCCTCCCGTACGGCCCGCACCTCCACCGGGCGCCGGACCCGCAGGTCGAACGTCCGCTCGTAGTCCGCGAAGTACTCCGCGATCACCTCGGACGACGGCCGCCCGGGGTCGGCGCCGGTCAGCTCCCTGCCCGGCAGCGCGTGCATCCCGTGCACCTTGCCGTACGTCAGGGAGGGCCAGCGGAACTGCCAGGCGCCGCCGGGGCCGGGGGAGTGGTCGAGCACCACGAAGTCACGCCCGGGCTCGAACCCCGTGCGTCGCAGGTGGTACGCGCTCGACAGCCCCGCCTGCCCGGCGCCGATCACCACCACGTCGACCGTCTCGACCGCCTCGATGCTGTTCACATCTCCACCAACGGCGCGACGGACGGGGATCTTCCCGTGCGATGCGCGAGGATGGACGGCATGTCAGACGCCTTCACCACCCGAGTCCTGAACGTCGCCACCGGTTCCTCGGAGCGGGTCGTCGACCTCACCCGCGACTGCGAGTCCTTCCTGCGGGAGGCGGCCGGGAACCGCGACGGCCTACTGAACGTGTTCGTGCCGCACGCGACGGCCGGCATCGCGATCATCGAGACCGGCGCCGGCAGCGACGACGACCTCCTCGCCGCCCTCCACTCCCTGCTGCCCGCCGACGACCGCTGGCAGCACCGGCACGGCAGCCCCGGCCACGGCCGCGACCACGTCCTCCCCGCGATCGTGCCGCCCCACGCGACGCTGCCGGTGGTCGGGGGACGGCTCGAACTCGGCACCTGGCAGTCGGTGTGCCTGGTGGACACCAACCGTGACAACCCGAACCGGCAGGTCCGGCTCAGCTTCCTGGGCTGACAACGCGACCGGCGTCCGGTCACAGCAGTGCCGTACGCCCGTCCCGCGGTACGCCACGGCCCTGGAGGCGGGACAGCTCGCCCGCGCAGCGTTCCAGGGCCACCTCCATGACCTCCGGGATGTTCAGCGTGCCGGTACCGTCCGGCGGGACCAGCCAGCGCAGGGCGCCCCAGCGGCAGTGCGGGGCGGGTGCGGCGATCCACGTGCCCGCCCCGAGCAGACGCACGCCGGTGCCGACCCACACCGTCCGCGGCTCCGGCGGCAGCAGGAAGCCCACCCGGCGGCGCCGGGTGTCCAGCAGACAGGGGCCGCGGTCGAGCAGCGGCAACTCGTCCAGCAGGTCCGCCACGCGCAGCCCCAGCTCCTCCGGCACGATCAGCACGTCCCAGAAGCGCCCGGCCGCGAGGAGGGTGACGCCGGTGGTGCCGTTCTGCCACTCGTGCTTGCACGCGCCGGGGTCCTCCGACGCCGCGGCCAGCCACTCCATCGACCTCGTCCACTCCGTCAGTGCCATGAAACAAGCCTCCCGATGCGACCGGTGAAGGCCTCAGTGGACCGGGTGACGGGTGCCGCGGCCATACGGCGGAGCGCAATTCCCCGTATGGGGTGAGCGCCCGCGCTCCAAACAGGCAGATGGGGGGACGCACGCCCCCGACCGGGCCGTGCGCGCCCGGTGCCCTACCGTCCCGTGCACCCTGATGGCTCGATCCCTGTGGGCTATACGGGCGACGGACTCACCCGACCGGGTGGTCGCGGTGACTTTCCGCGTACCACCGGCGCACGCCGAGGCGTTTGCTCTGGCATGGACAACAGAGACACGGCGCGGCGTGTCCTGGGCAACGATTCCGCGCCCCTGTCGTACGTCGTACCGCCCACCGGCACACCCGGTGGCCGCCCGTCGATCTACGCCGCCCTGGTCGCGGAGTGGCGGGCCAACGGCCGCGCGGTCCCCCAGCGTCTGGACACACGGCGGGACTCCGCCACCGGCCTCGGGACCGCCGTCACCTCCTGGGCGGCCGGCCGGTGGCGGGGCCCGGCCGGCGTCCCCGAACCGGACAAGGGGTCCGAGCGGTCCTTCGCGACCGTCGAACCGGTCCCGGCCGTGGTCGTCCCCCGAGGGCTCCCCGGCCCGGTGAACCTGTGGGAGTGGGACGGTGCCGCGGGACACGTCAACGTCGTCCCGCCCATAAAGGACGACTGAGCGGCGACCCGCGCGCACCGGCGGTCGGCCCTCCGCGTGTACGGCGCGAATCAGATGAACAAGTCGTTCTACGGTAGTTTGATGCGACTTGTGCCTAGGTGGGCTCTGCTGTCGTCGGGATCCGCGCCCGTCGTGCTGATCGGCGGCTGGCTGATCGCGGCGCACCTCGAAGGGCCCGCATACGACCCGGTCACCCAGACCATCAGCGTCCTGGCGGCCTACGGAACCCGAGGGTTCTGGGTGATGACCTCGGCGCTCGCCGCCCTCGGTCTCTGCCACCTCTGCACCGCCCTGGGACTGCGCCCCGCGGCCCTCCCCGGCCGGCTCGCCCTCGGTGCCGGCGGCATCACGGCGATCGTGGTGGCCATGCTGCCACCGCCGGAGAGCGGCGGCTCCCTCAGCCATGGCACGGTCGCGGGGGTGGGGTTCGCCTTCCTCGCGGTGTGGCCGGTACTGGCCGCCGACCGCAGCGCGACGGCGCCCTGGGGGCTGCGCCTCGTCCCCTCGTTCACCGCGACCGCTTTGATGCTGGGCAGTGCCGCGTGGTTCATGATCGAGATAGAGCACGACGGTGCCGCCGGGGTGGCCGAACGCCTGGTGACGGCCATTCAGTCGGTCTGGCCACTCATCGTCGTCGCCTCCTGCCTGTTGCACCGGCACCGGCGGCCCGCCACCCAGTGATGTGTCCCGTCTCACCCGCCCTGGCGTGAGTGCGCGGCGGGGGTGTCCCCCGTACTTCACCCGTGACGAGCGGGCCCCGGATGCGAGGATGAGGGCCGTCATGACTGCTGGGTGGGGCGTGCGCGCGATACGGGCCGCGGTGTTCGCGTCCGTCTGTGTGCTGCTCGCCGCCCTCGGTCACACCCTGATGTCCGGTACCGCCGTGCCGTGGTGGACGCTCGTCGTCGGCGCGCTGGCGACCTGGGGCACCGGTTGGTGCCTCGCCGGCCGGGAGCGGGGACTGCCGCTCGTCGTGTCGGTCGTGGTCGTGGCCCAGGGCGGGTTGCACGCGGTGTTCGAGACCGTGGGAAGTGGCCCCGTGGTAGGGGACCACATGGCCGGGCGTCCCATGGCCGGGGACCACATGCGTCCGGGCCACATGGCGCGGGACCACATGTCCCTCGACGACATGGGCGCGGCCCACACGGGCATGCACCACCCCATGTCCAGGGCCCACGACATGGGTCATGGCATGAGTCACGACATGGGGCAGGGCATGGGCCACGACATGGGCGGTGACGCGTCGCTCGGCATGTTCGCCGCCCACACCCTCGCCGCTCTGTTGTGCGGCCTGTGGCTGGGACACGGCGAGCGCGCCGCCTTCCGTATCCTGCGGGCCGTCGCCGGCTGGCTGGCCGCACCGCTGCGGGTGGTCCTCTTCCTGCCCGCCCCGCCGGTCCCCCCACGCCCCCGGCCGCGCCGACCGCGCTCCGACCGGGCGCCGCGGCTGCTGCCGCTCGTCCATTCCCTCACCTCTCGGGGGCCTCCCGCGGGGCCCGCTGTCGTCTGAGACAGCCGGTTCCCCGAGGCAGTCCCGTCCGATCGCCATGGATCACGGTGCGCGCCTCGGGCCCACGGTCGTACCTCCGTACGGCCGTGCCCCGCATCCCCGGACAGCTCCGGTGCCGCGCGCCCAAGGACGTGGCGCACCCGGCTGGCGTACCCGGCCGTGCCGGAGTCCGGCATACCCGAGAAGGACTCAGGTGATCACTCCTGCCCTGCCCGCCGTGCGCGGGCCCCAGGACGAGCCGACGACCATGTGGGCGCTCGCGGCCCGTGGTGGTGACCCGGCCGCCGCCGACCGTTTCGTGCGCTCCCTGCACCGGGACGTCGTGCGGTACGTGGCCCACCTCTCGGCCGATCCCCAGGCCGCCGACGACCTGGCACAGGACACGTTCCTGCGGGCGCTCGGCAGCCTGCACCGGTTCGAGGGCCGCTCTTCGGCACGCACCTGGCTGCTGGCCATCGCGCGGCGCGCGGTGATCGACAGCCACCGGTACGCGGCCGCCCGGCCACGGGTGTGCGACACGGACGACTGGACGCGCGCCGCCGAACGCGCCCAGCCCGCCGGTCTGCCCGGCTTCGACGACGGCGTCGCGCTGCTCGACCTGCTGGACACGCTTCCCGCCGAGCGGCGCGAGGCGTTCGTGCTGACGCAGCTGGCCGGGCTGCCCTACGCGGAGGCTGCCGAACGGAGCGACTGCCCCGTGGGGACGGTCCGTTCCCGCGTGGCCCGCGCACGCGCCACGCTCGCCGCTCTGCTCGCGGAAGCAGAAGCCCAGGCACAGGAAGAAGCCGAGGCCATACCCAAAACCACGGCCTGAAGACGCCCCCGCCCCGCCGCCCCGGACCGGTCCTCGATCGACGTGCGGTCGTCCGAGGACCGGAGAACACTGGGAAACGGCGGGGCGGTGGGTCCTGCCGACATCTGCACGAGGTGCGAACGGATCAGCGCACCGTGCGCCCCTGCTCCCGCCCGGACGCCCGGACGCCGGGTGCCGCCCATCCGTCGCTCACCGACTTCGAGCGAAGGGGTCCGGCCATGGGCGCCATCAACGCAACGGCACTCGACGAACTGCGCGCGGGAATGCGGGGACCCGTCATCACCCCCGAGGACGCGGGGTACGACGAGACCCGCAGCATCTACAACGCCATGATCGACCGGCGCCCGGCCGCGTTCGCGCAGTGCGTGGACGTCGCCGACGTCCGTACGGCGATCGGCTTCGCGCGGGACAACGGAGTGGAACTGGCGGTGCGCGGCGGCGGGCACAGCGGACCCGGCCTGTGCCTGGTGGACGACGCGCTCGTCCTGGACCTGTCGACGATGCGTGGGGTCCGCGTCGACCCCGGCTCGATGACCGCGCAGGTGTCCGGCGGAGCCCAGATCGGGGACCTCGACCACGCGGCCCACACGTTCGGCCTCGGCGTGCCGGCCGGCATCGTCTCGATGACCGGCGTGGGCGGCCTGACGCTGGGCGGCGGGCACGGGCACCTGACCCGCAAGTACGGCCTGACGATCGACAGCCTCACGTCCGCCGACGTCGTGCTCGCCGACGGCACCTTCGTCACCGCCTCCGAGGAGGAGCACCCGGACCTCTTCTGGGCACTGCGGGGCGGCGGCGGGAACTTCGGCGTGGTGACGTCGTTCACCTTCCGCACGCACCCGGTGGGCACCGTCGGCGTCGGCGTGACGGTGTGGCCGGTCGACCGCACACCCGAAGTGCTGCGCTGGTACCGGGACTTCCTGCCCGCCGCGCCCGCGGACCTCAACGGGTTCTTCACCCTGTTCAGCATCCCGCCCGGCCCTCCGTTCCCCGAGACGATCCACGGACAGAAGATGTGCGGCGTCGTCTGGTGCTACACGGGCGATGCCGAGGGCGACCGATTGGAGCGGATGCTGGCCCCGGTGAACGACCCCGCCCCGCCCGCCTTCCACTTCACCGCCCCCATGCCCTACCCGGCCCTCCAGGGCATGTTCGACGAGCTGATCCCGAAGGGCTACCAGTGGTACTGGCGCGGCGACTTCTTCGACACGATCAGCGACTCCGCCATCGACGTGCACCACAAGTACGGGGAGAACCTCCCCACTCCGCTGTCCCTGATGCACCTGTATCCCGTGGACGCCGCCGCCCACCAGCCCGGCGCCGACGACACGGCCTGGGCGTACCGGGACGCCATGTGGTCCGCGGTGATCGCGGGCGTCGACCCCGACCCCGCCAACGCCGGGGTGATCCGCGACTGGTCGGTCGCCTACCAGAGCGATCTGCACCCGTACTCGATGGGCGGCTCGTACATCAACTTCATCGGTGAGGGCGAGAGCACGGACCGCGTCCGGACGACATACCGCGGGCACTACGACCGGCTCAGCGCCGTCAAGCGCACCTACGACCCGGACAACTTCTTCCACGCCAACCAGAACATCCCCCCGGCGACCGCCTGACCCCGCCCGATCGCTGCCCGCGCCGCGCCGAACGGGCCTGATCCGCCCGGCCCGTGATCGACTGGAGGGCCGTACGGCACCGGCGTACGGTCGAATGGTGGCGGGCAGCCAGTCCGATTCCGACCCGGCCCCCGAACCCCCGCCCACAGCGATGCGATGAGCCATTCGGAGCCGACACCCCAAGCGCGGACCACTCCTCAGGACACGAAGGGGAACGAGGGCCGCGGCAACGGCATGGCACTGTTCGTGATCGCCTCGTGTCAGCTGATGGTGGTGCTCGACATCACCATCGTGAACATCGCCCTCCCGGACATCCAGCGATCGCTGGACTTCTCGACGACGAGCCTGTCCTGGGTGGTCAACGCCTACACCCTCACCTTCGGCGGACTCCTCCTCCTCGGCGGCAGGATGGGCGACATCCTGGGCCGGCGGCGGGTGTTCGTCTTCGGTGTGCTCCTCTTCGTGCTGGCCTCCCTCCTCGGCGGGTTGTCCCAGAACGAGTGGCAACTGCTCAGCGCCCGCGCCCTCCAGGGTGTCGGCGGTGCCATCGCCTCCCCGACCTCACTGGCGCTGATCAGCACGACCTTCCCCGAAGGGCCGCAACGCAACAGGGCGTTCGGCGTCTTCGCGGCCGTCTCGGCGGGTGGCGGCGCCATCGGGCTGCTGGCAGGCGGCATCCTCGTGGAGTGGCTCAACTGGCGCTGGGTGCTGTTCGTCAACGTGCCCATCGGCCTGCTCATCGTGCTCGCCACACCCCGCTGGATCCGCGAGTCCGAGCGGCACGCCGGGCACTTCGACATCCTGGGCGCGATGACCTCCACCATCGGCATGGTGCTGCTCGTCTACGGCTTCATCCGTGCCGCGCAGGACGGCTGGCGGGACGCGCTCACGCTCGGCGCGTTCGGGGCGGCCGTCGTCTTCCTGCTGCTGTTCGTCCTGGTCGAGCAGCGTTCCAGACAGCCGATCACACCCCTGCACATGTTCGCCGACCGCAACCGCGCGGGCACCTACGGCATCATGCTGAGCCTCGCCGCCGCGATCTTCGGGATGTTCTTCTTCCTGACGCTGTTCGTGCAGAACGTGCTCGACTTCAGCCCGCTCCAGGCCGGGTTGGCCTTCCTGCCGGTGAGTGCCGTCATCGCGATCGGCGCCGGGCTCGCCTCCCAGCTCCTGCCCAAGTACGGTCCCAAACCGTTCATGGTGACCGGCGCGATCCTCGCCGCCGCCGGACTGGCCTGGCTGACCCTGACCGACGTGAACTCGACCTATCTGGGCAGCATCCTCGGGCCGATGCTCGTGTTCAGCCTCGGTATGGGCATGGAGTTCGTGTCCCTGACGCTGATGGCGCTGTCCAACGTGACGCCGGCGGAGACCGGGGCCGCCTCCGGGCTCCTCAACGCCACCCAGCAGGTCGGCGGCTCGCTGGGCCTGTCCATCCTGGTCACCATGTACGGGACGGCCAGCAACAACGAGGCCGACAAACAGATACCGGCCTTCCTGTCCCAGGCCACCCCGCTGGAGCGCCTGCGCTTCCAGCGCACCGGGCAGCTCCCGGCGCCGTTCGCCGACGAGATCCTCACCGCAGGGGTCTCCGCCGCCTTCGTCACGGCCGCGATCTTCACCGCGATCGCCGCGGTCATCGCCCTGATCGTGATCCAGGTGCGCCCCTCGGACCTCGAACGCCTCCAGGGCGGCGGCGTGCCCCCGGCATAGACCGCCCCGCGAAGGCCCTCAACAGGGCGTCCACATCTCCCCGTTGGATGTGACGACGTTCACCCCCATGTGGCAGCACGTAGTGAATGCATTACACAACAGGCGCGTAAGGGACGGTAGCGCAGGCATCACGCGACCGCGGAGGTTTCGATGCGACCTTTCACCCTGAACTACGCGTTCCCCAGAGGCGCCGCCCAGGCGCTGACGCCGTACCACTTCGACCCGGCCCGGCAGTTGAACATGCTGCCCGACGGGCGCCCGGCCGTCAGCGACCCGGACCTCCTGCTCGCCGCCGGCACGACGACGTCCACGGCCGGTTCCGCCACCCACTTCGACGACTGACGAACCGGCCGGCGCATGACGGTACTGATCCTCACGTCCGAGGAGGACGTGACCGCCGACATGGTGGTGAACGAACTGCACGCGACGGGGACGCCCGTGCTGCGGCTGGACCCCGCCGACCTGCCCGGCAAGGCCGTGCTGGCCGCGGACTACGCCCACGGTGACTTCGACGGGCATCTGTCGGTCAACGGGCACGTGCTGTCGATGGGGGGACTGCGCTCGATCTGGGTGCGCAGGCCCGGCGAGCCGGCCGCCCACGCGCCGGATCCGTCTCCCTGGCTGACCGCCGAGACCCGGCAGGCCCTGTACGGCATGCTGCACTCGGCCGCCGCCCGGTGGATGAACCATCCCCGCAACGCCGACCAGGCCCGGCTCAAGCCCTGGCAGCTGCGGCTCGGCCACCTCAGCGGATTCGCCGTGCCGCCCACGGTGTTCACGACGGCCCCGCGGCTGGCGCGGGCCTTCGTCGAGCAGCACAAGGAGGTCGTGGTGAAGTCGGCGTCCGGACCGCCGCCCGGTGAGCCGCCCCTGGCGCTGCCCACCACCCTGATCGGCCCCGACGCGGACTTCTCCGCCGTCGCGGCCGGGCCGGCCCTGCTTCAGCGGTACGTCCCCAAGCAGGCGGACATCCGGCTGACCTGCGTCGGCAGCAGGTTGTTCGCCGCGCGCAAGACCGCCGAGCCCGACCAGATCGACGGACGGTACGGCGACACCGGGCACCCCTGGGAGCCGGTCCCGGTGCCGGACCGCATCGGCAAGTCGGTGCACGAGTACGTCACGCTGGCCGGACTGGCGTACGCCGCCTTCGACTTCGCGGAGGACGAGGACGGCATCTGGTGGTTCCTGGAGTGCAACCAGGGGGGCCAGTTCGGCTTCGTCGAGCTGGAGACCGGGCAGCCGATCGCGGCCGCGATCGCCGACTGGCTGGCCCTGCAGCGCCGGCCCGACCGGCGCGGCCCGGAAGGCCGCCACTGACCTCTTCCACGACCGCCGAAGGCGTCCCCGACGGATCAGCCCCGCTCCGCCCCACCCGGTGGAGGCGGGGCGGTCGTCGTACGGCGCCGGGGTGACGCCGCCTCAGGCGGGGCGGATCGCGCTGTGGATCGCGGCCTCTCCGGCGTACTGGACGGACTCCTCGCGGATGACGGTGCCGGGGCCCGGGGCGTGGATCATCATGCCGTTGCCGGAGTAGATGCCGACGTGCCCCGCGTGGTACAGGACCAGGTCGCCGGGCTCCAGGTGGGTCAGGGCGACGCCCTGCCCGGCGGTGGCCTGCTCCTGGGCGGTACGGGGGAGCGCGATACCGGCGGCCTTCCAGGCGGCCTGGGTGAGTCCGGGGCCGTCGAAGGTGTTCGGTCCGGTCGTACCCCAGACACACGGCTTGCCGATCTGCGCCCGCGCGAACTCCAGCGCCCTCAGCGCCCGGCTGTCCTGCGGTGCCGGCATGGGCGCGGCAGGGGCCGGAGCGGCGGCGGGGTAGGCCCCGGTCGCGGCCGCCGCCGGGTAGCTCCCACTCTGCGTGACGGCCGGGAAGCCACCGGTCTGGTCGACCAGAGGGAAGCCGCCGGTCTGGTCGACCAGGGGGAAGCTCCCGGTCTGGTCGACCACGGGGAAGCTCCCGGTCTGGTCGACCATCGGGAAGCTGCCGGTCTGTGCGACGGCGGGAAAACTCCCTGTCTGGTCGACCATGGGGAAGCTCCCCGTCTGCCCGACGGCGGGGAAGCTCCCCGTCTGGACAGCCGGGGCGAACCCGGCGTCCGGCGCGGCGAACCCGGCGTCCGGCGCGGCGAGAGCCTGAGGGGCATTCAACTGCGCACCCGACACGAACGAGGCGTCCGCGGGAGCCGTCGTCCCCGGAGGAACCGTCGTCATGTCGGCAGGGCTCTGCGCCTCCAGGGCGTCCCACCGGCTCTGCGCCGCGGGCGGGAACGGCGCCGGGGCGGCCGCGGGGGCCTCCAGCGCCGGGGTGGTGCGCCCGGCGCGAGCGGTCAGCAGCTCGCGCGCCTGCGCCAGCTTGCGCTGGCTGCGCTCCTTGCCGGCGCGCAGCGTGGACCGCTGGTCCGCCTCCGGCTGCGCGGTGGCCGGGGCCGGCAGCGCGAGGGCGCCCCCGGACTCCAGGGCCGGCGTGGCAGCCGCGGGCAGCGCCGCGACAGGACCCGCGGTGAGCTCACCCACGGCCGCAGGGCGAGCGGTCCCGGCGGGCAACTCGGCGAGGGGCGCGCCCGATCCGGCGGGCAGCTCCAGGGCGGTGCGGCCGGATATCTCCCGTGCCCCGTCACCGCCCGACGGGCGTGCGGACCGGGCCGGGGCGGACCGCTCCGGTGCCCGGTCCTTCGGCAGCACGGCCGGAACCGTCGGGCCCAGCTTGGACCGGGCGACGTCGAACCACTGCCGGGCCACCTCGTCGAGCGCGGCCGAGCCCCGGCCGCCGTCACGCCCCGAGGCCGCCGGGGCGCCCGCACGATTGCGCGGTCCCGTCGACGAGGCGCGGGTGGCGTTGAAGGTCCCGGTGTCGGTCTCGGCCCGGTCGTACAGCGAGCTGACCCGCCGGCTGACCTCCTCGCGGCTCGGTCCCTCGTCCGCCTGGGCGGCACCGGCCGACTGGCCGAGGAGGGCCACCGAGGTGAGGGCTGCTGCCGAGGCGAGCGCGGAGTTGCGCATACCGGTGCGTTCCGGCGCCATGGGCGACGTGCTCCTTCCGTACTCCGCCTACCGAGTTAGCTGACGGGTTCGGGCGTTCGCGTCGGAAGGTGTGCCCTACGACCCGGCCCGTCACGGCCTCAGGTCGATTCACCCCATGGTTCGGTTGGGTCCCCGGCTCCGCGGCCCCGCAGGGCACGCCGACTCGGCGGAGGGCGCTCGTCCCGGCGGGGTTCGCCGGAGTTCAACGCGCGTCCTGAGCCAGTAACTTAGCCAACTTGTGTGCCTGCAGTGAAGATTGACGTGTGAAATGTCCGATACGTTTTTGTGACCTTCGACGCTGCCGGTCGCGGTGAGGCCGCACTGCGGCACGGCGCGCCCGCGCGACCACGGACGGTAGCCGCGCGGGCGCCCCGCAAAGGTCTTGCTCCGCTCGACGAAACACGCCACACTGGTACCGAACGAATGGTCGGTTGGGAAGCGGGAGCGATGACGACCTCACACTCCACCGAGGCGCCCCCACAAGGGCCGCTTGAGGGGCACTTCGACGCGACGATCGCGCGCGACCAGCGCATCGAGCCGCGGGACTGGATGCCGGACGGCTACCGCAACACACTGATCCGGCAGATCGCGCAGCACGCCCACTCCGAGATCATCGGCATGCAGCCGGAGGGGGAGTGGATCACCAAGGCGCCCTCGCTGCGCCGCAAGGCGATCCTCTTCGCGAAGGTGCAGGACGAGGCCGGTCACGGCCTGTACCTGTACTCGGCCGCCGAGACCCTGGGCGCCGACCGCGCCGATCTGACCGACCGGCTCATCGAGGGCCGCCAGAAGTACTCCTCGATCTTCAACTACCCCACGATGAGCTTCGCCGACGTCGGCGTGATCGGCTGGTTCGTGGACGGCGCCGCGATCTGCAACCAGGTGCCGCTGTGCCGCAGCTCCTACGGGCCGTACGCGCGCGCGATGGTGCGGATCTGCAAGGAGGAGTCGTTCCACCAGCGGCAGGGCTACGAGCTGCTGATGACGATGATGCGTGGCACCGAGGCCCAGCGGGAGATGGTCCAGGACGCCGTGAACCGCTGGTGGTGGCCCTCCCTGATGATGTTCGGCCCGCCCGACGACTCCTCGCCCAACTCCGCCCGCTCGATGGCCTGGAAGATCAAGCGGCACAGCAACGACGAGCTGCGCCAGCGCTTCGTCGACATGACGGTCCCGCAGGCCGAGAAGCTCGGCGTCACCCTGCCCGACCCCGAGCTGCGCTGGAACGCCGAGCGCGGCCGTCACGACTTCGGCACGCCCGACTGGGACGAGCTGATGCGGGTCATCAAGGGGGACGGCCCGTGCAACGCACAGCGGATGGAACGACGCAGGAGCGCCCATGAAGAGGGCGCCTGGGTGCGGGAGGCGGCCACCGCCCACGCGGCCAAGCAGGCCGCCCGCGCGGAGAAGGGAGCGGTGGCATGAGCACCGGAAAGCAGGACTGGCCGCTGTACGAGGTGTTCGTCCGGGGCAAGCGCGGGCTGAACCACGTCCACGTCGGCTCGCTGCACGCCGCCGACGACCGGATGGCCCTGACCCACGCCAGGGACCTCTACACCCGGCGCAACGAGGGCGTCAGCATCTGGGTCGTGCGCTCCGAGCACATCGCCGCCTCCACCCGCGACGAGAAGGACCCGTTCTTCGCGCCCAGCGCCGACAAGGTCTACCGCCACCCGACCTTCTACGACATCCCCGACGACGTCCCCCACATCTGAAGGAGAGGGCATGAGTGACGACCACGTCTATCTGACCCTCGCCGAGGGACACGAGGACGACACCCGCTGGGCCTACGGGACCGGCTTCGAGGACCCGCTGCACGGCGTGGACACGACCGTCCCGGACGACGTCGACGCCGCCGAGCTGGCCGCCCTGTGCGTCGCGCTCGGCGACGACGCGCTCGTCTCGGCGCAGCGCCTGGGGGAGTGGGTCACCCGCGCGCCCGAGCTGGAGGAGGAGGTCGCGCTCGCCAACATCGGCCTCGACCTGCTCGGCCAGGCCCGGCTGCTGTACTCCCGCGCCGGCCAGACCGACGGCACCGGACGCGACGAGGACGCGTACGCCTACTTCCGCGACGCCGCCGACTTCCGCAACGTCCGCCTCGCCGAACTGCCCAACGGCGACTTCGCGTTCAGCATCGTGCGGCTGCTGGTGCTGTCCAGCTGGCGGCTCGCGCAGTTCGAGCGGCTGGCGTCCCACCCCGACCCGGTGCTCTCGGCGATCGCCGCGAAGGGCGCCAAGGAGCTGCGCTACCACCGGCAGTACGCCGCCGAGTGGGCGGTCCGCCTGGGCGACGGCACCGAGGAGTCCCACCGCCGGATGCGCCGCGCGCAGGAACAGGTGGCGCCCTACCTGGGCGAGCTGTTCACCGCGTTCGACGTACGGCAGGAGGTCGTCGGTGACCTGAAACAGGTCACCGACGCGGCCGGACTGCCCATGCCCGTGTACCGCCCGCTGCCCGGCTGCGGACGCGAGGGCGAGCACACCGAGCACCTCGCCCCGCTCCTCGCCGAGCTGCAGGGCGTCGCCCGCGCGCACCCGGAGGCGACATGGTGACGACCCTGCTCGACGCCCGGCGCGCCCGGCACATCGCCGCCCAGGTGCCGGACCCCGAGCTGCCCATGCTCACCCTCGCCGACCTGGGCGTCCTGCGGGACGTCGAGACGACCGAGGACGGCACGGTCGTGGCGAGCCTGACCCCGACCTACTCGGGCTGCCCGGCGATGGCCGAGATGCGGGCGGACGTCGCGGCGCGCCTGCGGGCGGCGGGGTACCCGCGCGTGGAGATCCGCACCGTGCTCGACCCGCCGTGGAGCAGCGACTGGATCACCCCGGCCGGCCGCGCCAAGCTCGCCGAGCACGGCATCGCCCCGCCCGGCCCCGCGCCGCGCGGCGGCCCCGTCGCCCTCGTGCTGTCACCGACCCGGCACGCCGTGGCCTGCCCGCGCTGCGGCTCGGCGGACACCGAGGAGACCTCCCGGTTCGCCGCCACGTCCTGCAAGGCGCTGTGGCGCTGCCGCGCCTGCAAAGAGCCGTTCGAGTACGTCAAGGAGATCTGATGGAAGGCCTCAGGGAAGCACAGACGGCCGCCGCGCCCCGCCCGCGCGTCCGCCGCCGTCCGGCCTTCCACCGGCTGCGGGTCGCCTCCGTGCGGCCGCTGTGCTCGGACGCGGTCGCCGTCGGCTTCGACATCCCGGACGAGCTGGCCGAGGAGTTCGCGTTCGCCCCCGGGCAGTCGCTGACGCTGCGGCGCGAGATCGAGGGCCGCGACGAGCGGCGGTCGTACTCGATCTGCTCGCCCGTGGGCGCCCGGCCGCGCATCGGCGTCCGGGTCGTGCCCGGCGGGCTGTTCTCGTCCTGGCTGGTCCACGATGTGCGGCCCGGCGACGTCGTGGAGGTGATGGCCCCCACCGGCGCCTTCACCCCCGACCTGTCGACCCCCGGCCACCACGTGCTGATCGCGGCGGGCTCCGGCATCACCCCGATGGTGTCCATCGCCGAGTCCGTCCTGGCCGCCGACGAGCGCTCGAAGGTCACCCTCCTCTACGGCAACCGCCGCACCGACACGGTGATGTTCGCCGACGAGCTCGCCGACCTGAAGGACCTGTACCCGGCGCGCTTCCAGCTCGCCCACGTGCTCTCCCGCGAGCCCCGCGAGGCCGAGGTGCTGTCCGGCCGGATCGACGCCGAACGGCTCGGCACGCTCGTCGAGGCACTGGTCGACGTGGAGAGCGCCGACCACTGGTGGCTGTGCGGGCCCCACGGCATGGTGCGGGACGCGCAGCGGGTGCTGGCGGGCCTCGGTGTCCCGGACGACCGGGTCCACCAGGAGCTGTTCTACGCCGACGACGAGCCGGTGCGCGAGGCGCGGCACGTGGACGCCGGGCCGGAGGGGCCCGTCAGCCAGGTCACCATTACCCTCGACGGGCGCTCCACCACGGCGGCCCTGCCGCGGGACCGGACTCTGCTGGACGGCGCCCAGCTCACCCGGCCCGACCTGCCGTTCGCCTGCAAGGGCGGCGTCTGCGGCACCTGCCGGGCCCTCGTCACCGACGGCAAGGCGGACATGCGGCGCAACTTCGCGCTGGAGACGGCCGAGGTCGACGCCGGATACGTGTTGACCTGCCAGTCGTACCCGGTCTCCGAGTCGCTGACCGTGGACTACGACAGCTGACGGACGCCGAAGCGCCCCGGTGACCGCCTCCACGCGGTCACCGGGGCGCTCTCACATGGCGATCAGGCGTCCTTCGCGGCCCGCTCGGCGTCCCGCTCGCGCAGCCGGGCCGCCTCCTTGCGGACCTCGGCCTGGGTGGCCCGCTCCTTGACCAGCCACTCGGGCTGCTCCTGCTTCAGGGCCTCGATCTGCTCGGTGGTCAGAGCCTCGGTGACACCGCCGCGGGCGAGGCCCGCGATGGACACGCCCAGCTTCTGCGCGACGACCGGGCGTGGGTGCGGGCCGTCGCGCCGCAGGTCACGCAGCCACTGCGGCGGGTCGGCCTGGAGCGCGTTCAGCTCCGCGCGCGTGACCACGCCCTCCCGGAACTCGGCGGGGGTGGCTTCGAGGTACACACCCAGCTTCTTCGCCGCGGTGGCGGGCTTCATGGACTGGGTGGTGTGGTGCGACGTCATGGGGTCCAGGGTATCCACCGGGTGAACCTCCCCCGACCACGGCCGGTAACCTGGCCAGGTGACAGGCTCGGCGGCACCCTCCTCGTTCCGGCTCGCGTACGTCCCGGGAGTGACACCCGCGAAATGGGTGCGGATCTGGAACGAACGCTTCCCCGACGTCCCCCTCACCCTGCACGCGGCGACCGCCGCCGAGGCGCCCGAGCTGCTGCGGGACGGCGGCGCCGACGCCGGCTTCGTCCGGCTGCCGGTCGACCGGGAGTTCTTCAGCGCGATCCCGCTGTACACCGAGGCCACGGTGGTCGTCGTCCCCAAGGACCACGTCATCTCCGCCGTCGAGGAGGTGACCATGGAGGACCTGGCCGACGAGGTGGTCTTCCACCCCCTGGACGACGTCCTCGGCTGGGAGCAGCCGCCCGGCCGACCGGGATTCGAACGGCCCGCGACCACCGCCGATGCCGTGGAACTGGTCGCGGCCAATGTCGGCCTGCTCGTCGTCCCCCAGTCGCTGGCCCGCCTCCACCACCGCAGGGACCTCACCTACCGCACCCTGGCCGACGCCCCGCAGTCGAGCGTCGCCCTGTCCTGGCCGCAGGAGGCGACCACCGACCTGGTCGAGGACTTCATCGGGGTGGTGCGCGGCCGCACGGTCAACAGCACCCGCGGCCGTACGACCTCGCAGGCCCCGGCCGCCAAGGAGCAGCCCCGGCGCAAGCGCCCCGAGTCCGGCGGTGCCGCCCGCGGCCGGTCCGGCGGCGCCGGCGGCCGCCGCGGCGCCACAGGCGGCGGCAAGGGCTCCAAGGGCGGCGCCCCCCGCGGCGGCAAGCCGCGGCGCCGGTCCTGAGTCACGCCCCTCCTGGCTACGCCACCCCGCGCAGCCAGGCGTAGGCCGAGCGGGCCGTGAACTCCTCCTGGCCGCCGCGCACCAGCAGCCCCGCCGTCGCGAACTGCGGTGAGTCGGCCCCGGCGGCCACATAGGGCACGGCAATACAGCGCATCCCGGCTGCGTGTGCGGCCACCACACCCGGTGCCGCGTCTTCCAGGACGACACAGGCCGACGGGTCCGCGCCCAGGCGCCGGGCCGCCTCCAGGAAGACGTCCGGGGCGGGCTTGCCCCGGTCCACCTCGTCGGCCGAGACGACGGTGCGCAGGCGGGAGTCCAGGCCGGTGCCGGACAGGATCGCGGTGATGGCCGCACGGGACGAACCCGAGGCGACGGCCATGGGGACGCCGTCGGCCGCCAGCAGTTCCACGAACGCGCGCATTTCGGGGTAGACGCGGACTCCGGTGGCGGCGAGGTCCAGATAGTGGCGGTTCTTGGCGGCGAGCAGCTCGCCCACGCCGGCCCGCAGACCGTAGACGTCCTTCCAGAGCGTCACGGTCTCCAGGGTGCTGATGCCGACGTATTTCTCGTGGTCCGCCCAGGTGAAGCCCGTCACCCCGTGCTCGGCGAGGAGCCGCCGGCCCGCTTCGAAGTAGAGGGGCTCGCTGTCCACGAGTGTTCCGTCGAGATCGAAGATGACCGAAGTGCCGCCGAGATCGCTCATGGCCCCAGGATGTCAAAGGTCATCGGCGGGCCGACGCCCGCCCGACGGACTCCAGCAGCGGCAGCAGCCGATGCGGGACGCGCTCGCGCAGCGCCACCTCGGTCCGGGTGCGGACCACACCGGGCAGGCTGATCAGCTTCTGGATCACGTCCTCCAGATGCCCGTTGTCGCGCGCCACCACCCGGGCCAGCAGATCGCCGCCGCCCGTGATCGAGAAGGCCTCCACGATCTCCGGCACGGCGGCCAGCTCGGCGCCCACGTCGTCGAGGTGCCCCTGGGTGACCTCGATGTGCACGAACGCCAGCACCGGGTGGCCCAGGGCGGCCGGCGACAGCGTCGGCCCCGTACCGGTGATCACCCCGTCCCGCTCCAGCCGGTCGAGACGGGCCTGGAGGGTGCCCCGCGCGACCCCGAGGATACGCGCGTACTCCCGCACGCTGGTGCGCGGCTGCTCCAGCAGCAGCCGCAGGATGCGGGTGTCGAGCTCGTCCACGGGCATGGGTGCCGGCCTTTCTCGCCGTCTCTGGTCCGTTGGCCCGCCGATGGACGTGCCGGGACCGGTATGTCTGTGCCAATGGTTCAGCTTAGGGGACGTCACTTGAGCCAGTCGCCCCGGTGATGCTGCAATGGGACGGTCGATGGCGCTGCGGGAACCCGCGGCGCCTTTTGCATGCCGTCCACGAGGGGCCGTCAGGCCACCACCGACCACGAGGGCCGAAGGGCCACGAGGGGGTTCACTTGCTGAAGAGGGTGTTCGTCGCGCCGGACCCGGGACGGGTGCGGCTGCGCTTCGCCGGCCGGGGCGTCCTCGGCATCGCGCTGGCGGTCCTGGTCTGCGGGCTCGCCGGGCACACCCTCGTCGGCATGGTCACCGGCGGCATCGCCGCGCTGCTCGCCCTGTTCACGGTCGCCGACGCCACGGTGCGCGGGCAGGCCGTCACCACCGCGCTGCTGCCCCTCGCCGGCCTGCCCGTCCTCGCGGCGGCGGCCGAACTGCACGCCCATCCGCTCGCCCGCGACCTCGTCTTCCTCGCGGTCGTCGGCGCCGGCGTCTACGCCCGCCGCTGGGGGCCGCGCGGCCACAGCCTGGGCGTCTTCGCCTTCATGACCTACTTCGTGGCGCAGTTCCTGCACGCGACCCCGGGCCGGCTGCCCGAGCTGTACGCCGCCGTCCTGCTGTCCGTGCTGAGCGCGGCCGCCGTGCGCTTCGGGATGTGGTGCTACGAACGCCGGATGCCCCCGGCCGCCGTCCCCGCGCCGCCGGACGGCCGCGGACTCGCCCGGGTGACGACCCGCCAGGCCGTCCAGGCCACCGCCGGTGCCGGCTTCGCCCTGGTTGTGGGGCAGCTGGTGTCCGGAGAGCGCTGGTACTGGGCCGTCGGCGCCACCTGGTGGGTGTTCGTCAACACCACCTCGCGCGGCGAGACCCTGGTCCGGGGCTTCCGCCGGGTCCTCGGCACCGTCCTCGGCATCGGCCTCGGATTCCTCGTCGCCGTCCCGCTGGAGGGCGCGCACCTGCCCACGGCCGCCCTGCTCGCCGTCTGCGTCTTCGGCATCTTCTACTCGGCGGCCGTCTCCTACACCTGGATGATGCTCTGCGTCACCGTGCTCGCCGAGCTCCTCTACGGCGTCCTCGGCGTCCTCGAGCCCGCCCTGCTGGCGGTGCGGCTCGCCGAGACGGCCGTCGGAGCGGTCGGCGCCGTCCTCGCGGTGCTCCTCGTCCTGCCCGTCACCACCCACGCCATCACGGACGCCTGGATCCAGCGGGCCCTGCGCTGCGTGCACACGGCCACCGCCGAGGCCGCCGCCCGCCTCGCCGGCGACGACGGCGCCGACCCCGCCCAGCGGGTCGCCGAGCTGGAACAGCTCCTCGCCCGCGTACGGCTCTCGGTCGCCCCGCTCGTGCACCCCCTGAACCCCCTGCCGGCCCGCAAGCGGCGCGCCCGCCACGTCCTGGACCTGCTGGACGACTGTGCCCGCGAGGTACGCGGCCTGGCCGCGGTCGCCGCCGACCCGGAGGCCTCGCACGACGCACGCCTCGCCGCCGCCTGCTGGCGCGTCGAGGCCGCCGTCGAGGCCCTGACCGGCGGCGCGGACGTCACCGCCCCCGCCGAGCGGCCGACGGCGACCGACCCCGCCCTCGCCCACCTGCACGGCCTGGAACGCGCCCTGGCCGAGCTCGCGCACCCCCTGCGGACCTCCTCCGCGCGGCGGCTCGTGACGGCGGAGTAGCGGCTCCCCCGACCGCCGCACCCGCGTGTCGGCCGGTGCGCGGTGATCCACTGCTACCGTCGGCCGGACGGCACCCGACCGGAAGGGGACAGCGGTGGCAGACGCCGGCATGCGGGGGAGACGGGCCTACATCGGGTCGTTCACGGCCGCCGGAGGCGCGGGCATCAGCACGGCGGCCGTGGCCGCCGACAGCGGTGCGCTGACCGTCCTGAACGGCGTACGGGACGTGCCCGACCCCTCGTATCTCGCCCTCGCGCCCGGCGGGGAGACCCTCTACGCGGTCAGCGAGACCGCCGAGGGGGCCGTGGCCGCCTACCGGGTGACCGGCGACGCTCCGGAACGGGTCGGCACCCCGGTGGCCCTGGACGCCAACGGCCCCACCTACCTCGCCCTCCACGACGGGTACGTCCTGACCGCCAACTACGGTTCCGGCAGTGTCACCGCCGTCCCCGTCCGCTCCGACGGCTCCCTCGCGGAGGGTCCGCTCGCCGTGCTGCGGCACACCGGCTCCGGCCCGTACACGCCCCGCCAGCAGGGCCCGCACGCCCACCAGATCCAGCCGGACCCGAGCGGCCGCTGGATCGTCAGCGTCGACCTCGGCACCGACTCGGTGCGGGTGTGCACCCTCTCCGACGGCGACCTGGCCCTGCACCGGGAGATCGCGCTGCGGCCCGGCTCCGGCCCCCGCCACCTGGCCTTCCATCCGCTGCGCCCGTACGCCTACGTGGTCAACGAACTGCGGCCGACCGTCACGGTCTGCCACTGGGACGGCGACGACGGCACCTTGAAGCCGCTGACGGAGCACGAGGTGCTGGTGGACGCCCCGTCCGGCGACGCGTACCCGTCAGGGATCGCCGTCTCGCCCGACGGCCGCTTCGTCTGGGTCGCCACCCGCGGCGAGGACGTCCTGTCGGCCTTCGCCGTGGAGGGCGAGGAGCTGCGGCTGGTCGGTACGGTCCCGTGCGCCGGGCACTGGCCGCGCGCGCTCACCGAGGCCGACGGTGTCCTGTACGTCGCGAACGAGCGGTCCGGGGACGTGGCCTGGTTCTCCGTGGACCCGGACTCCGGGCTCCCGCGCCACGAGGGGTCCGTCGCGGTGCCCGCCGCCTCCTGTGTGGTCGTCGGCCAGGCTCCCGGGACGATGTGACCGTACGCCGAAGGGCCCGCCCCCGGTGTGAGGGAGCGGGCCCTTCGGCGTCGGTGCCTCGAGGGGCGGTCAGCGCACCGGGGTGCCCTGCGCCTGCTGCGGGGCGATGCCGAGCGCCGTCGTGTACTGCGACAGGGCCAGCTTGCCGATCGCCGGGTAGGCGCCGAGCGCCTCGGCGGCGGAGCAGCCCACCTCCCGCGCGGCCTCCTCGATCAGGGCCGCGTCGATCTCCGGGCCGATCAGGTAGGGGGCCAGGGCCAGCTGCTGCGAACCGGAGGACCGCAGCTGCTCGGCGACCGCTGCGATCGAGCCCTCCTGGTCCAGGGCCGCCGCCATCACCGGCACGGCGAGACGCGCGGCGAGCAGCATGCCGGTGATACCGGCCGCCTGCACGGCCTCCTCACCGCCGACCGAGGCCAGGATGATGCCGTCCGCGGCGGTGGCCACGGTGAACAGGCGCGCCCGGTCGGCACGGGCCAGACCGGCCTCCGACAGGCGCACGTGCAGGGCCTCGGCGAGCAGCGGGTGCGGGCCGAGCACATCGGTCAGGTCGGCCGCGACACGGCTGTCCATCACGGCCTGGCGGATCACCCGCAGCAGCGCGCTGTCCGGGCCGGCGAGCAGCGGCACGACCACGGCGACGGGGCCCTCGGGCTCCTTGGCCTCCACGCCCGCGGCGACAGCCTGCTCGTAGCGGGCGGTGCGCTCCTCGGCGGCCTTCGTGAGCACGGACTGGAGCGTGGGGAACTCCCCGTCGTCACCGTCGACGTACCCGATGCGGGCGTCGAGGCCGGGCAGCTCGGAGCGGGCGATGCTCACGACCTCCTCGGCGAGGCCGCGGGTGGCGGCGCTCGGTGTGCCGGGCACCGCGAGGACGAGCGCGGGCGCGCCTTCGGGAGCCGCCAGGGGCTCGGGTCGGCGGTGCCGCCCGGGCTGGCGGGGTCGCGGCATTCGTACTGGCAGGCCGGACGCGGGTCCAGTGGGGGAGCTCATGGCGCCGCATGTTACTGGTTTCCTGGGCTCCCCTGTTCGGGGAGGGTGCAGGTGAGCGGTATCCGTCCGCTTTTGTCGGATTGGGTGACGTGAAGAGGGGCGCAGGGCGACGCGGGAAGATCACTCGTCGTCGCCCTCTGTCACGGCCGGGCCTCAGGTCACGGTGAGCATCGCCCCGTCCCCGGGCAGCGTCAGCCGGCCCGTCAGCAGGTCGGTGGCCAGGCAGACGGACCCGTGCAACGGGTCTCCGGCGGCCGGAACGCGCCGCGCGTGCGGCAGCCGCCGCGCCAACTCCTCGTCCAGCGGCGTGAGCAGCGGAGCGCCCAGGTTCAACAGGCCACCGGTGAGGGCGAGCCGGGGTGCCCCGGTCGGCGGGCAGACGGCCGCGGCCGAGTCCGCGGCATGACCCGCGGCGGCCCTCAGCACCTCCCCGGCCGCCGGGTCGCCGTCGGCCGCGCAGGCGGCCACCCGGGGGGCGAAGGAGGCCATGACAGCGGCCCGGTCCGGACGCGGATACAGGGCGCCCGGCACCTCCCGCACCGGTCCGAACTGTTCCTCGGCGGCGGCCAGCAGCGCGGCGGAACCGCCGGAGCGCCCGTCGTGCGCGCGCAGCGCCGCCTCCAGCCCGGCCCGCCCGATCCAGGCGCCACCGCCGCAGTCGCCGAGCAGATGCCCCCAGCCGTCGGCGCGGTGCCAGGCCGTCAGGTCCGTGCCGACGGCGATCAGGCCCGTCCCGGCGGCGACGACGGCTCCGGGCCGGGAGCCGAGGGCGCCCACATAGGCGGTGACCGCGTCGGCGGCCAGCGCGACTCGCCCGATGCCGAACTCCCGCTCCAGCGCGGCCGGCAGCTCGGCCCGCAGGGCGTCCCCCAGGGAGGCGAGTCCCGCCGCCCCGACGGCGGCCGCGCCGAGCCCGCCGAGACCGGCCTCGGCGGTCAAGGCGCGCACCATGGGCACCAGTTGGCCCATCAGATGGTCCGGGTCGAGCCCGCGGTCCCCGGTCCGCAGAGGCTCGCGCGACTCCCGCCGGGCGAGCACACCGCGTCCGGCCTCGCCGACGACGACCCGCAGCCCGGAACCGCCGGAGTCGACCGCCAGGAAGCCCGCCGGACCGCCCCCGGCGCCGGTCACGGCAGGCGCCAGTCCACCGGCTGGCCGCCCTGCTGGATCAGCAGGTCGTTGGCCCGGCTGAAGGGGCGCGAGCCGAAGAAGCCGCGGTCGGCCGACATCGGCGACGGGTGGGCCGACTCCACCGACGGCAGCGTCCCCAGCAGCGGACGGCAGTTACGGGCGTCGCGGCCCCACAGGATGGACACCAGCGGCTTGCCGCGCGTGGCGAGTGCCCGGATCGCCTGCTCGGTGACCTCCTCCCAGCCCTTGCCGCGATGGGCTCCCGGCTTGCGGGGGGCCGTGGTGAGCGCCCTGTTGAGCAGCAGCACCCCCTGTTGCGTCCACGGCGTCAGATCGCCGTTGGACGGCTGCGGCAGCCCCAGGTCGGAACCCAGCTCCCGGTAGATGTTGATGAGGCTGCCGGGCAGCGGGCGCACTTCGGGGGCCACCGAGAAGGACAGGCCGACCGCGTGCCCCGGCGTCGGGTAGGGGTCCTGTCCGACGATCAGGACGCGCACCTCGTCGAACGGTTGCTGGAAGGCGCGCAGCACGTTCGGTCCGGCCGGCAGATAGGTGCGTCCCGCGGCGATCTCCGCACGCAGGAAGTCGCCCATCGCGGCGATCCGGTCGGCGACTGGTTCGAGGGCCTTCGCCCAGCCCGGTTCGACGATTTCATGCAAGGGTCGTGGAGCCACGGGCGTCACCCTACTGCCGTACGGGCGGCGGCGATCAACCGGTGGCCCGAGGTGACCGGTAAGCCGCGCGGGCTCATGCGATCACCGCCGCCCTGACGCAGAGCACGTCCGGCAGGTGCGACGCGAGCCGGCGCCAGGAGTCGCCGTCGTCGGCCGACGCGAACACCTCGCCGTTGCGGTTGCCGAAGTACACGCCCGCCGGGTCGGCGTCGTCGGTGCACAGCGCGTCCCGCAGCACCGTGCCGTAGTGGTCCTCCTGCGGCAGACCGGCCGTCAGCGCCTCCCAGGTGCCGCCCGAGTCAGCCGTACGGAAGACGCGGCACCGGCGGTCCGCCGGGACCCGGTCGGAGTCGGCCTGGATCGGGTACACGTACGCCGTCCCGCCGCGCCGGGGGTGGGCCGCGACCGCGAAGCCGAACGTGGACGGCAGGCCCTCGCCGATGTCCGTCCAGTGCCCGCCCGAGTCGTCGCTGCGGTACACACCCCAGTGGTTCTGGAGGTACAGGCAGTCGGCGTCCTCCGCGTCCTGCGCGACCTTGTGGACGCACTGGCCGAACTCCGGGTTCGGGTCGGGCAGGAACACCGCGGAGACACCGGAGTTGGAAGGGGTCCAGCTCGCGCCGCCGTCGGTGGTGCGGAAGACGCCCGCCGTGGAGACGGCGACCGTCACGGTCTTCGGGTCGCGCCGGTCCGTGACCACCGTGTGCAGGCCCTCGCCCCCGCCGCCCGGCACCCACTTCGAGCGGGTCGGGTGCTCCCACAGCGGCCGGACGAGGTCGAAGGTCTCGCCCCGGTCCTCCGAGCGGTACAGCGCGGCCGGTTCGGTGCCCGCGTACACCACGTCCGGCTCGGCGGCGGCCGGGTGCAACTGCCACACCCGCTCCAGCGAGGCCCCCGTGTCCTTGGGGAACTTCACCGCCGGCCGGGCCGGCTCGGTCCAGGTGCGGCCCAGGTCGTCCGAGTGGAACACGGACGGACCCCAGTGCGAACTGTCACCGCCCACCAGCAGCCGGGTGCGCTCGCCCCGGGTGTCGACGGCGACCGAGTACACCGCCTGCGCGTTGAAGTACGGACTCTCGTCGAACTCCCAGGTCCCCCCTCGCCTCCGGCCGATGAACAGGCCCTTGCGTGTGCCCACTGCGAGCAGTACCTCGGTCATGCCGATCACCTCCGCGACGCCTTTGTCCCAGACACCCGTCAGTCTGCACCCCACCACTGACAGTCACCCCCGAGCAGGGCGACACCGCAGGTCGGAGCGGCGATGACGGGCTGGGCGTGACGCGTCCCACGCCCGCGTCCGGCCCGGGACGTGAGCATCCGCGCGCCCGGACCCGTATGGGTGGGGGCGGCCCGGCACGTCCGTGCCGTGCGTCCGTGCGCTCGTGAGGAGGAAGCCGCCGATGGCGTTCCGTGGTCGCAGGGTGTGGCTGTGGCGGTGGCGGCGCAATCCGCTCAAGCGCCGCGCCGACGCCGTCGAGTCCTGGGTCCTGCTCACCGTGTGGGCGGGCATGGCCCTCGCCGGCGTCGTCACGGCCCTCGCGACCACGGGTGGCGTGGAGCGGGGCATGGCCCGTGAACGGGCCGAGTGGCGGCCGGTCGTGGCCCACCTCCGCGAGGACGCGCCGGGCCGGGCCCGTCCCCGGTCGGGCGCCGCGGGCGGCGACCGGGTCTGGGCCGAGGTCCGCTGGAGCGCACGGGACGGCTCCCCGCGCACCGGGCAGGTCCGCGTCCGCCCCGGCAGCCCGGCCGGCACCCCGGTCACCGTGTGGACGGACCCGGAGGGGCGCCTGGTCGGCCGCCCGGCGACCCCCGCCGAGGCACATGCGCGGGCCACGCTGGTCGGCGGCGTCGCGGGCCTGTGCGCCGCCGCCGTCCCGTTCGTCGCGGGCCGCGCCCTGCGCACCCGCCTGGAGAGCCGCCGTATCGAGTGGTGGGGCCGGGAGTGGGCCCGCTTCGGCCCGTCCTGGGGCGGACGCGCCACCTGGTGACGGCCGTGGGGCCCGTCGATCCGCGGCCTGACGCGGGCCGCGGCCCTCAGGCGCCTTCCGGCAGGGCCCGGGCCAGGATCGCCTCGACGTCCGCCCCGTCGGGGAGCGTTCCGAACGCGTACCCCCAGTCGCCGCCGAGCCGGGTCGCGCAGAACGCGTCGGCGACCGCGGCCGGGGCGTGCCGGACCAGCAGGGCGGCCTGGAGGGTCAGGGCCATCCGCTCGACCAGACGCCGGGCCCCGGCCTCGGACCCCGCGGCCAGTTCGGCCTTCAGACGGGTGACGGAGGCGTCCAGCCGGGCGTCCGCCCCGCGCGCCAGGGCGAGTTCGCCGAAGAGCGCGTCCGCGGTCGCCGGCTCTCGGCTCAACGCCCGCAGCACGTCGAGGGCGTTGACGTTGCCTGAGCCCTCCCAGATCGACAGCAGCGGCGCCTCGCGGTAGTGGCGGGGCATGCCCGACTCCTCGACGTAGCCGTTGCCGCCCAGGCACTCCAGGGCCTCCGCGGTGAACGCAGGTCCCCGCTTGGTCACCCAGTACTTTCCGACGGCGGTGGCGATCCGGCGGAACGCCGTCTCGGTGCCGTCGGGGTCGTCGCCGCGCACCGACCGGTCGGCGGCCCCCGCGAGCCGCAGCGTCAGCGTCGTCGCGGCCTCCGACTCCAGCGCCAGGTCGGCCAGGACGTTGCGCATCAGCGGCTGGTCGATCAGCCGGGCCCCGAACGCGCTGCGGTGGCGCACGTGGTGGCCCGCCTCGACGAGCGTCCTGCGCATCAGCGTCGCCGAGGACATCACGCAGTCCAGCCGGGTGCAGTTGACCATCTCGATGATGGTCTTGACGCCCCGCCCCTCGGGTCCGACGAGCCAGGCCACCGTCCCGTCGAACTCCGGTTCGGAGGACGCGTTGGAGCGGTTGCCGAGCTTGTCCTTCAGCCGCTGGATGCGGAAGGTGTTGCGGGTGCCGTCCGGCAGGACCCGCGGCACGAGGAAGCAGGACAGGCCGCCGGGGGCCTGCGCCAGCACCAGGAAGACGTCGCACATCGGGGCCGACGTGAACCACTTGTGGCCGCGCAACGTGTACACGCCCGGCTCGGCCGACGGCCACGCCGTCGTCGTGTTCGTCCGGACGTCGGAGCCGCCCTGCTTCTCCGTCATGCCCATGCCGGCGAGCAGTCCCCGCTTCTCCGTCGGCACGCGCAGGCCCGGGTCGTACTCCCGGCTGGTCAGCAGCGGCTCGTAGACCTTGGCCAGCTCCGGCTGGCGGCGCAGCACGGGGACGGCCGCGTACGTCATCGACGTCGGGCAGCCGTGCCCGGCCTCGGTCTGCCCCCACACCAGTCCGCCCGCCGTCCGGGCGACATGCGCGCCGGGCCGGTCGTCCGCCCAGGGTGCCGCCGCCAGGCCCTCGCCGACGGCGACCCGCATCAGGCGGTGCCAGCTCGGGTGGAACTCCACCTCGTCGACGCGGTGACCGTACCGGTCGTGGGTGCGCAGCTCGGGTTCGTGGCGGTTGGCCAGCTCGCCCCACTCCTGCGCCTCGGCGCTCCCGGCCCGCAGGCCGAGCCGCCGGATGTCCTCCTCGGCCCAGCCGGCGCCCTCGCGTCGCAGCCCCTCCAGCAGCGCGGTGTCCAGTGACGCGTCGTACGGGGCCAGGGGAGGGGGCTGGTTGGCGACGTCATGGGTGGCGTACGGCCCGGACCGGTCCTGCGGGTCCACGGGCTGCTCCTGCGCGGGTGTCGAGACCATGGCGCCAGTGTTGCAGCATTTCTACGACCGCAGCAATACTGTAATACGCCGCGCCGGCACGTAAGGTACCCGGTCATGGGCGAGAACGCGGCACGGCGAGGCGAGGACGTGACCCTGCGCCCGCTGTCCGCCCGGTCGGTCGTCCTGAGCCTCCTGCTGGGCCTGCACCCCCCTGAGCTGCCCGTACGGGAACTGGTGCGTGCCGTCGAGCCGTTCGGTATCGCGGGCACCACCCTGCGGGCGGCGCTCAGCCGGATGGTGGCCGCGGGCGATCTGCGCCGGGCGGAATCCGTCTACGCCCTCAGCGACCGGCTCCTCGAACGGCAGCGCCGGCAGGACGACGCCGTCCACCCGGAGACGCTGACGTGGGACGGCGACTGGGAGATGGTCGTGGTCACGGCGACCGGGCGCGACCCGGCCGACCGCGCGGAACTGCGCGCCGAGCTGACCCGGCTCCGCCTCGCGGAACTGCGGGAGGGCGTCTGGCTGCGCCCGGCCAATCTGCGCCGCCCCCTGCCCGGCGCCCTCGACGACGTCGCCCAGCGCCACCGGTCCCGGCCCGAGACGGGCCCCCGTGACCTCGCCGCCCGGCTGTGGGACCTGGACGCCTGGGCCGCCACGGGTCACGCCCTGCTCGGCCATGTCGCCCGCGCCGGCGACCCGGCCGCGCGCTTCACCGCCTTCGCGGCGGTCGTACGGCATCTGCTGGCGGACCCGGTGCTGCCGCCCGGCCTCCTCCCGGACGGCTGGCCGGGGGCGGAACTGCGGGCCGCGTACGCGCGGTACCGGCGGGAAGTGGCCGGCGCGGCACGCGCGCGGGGCGACGGGCACCTGCGCGCGGCGGCACGCGCGCGTACCGGTGAGAACGCCGGCGGCGGCGCGCCATAGGCCGTGGGCGCGCCGCTGCCGGAGCCGGTCAGACCGACCGGTGGTACTGGTCGGGCACGTGCACGTCGCCGCCCAGTTCGCGGGCCGCGTGGCGTGCCCAGGACGGGTTGCGCAGCAGCTCGCGGCCGAGGAGGACGGCGTCCGCCTCGCCGTTCGCGAGGATCTTCTCGGCCTGCTCGGTGTCGGTGATCAGCCCCACCGCCGCGACCGGCAGGGGAGTCTCGGCCTTGACCCGTGCGGCGAACGGCACCTGGTAGCCCGGACCCACGGGGATCCGGACGTCCGGGGCGTTGCCGCCGGTGGAGACGTCGAGCAGGTCGACGCCGTGGGCGTGCAGATCTGCGGCGAAGCGGACCGTGTCGTCGTCGGTCCAGCCGTCCTCGCCCAGCCAGTCGGTCGCAGAGATCCGGAAGAACACCGGCTTGTCGTCCGGCCACACGGCGCGCACGGCGTCCACCACCTGCAGGGCGAGCCGGGTGCGGTTCTCGTAGGAGCCGCCGTACGCGTCGGTGCGGCGGTTGGAGTGCGGGGAGAGGAACTCGTTGATCAGGTAGCCGTGCGCGCCGTGGACCTCGGCGACGTCGAAGCCGGCCGCCAGGGCGCGGCGCGCGGCGTCCTCGAAGTGCCGTACGACGTCCTGGATCTCCTCGACGGTCAGCTCGCTCGGCACCGGGGAGTCCTCGGCGAAGGCGATCGCGCTGGGCGCCACCGGCCGCCAGCCGTGCGCGTCGGGTCCCACCGCCTTGCCGCCCTCCCAGGGGCGTCCGGTCGAGGCCTTGCGCCCGGCGTGGGCGAGCTGGATGCCCGGCACGGTGCCCTGGGTGCGCAGGAAGTCCGTGATCCGGCGCAGTGCCGCGACCTGCCGGTCGTTCCAGATGCCCAGGTCGTACGGGGTGATCCGGCCGTCGGGGTGGACGGCGGTGGCCTCGACGAGGATCAGGCCCGTGCCGCCGGTCGCGCGCGCGGCGTAGTGCGCGAAGTGCCAGTCCCCGGCGGCACCCGTGTCGGGGCCCTCGGGCGCGGCGGAGTACTGGCACATCGGTGCCATCCACACGCGGTTGGGGATCGTCAGATCGCGCAGGGTGCAGGGCTCGAAGAGCGCGCTCACGGCGGACTCCATTCGTCACGGGGCCGGTGGTCGACTCGTACGATAGGCATCGTAGTACGGGAGATGTCAAACTACGATGGTTCTCGTACAATGACGGGAACCGTATGAGGGAAACCGCGTCAGGGGACCCGACGAACTGGAGCCGCCGTGACCACCCCCGCCGTCACCAGCCGGGACCTGCCGCACCCGGCGCGCGAGGAGATCCGCCTCGAAGGCGTGCTGCACGCCCTGGCCGACCCGATGCGGCTGCGGATCGTGCGCGAGCTCGCGGCCGTCGGCGCGGAGCTCTCGTGCTCGCACTTCGACCTGCCCGTCACCAAGTCCACGACCACGCACCACTTCCGGGTGCTGCGCGAGAGCGGTGTGATCCGGCAGATCTACCGGGGCACGGCGAAGATGAACGGCCTGCGCGCGGACGACCTGGACGGCCTCTTCCCCGGACTGCTCGACGCGCTCCTGGACGCGGCGGGGCGGCAGGCCACGCGGCTCGGCGAGGACCGCGCCTAACGGCCGGTGCTCTCGCTCGGCGAGGACAGCCCTTGAAGACCCCCGCCGTGCGCGGCGTTCATGAGCGACCGCCAGTCCGGCAGCTTGACCGTGCCCCGGCCGAGCGAGGCGCCCAGCTCGGCCTCCGCCCGCTCGATCGCACGCCAGCCCTCCCACCGCACCGGGTCGATCCCGGCCGCCCGCAGCGCCGTGACCGGCTCCTGCGGTACCGGCTCGCGCTCCAGCGCGGCGGCGTCCGCCAGCAGTGAGGAGACCGTCTCCTTCGCGCACGGCCGGTTGGTGCCGATGACCCCCGTCGGCCCGCGCTTGATCCAGCCGGCCACGTACTCGCCCGGCGCCACGACTCCGTCGCGCAGCACCCGGCCGGCGCGATGCGGCACCGTGCCGGTCGCCGGGTCGAACGGCAGCCCTTCCAGCGGCACTCCGCGATAGCCCACCGACCGCAGTACCAACTGGGCCTCCACATCCTCGAACCGGCCGGTGCCCCGCACACCGCCCGCCCCGTCGGGCGCCGTCCGCTCGAGCCGCACCGCGCCCACCCGGCCCTCGCGGGGGAGGAGTTCGACCGGGCGCAGGAAGAAGCGCAACCGGATGTGATGGCGGGCGGTCCGTGCCGGCGCCGCGGCCCAGTCGCGCAGCACCTCGACATTGCGGCGCTGCGGCGCGGGCAGGGAGCCGGGATCGGCGCACGCCGGGTCCATCGCCAGCTCCCGCGGGTCCACACGGACCTCGGTGTCCGGCAGCGTGCCCAGTTCGCGCAGCTCCTTGGTGGTGAAGCGGGCCTGCGACGGGCCGCGCCGGCCCACCATGCTGATCTCGGACACCCGGCTCGCGGAGAGGGCGGCGAGCGCTGCGTGCGGGATGTCGGTGGGGCTCAGTTCGGCCGCGCCGCGCGCCAGCATGCGGGTCACGTCGACCGCGACATTGCCGACGCCGATGACCACCGCCGAGCGCGCCCCGGTCAGGAACCCGTCGGCGGCGGCGTCGGGATGGGCGCTGTACCAGGACACGAACTCGGTCGCCGAACAGCTGCCCGGCAGATCCTCGCCCGCGATCCCGAGGTGCCGGTCGGTGGCGGCGCCCACGCAGTACACCACCGCGTGGTACAGCTCGCGCAGCCGTGCGACGGGCACGCCCTCCGGGCCGACCGGGACCCCGCCGAGGAACCGCACCCGCTCGTGCTCCAGCACCGAGCGCAGCGTGTTCTGCAGGGACTTGATCTTCTCGTGGTCCGGGGCGACCCCGTAGCGCACCAGGCCGTACGGGCACGGCAGCCGGTCCAGGACGTCGACGAGCGCGCCGGGGTGCTGCTGGACGAGGCCCTGGGCGGTGTAGCACCCGCTGGGACCGGAACCGACGACGGCGATCCTGAGCACGGCGGAACTCCTCGGTCATGGAAGGTCGGGAGTCGCTCTCGACTCCAGCATCGCACCGCCGCCGCTCCGCTGACAGGGTGCTGTCCCACGCGCGGGGAGCGTGTTCGTTCGTTATGGAATGTGATCATGCCGTTACGTTGCGTGTGTGCTGGAAGCATCCTTTCTTAATCTTTCCGATCGTTGTGCGACAGACGGCACCGTGTCCGTGTGGCCCGCGTGGGAAGTGCGGGACGGCGCCGGAGCCACCTCGTGGCTGGGTGTCCGGTTGGAGTTCGGTGACGGCGCACATGTGGACGCGGTCGCCGTGGTCGGCGACGGCGGCGTCTACCTGGAGGACGTCCGGGCCGTACCGGCGCTCTCGCTGGACGACCTCGCGGCGCTCGCCGACTGGATCGAGGATCCGCTCTCCGAGGCGTGCGGCGTCACGGGCCGCGGGTCCGACGGCTCGCCGGCGAGCCGGGCGCGCCCGGAGTGGCCGCTCGGCGTCGAGGGGCAGTGGCTGGTCGCGCGGGAGTACCGCGACGCCCAGGAACGGGGCGCCGACCCCGTTCTCGCGGTGATGGGTGCGACCGGGCACAGCCGGCGCCGGTCGCTGCGGCTCATCGGGCAGGCGCGCGACGCGGGGTTCCTGCCCCCGCGCCGCGCGCGCCGCTGACGCCCGTCGGGGCCACGGCGGCCGGCTGCGTCAGAGCAGGTCCCGCATCCGGGAGATCTCGGTCGTCTGCTGCGCGACGACGTCGTCCGCCATCTCCTCGACCTGGATGTTGTTGCCCTGCGCCTTCACATCGGTGGCCATGGTGATCGCCCCGTCGTGATGGGTGATCATCAGCGTGAGGAACAGTTCGTCGAACGCCTTCCCGCGCGCGGCGCGCAACGTGGCGAGCTGGGCGTCGGTCGCCATGCCGGGCATCGGCGTGTGCGCGTGCTCGTGGCCCTCGGCCCGCGTGTCCTTGCCGTGGGTCTTCAGCCAGCCCTTCATCGCGTCGATCTCGGGACCCTGTGCGGCGGCGATCCGCGCGGCGAGCTTCTTCACCTTCGCCGACTCGGCGCGCTGCGGCACGAGTTCGGTCATCACCAGGGCCTGCTCATGGTGCTGGATCATCATGCGCGCGTAGTCGACGTCCGCGGAGTTGGGGGAGTCGTCCTCGGAGCGCTGCCGGGCGGCCTCCTCGGCGGACAGCACCTTGTTGGGTTCACCCGGCTCACCAGGCACGATCACCGAAGGCCCGCTGCGGGCAGGCGACTTGGCGTCGGTGCCGGAGTCGCAGCCGGCGAGTGCGAGCGCGAGGGCGGCCGCGGCCAGGGCGACGCGGGCCAGGCGCCATGAAAGCGGTCTCACATCTGCCTGGTCCCCTTTTGATATGGGCATGCTGAGACGATACTCGGGCGTGCGTGAACCGTTCCAGTGCGAACGGCACAAGGGAGGAAAACAGTGATCCTGTTCGGCAATTCCCGAACCCGACGCAGACACCTGGGAGTTGTGGCCGTCGCCGCCGGACTCCTCGGCGCTCTGCTGACCGCGCAGCCGGCGACCGCGACCCCCGATCCCGGGGACGGACCCGCCCAGGAGCAGAAGATCTCGGAGAGCACCCGTGCCGAGGTGCGCAAGGCGCTGAAGGACGGCGAGATACCCGGCCAGGACGAGATCGTCCGCTCCGCCAACATCCGGCATCTGGCGAACGTCCCCAAGGACACCCTCCAGGGCCTCAACTCCGACCTCGCCTTCCAGGGCAAGTACGCCTTCGCGGGCAACTACGACGGCTTCCGCATCTTCGACATCAGCAACCCGAAGGCCCCGAAGACCGTCGCGCAGGTGCTGTGCCCCGGCTCCCAGAACGACATCTCCGTCTCCGGCGACCTGCTCTTCCTGTCCACCGACTCCTCGCGCAGCGACAGCAGTTGCAACAGCACCACCCAGCCCGCCACCGAGAAGTCGTCGTGGGAGGGCATGAAGGTCTTCGACATCAAGGACAAGCGCAACCCGAAGTACGTCGCCGCCGTCGAGACCGCCTGCGGCTCGCACACCCACACGCTCGTTCCCGAGCGCAAGAACGTCTACATCTACGTCTCCTCGTACTCGCCCGACGCCTCCTACCCGGACTGCCGGCCGCCGCACGACGGCATCTCCGTCATCAAGGTGCCGCGCCACGCACCGCAGAAGGCGGCGGTCATCGACTTCCCGGTGCTCTTCCCCGGTGAGGGACCCGACGGCGGCGGCAACCCCGGTACACCCGGCCGCGTCAGCAAGACCACGGGCTGCCACGACCTCACGGTCCTGCCCTCGAAGGACCTGGCGGCCGGCGCCTGCATGGGCGACGGCATCCTCATGTCGATCAAGGACCCGGAGCGCCCGAAGGTCATCGACCAGGTCCGGGACGACGTGAACTTCGCGTTCTGGCACTCGGCGACCTTCAACCAGAAGGCCGACAAGGTCGTCTTCACCGACGAGCTCGGCGGTGGCGGCGCGGCCACCTGCAACGCGGAGATCGGGCCGAACCGCGGGGCCGACGGCATCTACGACATCGTTGGCAAGGGCGACAAGCGCAAGCTCGTCTTCCGCAGCTACTTCAAGATCCCCCGGCACCAGGCCGACACCGAGAACTGCGTGGCGCACAACGGCTCGCTGATCCCCGTGAAGGGCAAGGACATCATGGTCCAGGCCTGGTACCAGGGCGGCCTCTCGGTCTGGGACTTCACCGACTCCAAGCGCCCGAAGGAGATCGCCTACTTCGACCGCGGCCCCCTGACCACGGACACCCTGCAGATCGCGGGCTCGTGGTCGGCGTACTACTACAACGGCTACATCTACTCCAACGAGATCGCGCGCGGCCTCGACGTCCTGAAGCTCGACGACCGCCGCACGGACCCGGCCCGCCGCGTCCACCTGCGTGAACTCAACGTCCAGACACAGCCCGACTACTTCGACTGACCCTCCGCACGGCCGGGCTCGCCCCCGGTCGCGAAGAACCGCGACAGATCCTGGTCGCACGTCCCGCCGGAAGCGGCTCCCGCGTCCGGCGGGACACCCATCTCCCAGTCCAGCCGGTAGCGCTTGAACAACTCCGCCCGCAGCACGGGCACCGGCATCGGCACCCCGGGCACCAGGGCCGCGAAGACCGCGCCCATCAGCAGCGCGCGCAGCATCGGATAGTCCGCGTCCACGTCCCGCGAGCCGTACCGCTCACAGGTCTCCCGCAGCAGCTCGGCCAGCCGCCGCTGCTCCGGGCACTGCACGAAGCCCTCCGCCTGCAGGATGCCCGCCATGTGCTGACGCATCAGCACCGGCCGGTCCGTCGCCAGGCCCAGAACGGCGTCGATGGCCCGGGCCAGCCGCTCGCGGCCGTCCTCGGTGCGGGGCTCGCGCTCCAGCGCCTCCTCCAGCGTGCGGTGCATCAGCCGGTGCACGGCCGACTGCACCAGCTGGCGCTTGCCCGGGAAGTAGTACGACACCAGCCCGCGCGCCGATCCGGCCCGGTCCGCGATGTCGCCCAGGGTGGTCGCGTCGAACCCGCGCTCACCGACCAGCTCCACCGCCGCCTGCAGAAGCCGCTCCCGGGAACGCCGCCGCAACTCTTCATTGACCGACGCGCTGCGCGGGGACATCCTGTAACTCCTGCGTTGACTGGCTGCCAGCCAACTATACTCAGCACGTCCCGTCCGGCACCGCCGTGCCCGGCCGGGCCATGTCGTCCGCCCTGGGCGACGCGGGGGATCGTCCAGGGCGGGCTCGGCAGCGCCGCGTACGGTGTCCGCTCGCCTTCAGACCGCCTCGCCGGCCGGCTCCGCTCGCTCTCGGGCCCGGCGCAGGTCCACCCCCACCGCCAGCGCCACCACCAACGCGCCCAGCAGCCAGCCCCCCACCACGTCCGACGTCCAGTGGACGCCCAGCCAGACCCGGGTGAGTCCCACGCCGATCACGGACACGGCCGCCACCGCCACCGCCGTGTGCCACAGGGGACCGGCGATCCCGTGCCGGTGCAGGAGCCACAGCAGGAGGCCGCACACCACCGTCGCCGTCATCGCGTGCCCGGACGGGTAGGCGGCGTAGTGGGCGGAGTCCACGGGGTCGGGCCAGGTGGGGCGGGGCCGGTCGACGGCTGCCTTCAGTGTCTGCTGGACCAGTGTGGCCAGCGCACATGTGACCACCAGCCACATGGCTGTCCATCGGGCGGCCCGGCGCCACACCAGCCAGATCGCGGCCACGAAGGTCACGAACCGCATCGTCCACGGGTCCCACACCCAGTCGGTCAGGATGCGGAAGACGTGTGTCAGGGACGGCTCGTCGACCGCCCAGCGGTGGGTCGTGTCCGCGACGGACCCGTCCAGCGCCATGAGCGGGTGCCAGCGGAGGGCGACCAGGGCGAGCAGCAGAGCCGAGGCGAGGGCGAGCGCGCCCGCCCAGCCGGACACCGCGCGCTCGGCGTTCGGTCGGGGCGGGGACTCGACGGACGGGGTGGGCATGCGGGGATCCTCGCCGACTCGTGGGGCGGACACCAGCATCCGGGGTGGCGTCCACGGCACACGCCGCGGGCGATCCGGGCCGCCCCAGGATGAACACCGTGGCCACCGCATACCCACGGTGGCCCGGCGTACCCGTGCCGTCCCGTCCGGGTGTCCCCACGAGGCGTTCAGAGGGTCAGCAGCATTGTCAGCATGGCGATCCCCATGGACAGCCGGCAGGCGCGCGCCAGTTCGGGGCGGTCGCCCCAGCCGACGCCCGGCCCGCCCGCCGTGACCGGCACCAGCCGGACGCCGGACAGCAGCACATAGGCCGTGAAATAGGCGAGCAGCACGCCTGTCAGCAGCGGGACGCCCGCGTCGCCGTGCCCGCCGTGCCCGGCCTCGGGTGCGGCGGCCATCACCAGGGACATGTAGACCATGGCCACGGCGCCCATCAGATGGTGCAGATGGTGCCCGCCCGCCCGCGCCGACCACAGGGCGTGCAGCGCCGCGGCGGCGAACACGGCCGCGTAGGCGGGCCAGGTCCAGGCGGGCGGCGTGAAGACCGCGGCGGGTACGGCCATAGCGGCCATCCCGAACCCCATCAGCGCCTCGCCGCCCGCGGCCCGGCGCTGCTCCTCGACAGTGCTGCGCATCCGCAGCAGACAGTAGGCGCCGGTGATCCCACACAGCGCGACCAGCAGCCAGCCGGGCGAAGCCGGTCCGTGCACGCGCACCTCCCCGCTCGACGGTCCGGACAGTGCGTCGATGCCCGGGCCGGGCGGGGGCCACGCGGGCGCAGAGGTGTACACGGGGAGCGTTCGGCGGAGCACCCGCATTTGATTCACGAGTAAAACACTCGCTAAGGTGATGAAGTGAGTAGTCGAATTCCGCTTCCGGTCGCCGGAGCGCTGCGTCTCGGCCGGCCCCCGGAGATCTGGTTCAAGCCCGCCCTGAGCGTGGTCGCCGCCGTCGCTCCGCCCAACCTCACCCTGGTGGCGCTGGACCGGCTCGACCTTGCGGTGTACACGATGGCCGGATCCCTGTGCGCGCTCTACGCCCACAACCGCCCGTACGCCGCCCGGGCCCGGACCCTGGCATGGGTGCTGCTCGGCATGCTCGCCGGCCTCGCCGCCGCCCTCGTCGCCTCCTCGCTGACCACCGACGCCGTCGTGCTCGTCACCGTCGGCGCGGTGCTGGCCGCCGTCCAGAAGGTGCTGTGCGACGCGACCAGGATCGGCCCGCCCGGCAACGTGATCCTCACCTTCGTCAGCTCCGCCGCCCTGTTCGTACCGCAGACCCTCGGCGAGATCCCCGGGCACCTCGCCCTCGGGGCCGCGGCCGGCGCCTGGTCCTGGCTGGTCGGAATGGCCCCCGGCCTGCTCCGTCCCCACGGTCCGGAGCGCCGGGCCACGGCGGCGGCCCTGCGGGCGGCCGCCACGTACGCGGAGTCCCGCGACGACCATGATCCGGCCCAGGCCAGGACCGCCCTGGCCGCCGCCCGGCACGCCCTGGCCGGCGCGGGCCGCGCCACCGACGCCCGGCGCGCCCTGAGCCGCCTCGTGGACCGTGCCGAGATCGCCCTCGCGGCCCCGGCCGACGCCGACCCGGACCTGCTGCGCGACTGGGCCCGCCAGGTGCGCGGCACCCGGCCCGTGCCGCTGGTCGACGACCGCACGCTCCTGCGGGGCGAACCCGCCGCGCCGGACCCGCTGTGGGCCCGTGTCCGCCCGCTCGCCCGGATCGGCGTACGCACCGCCCTGGGCTGCGCGTTCGCCGGGTACGCCTCTCTCGCCCTGGGCGTCGGCCGGCCGTACTGGGCGCTGGTCACCGCCGCCTCCCTCTACCAGGCCAGCCTCACGCTCACCTGGGGCCGGGGCGTCCAGCGTGTCGTCGGCAATCTCCTCGGCGTCCTCCTCTTCGCCGCGCTCGTCCCCCTCGCCCACACCGGTGGTCTCGCCCTCGTCCTGTGCTGCGTCGCGCTGAACTTCGGCGCCGAGGCCCTGATCGGCCGCAACTACTGGCTCGGCAGCGTCTGCGTGACGCCCATGGCCCTGCTCATCACCGAGTTCGCCGGTCTCCAGGACCCGGGGCGCCTGATCGGCGAGCGGGTGCTCGACACCGTCGTCGGCGCGCTGGTCGGGCTTCTCGCCGCCGTGGCCGTTCCGGACCGCGCCGGCGCGCGGGTCGTGCGGAGGGCGCGCGAGGCACCCCGTACGCTCACCGGGACGGGACGCGGCGAGGGCCCGCGCCACGACCAGCGCACCGGCAGCGACATGACGGACAGCGACACGACGGAGGGCGTACGGCCATGACGGCGACGAACGGCGGGCCGACCGGGACGCGACAGGACACGGTGGCCGCCGTCGTCCGCCAGTGGCGGACCGTGCACCCCGGTCTCGACACCGCCCCCATGGAGATCATCGGCCGGATCAACCGCTGTTCCGCCCTGCTCCAGCAGGCGGAGGACGCGCCGCTGCGGCGGGCCGGGCTGAGCCGGGCCGAGTTCGACCTGCTGGGCGCGCTGCGGCGCACCGGCCATGAACTCACCCCCAGCGAGGTCGCCCGCGAGACCTTCTCCTCCGGGGCCGCCGTCACCAAGCGCCTCAAGGCGCTCACCGAGCGCGGACTGGTCGAGCGGCGCGGCGACACCCGGGACCGCCGGGTCGCCCACGTCCGCCTCACGGACGCCGGCCGGGACCTCGTGGACGGCATCCTGCCCGAGCAGCTCGCCTACGAGACGGCCGTCCTCGCCGACCTCGACACCGACGGCCGACAGGAACTGGCGTCCCTCCTCGGCGACCTGCTCACCCGCCTGGAGGGCCGCCTCGGCGGCCTGCGGACCTGACCGGCGTCAGATACCGGGCCGGTAGCGCAGCGGATGCTCCGCCGGCACCTCGACCAGCACGATCGGCAGGCCGTCCGGGTCGGCGATCCACATCTCGATCAGGCCCCACGGCTCCTGCCGGGGCGGCCGGACGATCTCGACGCCCTTCGCCACCAGCTCCTCGTGCGCCGCCGTCACGTCCTCGACCTGCATCCACAGCCGCACGGCCGGTGAGGGCGGCCCCTCCGAACGGCCGGAGACCTCCAGGAAGCCCCCGCCCAGGAAGTAGACGGTGCCGCGCTCGGCACCCGTCCCGAACTCCCGGTAAACGGCGAGACCCAACTGCTCGCCGTAGAAGAACCGGGACCGCTCGGGGTCGGTGGGACGAAGGAGAGTGCGGCCGCTCAGTACATGCACCATGCAGCCGCACCATAGCGGCGGGTTAGGCTCTGCGGTGCCCTAGCCGCGCCCTAGACGGGGGAGAACGCACCATGGACACCGCCGCGCCCGACGCCCGTGCCGGACTCGTCTTCCGTGACGCCACCGACGCCGACGTGGACACACTGGTCGCGCTGATCGAGTCGGCCTACCGGGGGGACTCCAGCCGTGCCGGGTGGACGACCGAGGCCGACATCCTCGAAGGACAGCGCACCGACCCCGAGGGCGTACGAGAGGTCCTGAAGGCGCCCGAGAGCCGGCTGCTCACCGTCGAGCGCGACGGCCGCGTGGTGGCCTGCTGCCACCTGGAGCACCGCGGGGCGTACGCCTACTTCGGGATGTTCGCGGTGAGCCCGGAACTGCAGGGGGCCGGGCTCGGCAAGGTGATCATCGCGGAGGCGGAGCGGCAGGCCCGGCTGACCTGGGGCGTGACCGAGATGCACATGACGGTGATCTCGGTGCGCGAGGAGCTGATCGCCTGGTACGAGCGGCGCGGCTACCGCCGTACGGGCCGGATGACGCCGTTCCCGTACGGCGACGAGCGCTTCGGCGTCCCGCAGCGCGACGACCTCCAGTTCGAGCTGCTGGTCAAGAAGCTCGACGAGGCGGAGGGCGCCCCCGCGGGACCGGCTACGCGGTGAAGCGGCCGGTGCGCTTGATCTCCGGGTAGTCGGTGGTCGCGCCGTCCAGCTCCAGGGCCCGGACGAGGCGCAGATGGTCCTGTGTGTTGACGACCCAGCCGATGATCCTGAGGTCGGCCTTGCGGGCGTGCTCGACCACCTCGAGGGTGAGGCGGCGGATGTTCAGGCAGACCGTCGCCGCACCCACGGCCACGGCACGGTCCACCACGTCGGTGCCGTAGCGGCTGGCGATCAGCGCGGTGCGCACCCCGGGGACCAGGCGGGCGATCTCGGCGACGGCGTCGTCGTGGAACGAGGACACCTCGACGCGGGAGACGAGGTCCCGCCGGTTCATCACCTCGGCGAGCGCCCTGGCGGCGGCGACGTCCTTGATCTCGGCCTGGAGCGGCGTCCGTACCGCGTCCAGCACCTCTTCGAACACCGGTACGCGCTCTCCGCGGCCCGCGTCCAGGGTGCGCAGCTCGGCGAGGGTCTTGTCGGCGATGGCGCCGGTTCCGTCGGTCGTGCGGTCCACGTCGGTGTCGTGCATGACGACGAGGGCGCCGTCCTTGCTCAGGTGGAGGTCGAGTTCGATGACGTCGAGGCCGGCCTGCTGGGCGGCGACGAAGGAACGGAGGGTGTTCTCGGGTTCGAGACCCATGACTCCGCGGTGACCGATGGTAAGGAAGTTCAAGACTCAACTCGCTTCCGTCGACGGCGGCTCGGCGCGGCGAACCGGAGGGCACTGTTCGCGTGGCAGCCCGCAGCCTAATGGCCGCCGCGCGTGATGAACCCCACATGTGCGTGGGGTTCGCGCTGCGTGACGTGGCACGGCTGGCGCACACGGCTCCGGGCGGTCACCCTGGGGTGGGCGAGTCTCGTGGGGATTGACCGAGGCTCCCTGGGTAGGAGGTGCATATGCCCACCCGACGGCGTCTGAATCGCGTTGCCCGCGTCCGGCAGGAAAAAGTTCGGTGACCTAGGGGGTGCGCAGGATAATTTCCGGGACCTCCTCTTGCTGGGAGGAACCTCGTATGTATACGGTCTCTTTACGCGAGGTTCTCCCGTGGAGGATGGGACATGACGGAAATTCTTGTGCAGGCGGCTTCGGGGGACCAGGTTCCTCCCGTGACCAGGGTGGTGGAGCACCCGGCATGGCCCGTGCTCAAGGATGCCGTGGAGCGGATCCGGCCATGGCAGTCCAAGGACGGGTCGATCGACTTCTCGGCCGAGGGCGCGCCCCAGCGCGGTGACGCCGAGACCGCCGTACGGCGTGTCGTCGAGGCCGTCGAGGCGCTCTCCCCGCTCCTGCCGCACGACGACGCCTACCACCAGGCCCTGGTGAAGGACCTGACCCGCTGGGCCGAGGACGGCTTCGGGATACCGGACTTCCTCGACTCGCTGCTGGCCTTCCAGCCGGCCGCGAACCGCGCGGACGGCCTTCAGCACCTGGTCGTCTTCCCGATGTACACGCAGAACGGCAACCCCGACCGCAACCTCGAGGCGGTCGTCCTGCGCATGGTCTGGCCGGACTGGCTGGCCGAGCTGGAGCGCACCCGCTACGACAACCCGCTGTTCTGCGGCATCAAGTTCGAGGACTTCACCGCGGGCTACGACACCAACTCCGCGGTCCTCTTCCCGGAGACGATCGCCGTACGCGAGGCGCCCGAGCGCTTCACCTGGGGCGGCATCTTCTGCGACCGCGAGGCCGCCCGCTTCCGCCGCGTCACCGACGCCGCCGTCGGCATCCTGGGCCTGGAGCTGCCCGAGGACATCGCCGCGATGGTCCACGACCAGAAGCGCTGCGAAGAGGCGTTCGTCCTGTGGGACATGGTCCACGACCGCACCCACAGCCACGGCGACCTGCCGTTCGACCCGTTCATGATCAAGCAGCGCCAGCCGTTCTGGATGTACGGCCTGGAGGAGCTGCGCTGCGACCTGACCGCCTTCAAGGAGGCCGTCAAGCTGCAGGCGGACGGCGTTCCGCAGGCCCGTGACGTGCAGTACGCCGTGCTGTTCGACCGCATGTTCCGCTTCCCGGTCACCGGTGAGCGCGTGCGCAACTACGACGGCCTCGGCGGCCAGCTGCTCTTCGCCTACCTGCACAAGCACGACGTGGTCCGCTGGACGGACAACAAGCTGCACATCGACTGGGACCGCGCCCCGCAGGTCACCAACCAGCTGTGCGCCGAGATCGAGAAGCTGTACCGCGACGGCATCGACCGCCCGAAGCTCGTCCACTGGTTCGCCGGCTACGAGCTCGTCTCGACCTACCTGGCCCCGCACCCGGGATCCAAGTGGGCCAAGGGCCCCGACGCCCTCGACCTGAGCCAGCCGCCCCGCAAACTCGTCGATGACGTGCTTCCGGACGAGTTTCCGCTGAGCATGTTCTATGAGGCCCTGTCCAAGAAGCTCAAGAACGTGATCGCCTCGACCCGGGGCATCACGGCGGACGACGCCGAGCGGATCGCCGCGTGAGCGACCGGGACACAGGCGACACGGCTCAGGCTGCCCAGGAGGCGAGGCGCATGGTGGGGAACGGTGCACTCAACGGTGCGGTGATCGCGGTGGCCGGAGCGGGCGGACCCGCCGGCCGGGCGGCGCTGCGGCGGCTCGCCGAGGCGGGCGCCACCGTCGTCGGCGCGGACAACGACCCCGAGCGCCTCGCCGAGGCCGTGGACGCGGCGCGCTACGCCTCCGGCGGCGCGAGCGTGACCGGGGAGACGGTCGACCTGCTCGACCTGGAGTCCACCCGTGACTGGGCGCTGCGCACCGAGAAGGAGTTCGGGCACGTCGACGGCGTGGTCCACCTCGTCGGCGGCTGGCGCGGCAGCGAGACCTTCATCAAGACCAGCCTCGACGACTGGGACTTCCTGGAGCTGCTGCTGATCCGTACCGTGCAGCACACCTCGCTGGCCTTCTTCGAGGCGCTCCAGCGCAGCGACCGGGGGCGCTACGTGCTGATCAGCGCGGCCGGCGCCACCAAGCCGACCGCGGGCAACGCGTCGTACGCCGCCGCCAAGGCCGCCGCCGAGGCGTGGACACTCGCGCTGGCCGACGCCTTCCGCAAGGCGGGGGGCGCCGAGGGCCCGACATCGGCGGCTGCCATCCTGGTGGTGAAGGCGCTGGTGCACGACGCGATGCGCGCCGACCGCCCCAACGCGAAGTTCGCGGGCTTCACGGACGTCCACGACCTGGCCGACGCGGTCGTGGGTGTCTGGGACCAGTCCGCCGCCGAAGTGAACGGAAAGCGCCTGTGGCTGACCGAGAAGCCGTGAACCCTCCGAAGACCGACGCCCGCCGTCACCACGACCCGGACGTCCGCGGCTTCGCCAGCGACAACTACGCCGGCGCCCACCCCGAGGTGCTCGCCGCCCTGGCCCTGGCCAACGGCGGGCACCAGGTGGCGTACGGCGAGGACGCCTACACCGAGAACCTCCAGCAGGTCGTCCGCGGGCACTTCGGTGCCACCGCGGAGGCGTTCCCGGTGTTCAACGGCACCGGTGCCAATGTCGTCGCGCTCCAGGCGGTCACCGACCGCTGGGGCGCGGTGATCTGCGCGGAGAGCGCCCACATCAACGTCGACGAGTGCGGGGCGCCCGAGCGGGTCGGCGGACTGAAACTGCTCACGGTGCCCACCCCGGACGGCAAGCTCACCCCCGAGCTGATCGACCGGCAGGCGTACGGCTGGGACGACGAGCACCGGGCGATGCCCCAGGTCGTCTCGATCACCCAGAGCACCGAGCTCGGCACCCTCTACACCCCGGAGGAGATCCGGGCGATCTGCGAGCACGCCCACGCGCACGGCATGACGGTGCACCTGGACGGCTCCCGGATAGCCAACGCCGCCGCCTCGCTGGACGTGCCCATGCGGACGTTCACCAACGCGGCCGGCGTCGACCTCCTCTCCCTCGGCGGCACCAAGAACGGTGCCGTCTTCGGCGAGGCCGTCGTCGTCATCAACCCCGACGCCGTCCGGCACATGAGGCATCTGCGCAAGCTGTCGATGCAGCTGGCCTCCAAGATGCGGTTCGTGTCGGTGCAGTTGGAGGCGCTGCTCGCCAAGGACCTCTGGCTGCGCAACGCCCGCCACTCCAACGAGATGGCCCAGCGGCTCGCGGAGGGCGTCCGCGCCGTCCATGGCGTGGACATCCTGTATCCGGTGCAGTCGAACGCCGTCTTCGCGCAGCTCCCGCACGACGTGGCGGAGCGGCTGCAGAAGAAGTTCCGCTTCTACTTCTGGGACGAGTCGGCCGGCGTCGTGCGCTGGATGTGCTCCTTCGACACGCGTGAGGACGACGTCGACGCGTTCGTCGCGGCGCTCAAGGAGGAGATGGCCCGCTAGGGGACGAAAGACCCTAGGGCTCACTCGACTCGGGCAACACAACAGGCCGGCGTCCTCGTGACGCCGGCCTGTTCGCGTATGTATGGCGGCCGGCCGTCCTAGCCCGCGGCGCTCTCCGCCGCGCGGACCTGCTCCGGGGTCGGGGCGGTGCCGCCGAGGTGCGCCGGCATCCACCAGGTGTCGTTGGCGTCCTTCGGGCGCACCGGGTAGGCGCGCTGGGCGGCCTCCAGCAGCTCCTGGACGCGCTCGCGCAGCTGGCGCGTGAGGGCACCGGCGTACTTCTCGCGGGACGCCTCGATGGCCTCGCCGACCCGGATGGTGATCGGGATGTGGCTGCGCTTGAAGTTGCGCGGGTGGCCCTTGGTCCACAGCCGCTGGGTGCCCCAGACGGCCATCGGGATCAGGGGCACACCGGCCTCCTGGGCCAGACGGGCGGCGCCCGACTTGAAGCTCTTCAGCGTGAACGACTGCGAGATGGTGGCCTCGGGGAAGACCCCGACGACCTCGCCGGAGCGCAGCGAGTCCAGCGCGTGCGCGAACGCCGCCTCACCCTGCTTGCGGTCCACGGGGATGTGCTTCATGCCCCGCATCAGGGGACCGGAGATCCGGTGCCGGAACACGGACTCCTTGGCCATGAAGCGCACGAGCCGCTTCTGGGGGAGTGCCGCCAGGCCGTTGAAGACGAAGTCCAGGTAGCTGATGTGATTGCTCACCAGCACGGCGCCGCCCGAGCGCGGAATGTTCTCCGACCCCTTGCAGTCGATCTTGAGGTCCCACACCTTGAACAGTGTCTGGGCGAAACCGACGACAGGACGGTAGACAAGCTCTGCCATGGACGGGGTGGACCCTTCCTTCAGTGCCTGGGAAGGAAGCTCCCAGAGGTAAGTTACGCAGCCGTAGGTTTACGGCTTGTCGCCGATCGTGCCCGAAGAACGGCCGACGGCCAAGCCCAAGTGCCCGGAAGCCGCGAGATCCTCGTCACGTCCACGCCATGATCGACCTCGTGCTTTTGATCGTTCTTTACCCGGCACGCACCGTCAGCCGCTTTACGAGCAGGTACATCTCGCACCCCAGGCAGTACCCGAAGACGGCGTTCAGGAACGCGGCCGCCAGCGCGGCACCGGTGGCCGCCAGGCCCAGCCACTGCGGCCCCAGCGCGTAGCCGACGAGACCGAGGCCCGCGAAGACCAGCCCGACCGCCTGGGCGAAGCGCGGCGGCTCCGGCGACTCGAAGGCGGTCGGCGGCCCGAGCCGCGGCCGCACCACCCGGCGGAACAGCACCCCGTACGGCGAGCGCCCCACCCCGCCCGCGGCGCCGAGCGCGAACGCCAGCGTCTGCCAGGCCAGCAGCCAGGCGCTCCCGGTGACCAGGACGACCGCCAGCACCACGGTCGTCACGGCCGCCCCGAAGCGCGGCCCCCTCACGTCGATGTCCATGAATCAAGCATTCCGCAGCGGACAGGCTTCCGGGAGGCGGGAATCTTTGCAGTCGCGTGAATGCTTGAGCAGGGTGATGACCGGACTCATGGTGTGCGTGGCGGTGCTCGCGGTGGCGAGCGCCTACGGAGTGCTGCAGCGGCGGCGGAACGGGAGGGTACGGGTGCGCGGGCGCGACGACGGGAAGCGGCTCGGCGCGGGCGAGCTGGGCGGCGAGCTCGGCGAGCGCGCGACGCTCGTGCAGTTCTCCAGCGCCTTCTGCGCCCCCTGCCGGGCCACCCGGCGGGTGCTGGGCGAGGTCGCCGGCATGGTGCCGGGCGTGCGGCACATCGAGATCGACGCCGAGGAGCACCTCGACCTCGTACGCCGGCTCGACATCCTCAAGACGCCGACCGTGCTGGTCCTCGACGCCGACGGAGCCGTCGTGCGGCGGGCCACCGGGCAGCCCCGCAAGGCGGACGTGATCGCGGCTCTGGGCGAGGCGGTCTGAGGGGCCGTGACGCCGAAGGTGAGTCATCTCCCACATGACGGAACGCACTTGACTGTGTGGACCACCTATCGTCAGCCTGACCGTATGTGTGAGGAACTCCTTCTCTCCGGACGGGCCCCCGCCGACCCGGCCCGCACCGTGGGCGCGCGCTGTCCGGGCTGTTGAAGCGCCACGGACCGCCCCGACTCCCCTCGCAGAAGGACAACTCCATGACGGCCTCTCCCGGCCTGGAATCCGCCCAGCTCGCCTCCCCCGACCTGCTCCGCTCCTTGTTCCGGCGCCATGCCGCCGGGGTGGCGGTGATCACCGCCCGCGGTGAGAGCGGGCCCGTGGGCTTCACGGCGACCTCCCTCAGCTCCGTCTCCGCCGAACCGCCGATGCTGTCCTTCGGCGTGGGCGCGGGCGCCTCCAGCTGGCCGGCCATCGCCGCGACGGACCACGTCGGCGTCCACATACTCGGCGAGCACCAGCGGGACCTGGCCGCGACCTTCGCCCGCAGCGGCGCCGACCGCTTCGGCGCGCCCACCGTCTGGCGGGAGGGCCCCGAGGGGGTCCCGGTGCTCGACGGCGTGCTCGCGTGGATGGTGTGCCGGGTGGTGGCGCGCGTCCCGGCGGGCGACCACCGCATCGTGCTGGCCGAGGTCGCCCTCGGCGACCCCTCCGGGCAGGGCCGCCCCCTGCTGTACCACCAGGGCCGGTTCACCGCGCTGCGTGACTGAGGTCACCGCGGCCATGTGACCGATCAGGCGCTCCCCGTGTTCTGCGGCGCCGTCGGATTCCGATTACGCTGCGTTGCGAAGGTCACAGTTCAAAGCGCTTGCTTAGCGGGAACGAACTGGGTGTACTGACGAGTAATATTTCGCTCGGGGCGCGGGTCGCCCCGATCGGGATCGGCCGCTTGGGGCGCCTATGCTGCCTGCAAGAGGCAGCAGAGAAATGTCGACGCAGTAGGAGAGCCGGCGTGAGCTTGAGGATCGTTGTCACTGTGAAGTACGTGCCCGACGCCACTGGCGACCGGCACTTCGCCGATGACCTGACCGTCGACCGGGACGACGTGGACGGTCTGCTCTCCGAGCTCGACGAGTACGCGGTCGAACAGGCGCTGCAGATCTCCGAGAACTCCGACGACGACGTCGAGGTCACCGTCCTGACCGTGGGCCCGGAGGACGCCAAGGACGCCGTGCGCAAGGCGCTGTCCATGGGTGCCGACAAGGCCATCCACGTCGAGGACGACGACCTGCACGGCACCGACGCCATCGGCACCTCGCTGGTGCTGGCCAAGGCGATCGAGAAGGCCGGCTTCGACCTGGTCGTCTCCGGCATGGCCTCCACCGACGGCACCATGGGCGTCGTCCCGGCCCTGCTGGCCGAGCGCCTGGGCGTCCCGCAGGTCACCCTGCTGTCCGAGGTCTCCGTCGAGGACGGCACCGTCAAGGGCCGCCGTGACGGCGACGCCGCCTCCGAGCAGCTGGAGGCCTCCCTGCCGGCCGTCGTGTCCGTCACGGACCAGTCGGGCGAGGCGCGCTACCCGTCCTTCAAGGGCATCATGGCCGCCAAGAAGAAGCCGGTGGAGTCCTGGGACCTGTCGGACCTCGACATCGAGGCCGAGGAGGTCGGTCTCGAGGGTGCCTACACCGTGGTCGACGGCGCGGCCGAGCGTCCGGCCCGCACCGCCGGCACGATCGTCAAGGACGAGGGCGAGGGCGGCAAGCAGCTCGCCGAGTACCTCGCGAGCCAGAAGTTCATCTAAGGCTCGACACGCCGACCGCCCCTCAACTTCGTTTCGCAGGAGAGCAATCCCATGGCTGAAGTTCTCGTCTACGTCGACCACGTGGACGGTGCCGTCCGCAAGCCCACCCTGGAGCTGCTGACGCTGGCCCGCCGCGTCGGCGAGCCGGTCGCCGTCGCGCTGGGCAACGGTGCCGGTGACACCGCCGCCACCCTCGCCGAGCACGGCGCCGTCAAGGTCCTCACCCACGAGGCCGCCGAGTACGCCGACTACCTGGTCGTACCGAAGGTCGAGGCCCTGCAGGCCGCCGTCGAGGCCGTCTCCCCGGCCGCCGTGCTGGTCCCCTCCTCCGCGGAGGGCAAGGAGATCGCCGCCCGTCTGGCGCTGCGCATCGGCTCCGGCATCATCACCGACGCCGTCGACCTCGAGGCCGGCGACGAGGGCCCGGTGGCCACCCAGTCGGTGTTCGCCGCGTCCTTCACCACCAAGTCCCGTGTCTCCAAGGGCGTCCCGGTCATCACGGTCAAGCCGAACTCGGCCGCCGTGGAGGCCGCCCCGGCCGCAGGCGCGGTCGAGGCCCTGTCGGTGACCTTCTCCGACAAGGCCACCGGCACCAAGGTCACCGCGCGCACGCCGCGTGAGTCGACCGGCCGCCCGGAGCTGACCGAGGCCGCGATCGTCGTCTCCGGCGGCCGTGGCGTCAACGGCGCCGAGAACTTCTCGATCATCGAGGCCCTCGCCGACTCCCTCGGCGCGGCCGTCGGCGCCTCGCGTGCCGCGGTGGACGCCGGCTGGTACCCGCACACCAACCAGGTCGGCCAGACCGGCAAGTCGGTCTCGCCGCAGCTGTACATCGCCTCCGGCATCTCCGGCGCGATCCAGCACCGCGCGGGCATGCAGACCTCGAAGACGATCGTGGCGATCAACAAGGACGCCGAGGCCCCGATCTTCGAGCTGGTGGACTACGGCGTCGTCGGCGACCTGTTCGACGTCGTCCCGGCCCTGACCGAGGAGATCAAGGCCCGCAAGGGCTGATCCCCACCCGGCACACCGAGGCCCCCGTGACCGTTTCCGACGGTCACGGGGGCCTCGTGCGTCGCATGATGGGCGGGGGTGTACGGACCGGCCGCCCGTGGACACGGTGTTGACCAGGGAGAAGCACTCCGGATACGGTCGTTCAACAGATTGTTGAATTCGTGGGGCGGAAGCGGAGGGTGCGGCCATGGGTCAGCAGGAGAAGGTGACGACGAGCCTCGCGGGCGCCGTCAGCGAGGAGATCGACGCCTCCCTCGCCCCCGTCGACGCCGAACTGGAGCGCCGCTACCCCGGGGACCCCGGTACCCGTCAGCCCGTCCACACCGTCTACGTCCCCGGCGACGCCTTCGCCGCCGACACCGTCCGCTCCTGGGGCGACCGGGCCCTCGCCGCCCTCGACGAACACGCCCCCGACGCCGCGTCGTTCGCCGCCGTGCTCGGCCTCTCCGACGCACTCGCCGAGCCGGTGTACACGCGGGTCCGCGCCAAGCTGGAGCGCGAGCCCGTCGAGGACCTGCGCGTCGACTTCGAGGACGGCTACGGCGCCCGCCCCGACGCCGAGGAGGACGAGGCCGCCGCCCGCGCTGCCCGGCTGATCGCCCAGGCGTACCGGGACGGGACGGCCGCCCCGTACATGGGCATCCGCATGAAGTGCATGGAGGCGCCCGTCCGCGCGCGGGGCATCCGCACCCTCGACATCTTCCTGACCGGTCTGATGGAGGCCGGCGGCCTGCCCGGCGGACTGGTCCTGACGCTGCCCAAGGTCACCTACGCCGAGCAGGTCACCGCCATGGTGCGGCTCCTGGAGGAGTTCGAGAAGGCGCACGGCCTGGACGCCGGCCGGATCGGCTTCGAGATCCAGATCGAGACCAGCCAGGCCATCCTCGCCGCCGACGGCACCGCCACCGTCGCCCGTATGATCCAGGCCGCGCAGGGCCGCGCCACCGGACTGCACTACGGCACGTTCGACTACAGCGCCTGCCTCGGCGTCTCCGCCGCCCACCAGGCCAGTGACCACCCGGCCGCCGACCACGCCAAGGCGGTCATGCAGGTCGCCGCGGCCGGCACCGGCGTACGCGTCTGCGACGGCTCGACGAACGTCCTGCCCGTCGGCCCGGCCGAGCAGGTCCACGCGGCCTGGCGGCTCCACTACGGCCTCACCCGCCGCGCCCTCGCCCGCGCCTACTACCAGGGCTGGGACATGCACCCGGGCCACCTGCCCACCCGCTACGCCGCCGTCTTCGCCTTCTATCGCGAGGGGTTCCAGCAGGCCGCCGCCCGGCTCGCCCGGTACGCCAACCGGGCCGACGGCGACGTCATGGACGAGCCCGCCACCGCCAAGGCGCTCAGCGGTCATCTGCTGCGCGGCCTGGACTGCGGCGCCCTCGACATCGGCGAGGTGGCCCGGCTCACCGGTCTGACCCGCGCCGACCTGGAGGGCTACGCCTCACCCCGCCGCGGCGACCTGACGGCGTCCGGAAGCTGAGGCCGGCGCCGCCCCGCTGATGTCAGGCCCCGAGGTACGGCTCGAGCCCCGACGCCGTCACCAGCTTCTCCTGCGCGAACACCGCCGTGCCGAGCGCGCACAGCCGCACGTCCTCGCGCACCCGCGCGCTGAACTCCTCGGGCGTGACGCCGAACAGCTTCCGCAACCGGGCCGACCCCGACAGCAGTCCGGTGAGCAGCGGACGCTGGCCCGGGTGGGTGCGCGGCGCGCCCGTGCCGTCGTGCAGGACGCCGTGGCGGTTGACGTAGACGAAGGCGCCGGGCAGCGTCCTGCCGTCCGCCAGGCCGATCCGTACGTCCGGCGCGGGCAGCCACGCGCGGGCGTAGTTGCCGTCGGACCGGGGCACGCCCTCGCTGGCGTCGATGACCGCGAGCTGCTCCTCGTCCAGCCAGGTCACGAACAGCTCGGTGACGCGGCCGGGCGCGAGGAAGGGCGCGGCGGCCAGGTAGCCCCCGCGGCTCACGTGGGCAGAGACGCCCACGGCGAGACCCGTCACCCGTGTCCTCACCAGCGGCACCGGGGAGTCGATCCCGAACGCCCGCATCTTGCGCCGCAGTTGGGCGGGGCAGGCGTTGGAGCCCACCGCGAGGACCGGGGTCCGGTCGTCGTGCACCAGGCGCTCCAGCGGCAGGAGCCGGTCACCGTCGAGGAGCGCGGAGTCGGCCGGCCAGGCGCCCGGGTAGAGCAGCGGATGGTCGTGGGGCGCCTCGGCCAGGCCCAGCGCCTCCAGCGTGCGGTCGTCACCCGCCGCCGGACCCGCCTCGGACGTGCCGTCCATGCCCGGTCAGTCCTCGGGCGGCAGCTCGCCCGAGCCACGGGTGACGAGCCTGGTCGGCAGTTCGATGCGCTCGGGAGCGACCAGGGTGCCGTCCAGCTGGCTGAACAGCCGCTCGGCCGCCGTACGCCCGAGGGCCGCCGCGTCCTGGGCGACGACGGTGACCCCGGGCTGCAGCAGGTCGGCGAGCTCGATGTCGTCGAAGCCCACGAGGGCGACCCGGCGGCTCTGCGCGGCGAGCACCCGGATCACGGTGACCGTCACCCGGTTGTTGCCGGTGAAGATCGCGGTGACGGGGGAGGGGCCCTTGAGCATGTCCTCCGCGGCCCGGCGCACCCGCTCGGGGTCGGTCACCCCGAGGGACATCCAGGCGTCCTCCACCGCTATCCCGGCGTCCTCCATGGCGGCCCGGTAGCCGCGCAGCCGTTCGGCGGCCGTGTGGATACGGGGCATGTCGCCGATGAAGCCGATCCGCCGGTGCCCGTGGCCGATCAGGTGGGCCACGCCGTCGCGGGCCCCGCCGAAGTTGTCCGACAGGACGCAGTCGGCGTCGATCTGACCGGCCGGGCGGTCCACGAACACGGTCGCGACGCCGGCCTTCAGCTCCGGCTCCAGATAGCGGTGGTCGTCACCGGCCGGGATGACCACCAGCCCGTCCACGCGCCGGGCGCACAGCGCGAGCGCCAGCTCCTGCTCACGGTCGGGGTCCTCGGCGCTGGAGCCGTTGATGAGCAGGGCGCCGTGCGCCCGCGCCACCTCCTCCACCGCGCGGCTCAGCGGGCCGTAGAAGGGGTCCGCGAGGTCCTCCAGGACCAGGCCGATGCTCGCCGTGCGGCCCTTGCGCAGCACGCGGGCGCTGTCGTTGCGGCGAAAGCCCAGGGCGTCGATGGCCTCCTGGACGCGGCGCTCCGTCTCCGGTGTGACTCCGGGCTCCCCGTTGACCACGCGCGAGACGGTCTTCAGCCCGACTCCGGCACGCGCCGCGACGTCCTTCATGGTCGGCCGGTTGCCGTAGCGGCTCTCGGGAAGTCGGTCGGAACGGCGGATGGTCTCGGGCACGATGCGGTGTCCTGTCCTGTTCTCGTCCACGGGGATGCGTCGGTCCATGGGCTTGTATGAGGATGTGGCGTCGAGCATAGAGCCTGGACAACGTTGTCAGATCCAGGAGAGACTGTCCACCGCAATCTCCGGCCTGCGCCCCCACCGCCAGACCGGCGCGTCCGATTCCCGTCGTCGTGGGCGGGAGTTCCGAATGGTTGACGGGGAGAACTGACTCAGATGCACAACGACCTCGTGGCTGCGCTCGACATCGGCGGCACCAAGATCGCCGGGGCGCTGGTGGACGGTCACGGCACGATCGCCCTCCGGGCGCAGCGCCCGACTCCGGCGCAGGAGGACGGCGAGACCGTGATGCGGGCCGTCGAGGAGGTCGTCCAGGAACTCGCCGCCTCTCCTTCGTGGGGGCGGGTCTCGGCGCTCGGGATCGGCAGCGCGGGACCGGTGGACGCCTCGGCGGGCACCGTGAGCCCCGTGAACGTCCCCGGCTGGCGCGGCTATCCGCTGGTCCGCCGGGTCAGGGAGGCGACCGGCGGGCTGCCCGTCGAGCTGATCGGCGACGGCGTGGCCATCACCGCGGCCGAGCACTGGCAGGGGGCCGCCCAGGGTCACGACAACGCGCTGTGCATGGTCGTCTCCACGGGCGTCGGCGGGGGCCTGGTGCTGGGCGGGCGGCTGCACCCGGGACCCACCGGCAACGCGGGCCACATCGGTCACATCAGCGTGGACCTCGACGGCGACCTGTGCCCGTGCGGCTCGCGCGGCTGCGTGGAGCGCATCGCGAGCGGCCCGAACATCGCCCGCCGCGCCCTGGACGGCGGCTGGCGGCCCGGACCGGACGGCGACACCTCGGCCGCCGCGGTCGCCGCCGCCGCGCGCGAGGGCGACCCGGTGGCCGTGGCCTCCTTCGAGCGGGCCGCGCGGGCCCTGGCCGCCGGGATCGCGGCCACCGCGACCCTCGTGGAGATCGACATAGCGGTGATCGGCGGCGGTGTCGGCAAGGCCGGCGACGTCCTGTTCACACCGCTGCGCAAGGCCCTCGCCGACTACGCGACCCTGTCCTTCGTCCGGAGCCTGACCGTCGCGCCCGCCCGGATGGGCACCGACGCCGGGCTGGTCGGTGCCGCCGCGGCCGCGCTCGCCGGCCGGACGGGCGTGGCCGCGGCGGGGGTCTGACCCTCGCCCGGAGGGCGCCTCAGCAGCTCAGCCGCGCCTCGGCCCAGTCCCCGTGGTCCGAGGTGACGCCGTCGCCGCCGTCGGTGACGACGAGCCGGACCACCTGCGCGCCGGTCACGTCCGCGGTGAGCGGCCGGGCCGGCATGGCGTTGGTCAGGACGCCGGTCGAGGCGGCCTTCGTGCCGTCCGCCCAGACCTCGAAGACGACGCTCCCGTCCGCGCCCTCCTCGTCGTCCACGCCGACGTGGGCCGTCACCGTCTCGCAGGCGCCGCCCGTGTAGTAGCCGACCGAGCTCGCGGCGTGGACGCCGAGCCCGGTGCCGTACACGACCCCGCCGATGGTGATCGGGTTCCCGTCGCCCGCCGCGCTCTCGCCGTTGCTGGTGCCGCGCTCGACCGGCCCCCATCCGTTGGTGGCCGACAGCCAGGGCAGGTCACCGAGTTCCGAGGTCCCCGCGGGCGGCGCGGTCACCACGGTCGCGGTGAGCGGCAGTGTGGTCTCGACCCGGTCGCCGGCCGGTGGGCGGTGCCGCACGGTGAGCGTGAGGGCGTACGGCCCCGTGGGCGTCCCCCGGGGGACGGTGACCTCCCAGCCGGTACGCAGGGTGCGGCCCGTGGGCAGTGCGGGCGAGGTGGCCGGTGACGTCGGCCGCAGGGACCAGCCCGCGGGCCCGGACAGGGACACGGACACCTGCCGGGCGGCCGTACGCCCGAGATCGGTGACCGTGGACGTCAGCGGGACCGTCCGGCCGGGCTCGAACAGCAGGCCGCCGTCCAGGCCGAGTTCGACCGCGGGCGGGTGCTGGGCCCACCGGCCGTCGGCGGCGACGCGGACCAGGACGGTGCCGTGCGCGGGCACCGTCGCGGAGATCGTGCCCGCCGTGTTGTAGGTGCGGTGCCGCCACAGGTCGCGCAGGGTGTAGGCGTCGGCGGCGGGCAGCCCGACCTCCTCGGCGGTCGTCGTGACGCGCTGGGCGGTGTCGGACTCGTTGAACAGCGCCACCGCGCGGCTGCCGTCCCTCATCTCCTTGGCGACGACCCAGCGCCCGCCCTCGGAGGAGACGACCCTGCCCTGCCGGCCCAGGGGGTCCTGGTCGACGGCGACGACCTCGCGATTGCCGAGGATCTCGAAGGTCTCCGCGGAGGCGGTGCGCAGGTCGGCGCCGATGAGCAGCGGCGCGGCCATGATCGCCCACAGCGAGAAGTGCGAGCGGTACTCGGTGCCGGTCATGCCGCCGTTGCCGACCTCCAGCATGTCGGGGTCGTTCCAGTGGCCGGGGCCCGCGTGGTCCGCGAGCGGCAGGTTCTGCTTGAGGATCGACAGCATCGAACCCCAGTTGTCGCTGATGTCGCCGGTCGTGCGCCACAGGTGGCCGACATCGGCGGCCCACTCCCAGGGCTTGTTCTCGCCCCATTCGCAGATGCTGTAGACGATGGGGCGGCCGGTGGCCCGCAGCGCGTCGCGCATGGTCGTGTAGCGCTGCCGGGCGTCCACGCCCTGGTTGTTGCAGTTGTCGTACTTCAGGTAGTCGACGCCCCAGTCGGCGAACTGCCGTGCGTCGCTGTACTCGTGGCCGAGCGCGCCCGGGAAGCCGGTGCTGTCGCAGGTCTTGGTGCCGGCGCTCGTGTAGATCCCGAACTTCAGCCCCTTGGCGTGGACGTAGTCGGCGACCGCCTTGATGCCGTGCGGGAAGCGGGCCGGGTCGGGCACCAGCTTGCCGTCGGCGTCCCGGGAGGGCAGCGCCCAGCAGTCGTCGAGGTTGACGTACCGGTATCCGGCGTCCTTGAGCCCCTTCTCGACCAGGAGGTCGGCGATGCCCTTGACCATGGCCTCGTCGAACTCGGCACGGCAGTGGGTGGAGTTCCAGTTGTTGAAGCCCATGGGCGGGGTCAGGGCGAGACCGTCGTCCACGGCGGGAGCCGAGGGAGCGGCACTCACGGCGCCCGCCGCGGGCGTGGCGAGCCCGGCCGCGCAGAGCAGTGCCGCGGTGAGCGTCCCGATCAGTCTCGTCCGGATGGTGCGGGTGTGAAGGTGACGCATGGTCACGTTCCTCCGTCCCTGCAAAGGGTGGCGTCATGTACGCGTCATGGTTCGGTTCACGTTAGAACCTGTCGGACTGTGTTGGAAAGTGGTCGGACTTGAAGTCTCCGCAAACGGGGGGCGTTTGAGGTTTTGAACGCGTTCAAATATGGGCTAGGGTCATCCCGTACGAGAGGGGAACCCCATGAAGATCGTCATCCCCGGGGGCACCGGGCAGGTCGGCGCGATCCTGAACCGCGCACTCACGGCGGCCGGCCACGAGGTCGTCGTCCTGACCAGGCGCCCGGCCCGGGCGGGCCAGGTCGGCTGGGACGGCACGACCCTGGGGCCGTGGGCGGCGGAGATCGACGGCAGCGACGTCGTCGTCAACCTGGCCGGACGCAGCGTCAGCTGCCGCTACACCGCGCCCAACCTCAAGGCCATGATGGACTCGCGGGTGCGCTCGACCGAGATCGTCGGCGAGGCGATCGCCCGCGCCGCCCGGCCGCCGCGCGTCTGGCTCCAGATGAGCACGGCCACCGTCTACGCCCACCGTTTCGACGCGCCCCACGACGAGGCGACCGGCGTCATCGGCGGCCGGGAACCCGATGTGCCGGGCTACTGGTCCTACAGCGTCGACATCGCCAAGGCCTGGGAGCGGGCCCTGGACGAGGCGGACACCCCGGGCACCCGCAAGGTGGCCCTGCGCTCCGCGATGGTCATGAGCCCGGACCGGGGCGGCGTGTTCGACGTCCTGCTGCGGCTGGCGCGCCTCGGGCTCGGCGGACCCGTCGCGGGTGGCCGGCAGTACGTCTCCTGGATCCACGAGCACGACTTCGTCCGCGCCGCCGAGCATCTGATCGCCCGGGACGACCTGGCCGGGCCGGTCAACCTCGCCGCCCCGGGGCCACTGCCGCAGCGCGCCTTCATGAGCGCCCTGCGTTCCGCCGCGCGCGTCCCCGTCGGTCTGCCCGCGACGAAGGCGATGGCCGAGATCGGCGCCTTCGTGCTGCGCTCCGACACCGAACTCCTGCTCAAGAGCCGCCGGGTGGTCCCCGGCCGACTGCTCGACGCGGGCTTCCGCTTCACCCACCCGGACTGGCCGGACGCGGCCCGCGAGCTCGTCGGGCGGCGCCGGGAGGTCCGGCGCGCGGCCCGAGTCCGGCCGTCGTCCGATCCGTCCGGGGCCGGGGCGTGACCGTCCGGCCGTTTTCGCAGTTGAACCGGCCATGAAGAAGCGCAGCATGCTCGCCATCGCCTCCCTGGCCACCGGATTCGTCGTCGCCGCCGTCACCCCGTCGCACTCGGCCGAGCTGGCCGGCCCTCCCGGGACCGGCGCCCCCGACACCGGGCTGCCCGGTCTCACCGGCGGACAGATCAAGGCCGCCGGGGTGGATGTGAGCGGGAAGAAGATCGACGGCCTCGGCACGACCGGTGCGACCAAGCTCGCGGGCGTCAATGTGGACCAGGCCCTTACGACCTTCGGCGAGGCCGTCAACCGGGAAGCGGACCGGGCCGTGAACGACGCCCCGCACCGCACCGCCGGGAAGAAGGGCTGACAGGCCCCTCCGGACCGCCCGCACGGCGCCGCACCCCCGCTCCCGAGCGGAGGGCGGCGCCGTCGTCATGCGCCCTCTCCTCGGAGTGGTTTCCGTGGCAGTGTGGAGCGGGCAAGCCACAGGGGGCCAACAGAAGAGGGGGAACCGTGATCGTCTGGATCAACGGCGCGTTCGGTGCGGGGAAGACCACCACCGCACGGGAGCTGATCGAGCTGATCCCGAACAGCACGCTCTTCGACCCCGAGGTCATCGGCGCGGCGCTCACCCACCTGCTGCCGCCCAAACACCTGGCCGAGGTCGGCGACTTCCAGGACCTGCCGATCTGGCGGCGCCTGGTGATCGACACCGCGGCGGCGCTGCACGCCGAGCTCGGCGGGACGCTCGTGGTCCCCATGACCCTGCTCCGCCAGGAGTACCGCGACGAGATCTTCGGCGGTCTCGCCGCCCGCCGCATCGCCGTCCAGCATGTCCTCCTCGCCCCGGCGGAAACGATCCTGCGCAAGCGGATAGCGGGGCGCGAGATACCGCCCGACCCGCCCGACGGCGAGATACGCGTCCGGCAGTGGTCCTACGACCACATCGAGCCCTACCGCGCCGCGCTCGCCGCGTGGCTGGTGGCGGACGCCCACCCGGTCGACAACAGCTGTCTGACGCCGTACGAGACCGCCGTGCGGATCGCCGCGGCGGTCGGCAGCGGCGAGGTGCCGGTCTGCGACATCGTGCAGACGCCGGAGCCCACCGCCGAGACCCTCGCCGCCGGGGTGCTCCTCTTCGACGAGCGGGACCGCGTCCTGCTGGTCGACCCCACGTACAAGGCCGGCTGGGAGTTCCCCGGCGGTGTCGTCGAACCCGGCGAGGCGCCCGCGCGCGGCGGCATGCGCGAGGTCACGGAGGAGACCGGGATACGGCTCCAGGACGTGCCGCGGCTCCTGGTGGTCGACTGGGAGCGCCCCGAACCGCCCCGCTACGGCGGTCTGCGGCTGCTGTTCGACGGCGGCCGGCTGGACTCCGCCGACGCCGAGCGGCTGGTGCTGCCCGGACCCGAGCTGCGGGACTGGCGCTTCGTCACCGAGGCCGAGGCCGCCGAGCTGCTGCCCCCGGTGCGCTACGAACGGCTGCGGTGGGCGCTGCGGGCCCGTGAGCGCGGGGCGGCGCTGTACCTCGAGGCGGGGACCCCGGCACCGTCCTGAACGGGCGGGGGGCACCGGCGTGCCCCCCGCCGCCGGCTCAGCTCCCGGCGTAGTTGCGCAGGAACAGCGCCTCGGCGACCGACAGCCGCTCCAGCTCCTGCGGGGAGACGCTCTCGTTCACGGCGTGGATCTGCGCCTCGGGCTCGCTCAGGCCGATCAGGAGGATCTCCGCCTCCGGGTAGAGCGAGGCGAGCGTGTTGCACAGCGGGATCGAGCCGCCCTGGCCGGCGTACTGCATCTCCTCGCCCGGGTACGCCACCGCCATCGCGTCCGCCATCGCCTGGTACGCCGGGCTGGTCGTGTCGGCGCGGAACGCCTGGCCCTGCCCGATCTGCTCGGTGCTCACCCGCGCGCCCCACGGCGTGTGCGCCTCCAGGTGGGCCTGGAGCAGCTTGGTGGCCTGGGCCGCGTCCACGCCCGGCGGCACCCGCAGGCTCACCAGGGCGCGGGCGCTCGCCTGCACGGACGGGGTGGCACCGACCACCGGCGGGCAGTCGATGCCGAGGACCGTCACCGCCGGGCGGGCCCAGATCCGGTCCGCGACCGTGCCGGAGCCGATCAGCTCCACGCCGTCGAGCACCTTGGCGTCGGCGCGGAACTGCGCCTCGTCGTACCGCAGTCCCTCCCAGGACGAGTCGCCGGTGAGCCCGTCGACGGTCGTCGAACCGTCCTCGGCGCGCAGCGAGTCCAGCACGCGGATCAGCGCGCCCAGCGCGTCGGGCGCGGCCCCGCCGAACTGGCCGGAGTGCAGGTTCCCGGCGAGGGTGTCGATCTGCACGCGGACCATCGTCATGCCGCGCAGCGTCGTGGTGACCGTCGGCAGGCCGACCCGGAAGTTGCCCGCGTCGCCGATCACGATGGTGTCGGCCTTCAGCAGCTCGGGGTGCGCCTCGGCGTACCGCTCCAGGCCGCCGGTGCCCATCTCCTCGGAGCCCTCGGCGATCACCTTCACATGCACCGGGACGCCGCCGTTCGCCTTGAGCGCGCGCAGCGCCAGCAGGTGCATGATCACGCCGCCCTTGCAGTCGGCGGCCCCGCGCCCGTACCACCGGCCGTCGCGCTCGGTCAGCTCGAAGGGCGGGGTGTCCCACCCCGCCTCGTCCAGCGGGGGCTGCACGTCGTAGTGGGCGTACAGCAGCACGGTCTTCGCGCCCTCGGGGCCCGGCAGGTAGCCGTACACCGACTGGGTGCCGTCGGGGGTGTCCAGCAGGGCGACGTCCTCGAAGCCCTCCGCGCGCAGCGCGTCGGCGACCCAGCGGGCGGCCCCCTCGCTCTCGCTCCTGGGGAACTGGTCGAAGTCCGCCACCGACTTGAAGGCCACCAGCTCGGTGAGCTCCGCCTTCGCCCGCGGCATCAGCGAGGCGACGGTCTCGGCGACCGGGATCGACGACATGGGCACGCTCCTTGTGGGTGCGACGTTGTACGCGTGAGTGCTGTGATCCTCCCACAGTGGCCTGCGACGACGCCCGCCGTAGGATGCGGGGGACAGCATCGGGCGGCGAACAGAGCGGGAGCAGTAGGCCATCGTGAGCAGCGAGAACTCTTCGGCGGACGACGTGCGGCAGGTCTGGGACGTCGTCGTGGTGGGTGCGGGTCCGGCCGGTGCCTCGGCCGCCTACGCGGCGGCGGTCGCCGGGAGGCGCGTGCTGCTGCTGGAGAAGGCCGAACTGCCCCGGTACAAGACGTGCGGCGGCGGCATCATCGGCCCCTCGCGGGACTCCCTCCCACCCGGCTTCGAGCTCCCGCTGCGGGACCGGGTGCACGCGGTGACCTTCTCCCACAACGGCCGCTTCGCGCGCACCCGCCGCTCCCGGCAGACGCTGTTCGGGCTCATCAACAGGCCCGAGTTCGACCAGCGGCTCGTCGAGCACGCGCAGAAGGCCGGCGCCGAGCTGCGCACCGGCGTCACCGTGCAGCGCGTCGAGCAGCACGGCTCGGCCGTGCCGGACCGGCGCAGCGTCGCCCTCGTCCTGCAGGGCGGGGAGACCGTCCTCGCCCGGGCCGTGGTGGGCGCGGACGGCAGCGCCAGCCGCATAGGGGCGCATGTCGGGGTGAAGGTCGACCAGGTCGACCTCGGCCTGGAGGCGGAGATCCCGGTGCCGGAGACGGTCGCCGAGGACTGGAAGGGCCGGGTGCTCATCGACTGGGGCCCGATGCCCGGCAGTTACGGCTGGGTGTTCCCCAAGGGCGACACCCTGACGGTCGGCGTGATCTCCGCGCGCGGCGAAGGCGCCGCGACCAAGCGGTACTTGGAGGAGTTCATCGGGCGGCTCGGGCTCGCCGGGTTCGAACCGAGCATCTCCTCGGGCCATCTGACGCGCTGCCGCGCGGAGGACTCGCCGCTCTCGCGCGGACGGGTGCTGGTGTGCGGTGACGCGGCGGGTCTGCTGGAGCCGTGGACCCGCGAGGGCATCTCCTTCGCGCTGCGGTCGGGCCGGCTCGCGGGGGAGTGGGCGGTGCGCGTCGCCGAGGCGCACGACGCGGTCGACACCCGGCGCCAGGCGCTGAACTACGCGTTCGCCGTCAAGGCGGGCCTCGGCGTGGAGATGAGCGTCGGCAAGCGGCTGCTGACGGTGTTCGAGCGCCGGCCCGGCATCTTCCACGCGGTGCTGACCGGGTTCCGGCCGGCCTGGAAGGCGTTCACGGACATCACCCGCGGCTCGACGACCCTCGCCGAGATCGTCCGCACCCACCCGATGGCGCACCGCGCCCTGAGCGCGCTGGACCGCCGGCAGGCGTCCGCGGGCGAGCAGCCGGCCTCCTGACGAGCGCCTCCAGGGACCTCACCCGTCGACCGTGATCCGGAAGACGGGGTGGTCCGGGGCGCAGGCGGCGATCTCCTCGTCGGTGGACTTCGCGGTCACACCCTGGAAGTACTGGTTGACCTCCCAGCCCCACTTCTCCAGGTAGGTGCGCAGGATCGGGAGCTTCTCCTCGTCGGGCAGCTCCACCGCGGTGAACGTGCGCACCTTGCGGCCCACCCGCAGCTCACCGCCGCCGGCGACACGCATGTTGCGCACCCACTGGGAGTGCCCGCGGGCCGAGACGAGGTACTGCACACCGTCGAGGACGTGCGGGTTGACCGGGACGCGCTGCATCTTCCCGCTCGTGCGGCCGCGCACGGACAGCTCCGCCGTGCCCGCGATGCTCAGGCCGTGGCGGGCGAGCCAGCCGACGACGTTGTTGAACCGGACGTTGAGCGGGCTGCCCTTGAGGTAGTACGGCGACGACATGGTGACCCCTTTGGATGACGGGCCGGACGGCCCGGAGACCGGACTTCGAGAGCACTGCTCTCGCTCGAGAACAGTCTGCACGAGAACAGTGATCCAGAGCAAGAGCAGTGCTCTCCAATGTGTGCACCGCTCTGATTTCATGGAAGACTGCGCGGTATGAGCAGCACCCCACAGGGCGCACGGGCCCGCGCGAGGATGGAAGTGACCGCCGCCATCAAGGAGGAGGCGCGCAGACAGCTCGCGCGGGAGGGCGCGTCCCGGCTCTCGCTGCGCGCCGTCGCCCGTTCCCTCGGCATGGTCTCCTCCGCGCTCTACCGGTACTTCCCGAGCCGGGACGACCTGCTGACCGCCCTCATCATCGACGCGTACGACTCCCTCGGCGCGTCCGCCGAGGCGGCGAACGAGCGGGTCGCCGGCGCCGCGCCGCTGGAGCGCTGGACGGCGGTCGCGGAGGCCGTCCGCACCTGGGCGCTGGAGCACCCGCACGAATACGCGCTGATCTACGGGTCGCCGGTGCCCGGCTACACCGCTCCCATGACCACGGTCCCGGCCGCCTCACGCGTGGGGCTGCTGTTCATCGGCATCGTGCGCGACGCCCACGAGCAGGGCGTCCTCGCCGACGCGCCCGAGCTGCCGGACGACCTGACCGCCGAGGCCGGGCGCATGGCGGCCGACCTCGCGCCCGACCTGCCCCCGGCGACGGTCGTGGCCCTCATCGCCGCCTGGGCCGAGCTGTTCGGGCTGGTCGGCTTCGAGCTCTTCGGCCAGTTCAACCGGGTCGTGGAGGACCGGCCGCCGTTCTTCCGGCGCGCGGCGATCCGCATCGCCCACGAGGTCGGGGTGCGCTGAGCGGCGAGCAGGGGCGTACTTCATGGGGAGTACGCGTGATCACCACACGCGGGTGACGCCACCCCGTGGCCGTCGCGTCTAGCGTGGCCGTCATGGACGAGCAGCAGGCGCACCGGCCCGGCGGTCCACCGGCGTGGTGGCGGCACGTGCCGCCGTGGTGGAACCGCCGGGACGACGACGGGGAGCGCGCTCCCCGGTGGCCCTGGCGCTCCACCGTGCTGGTCACCGTCATGGTGCTGGCCGGGTCCTCGTTCGCGGCCCGCGGGCAGCACGACGGGCGTCAGGACCTCGACCCCTTCGCGCGGGCGCTGCTGTTCGCGGCGTCGGCCCTGCTGCTGTGGCGCGGGCGGTACCCGGTGCCGGTCGTCTTCGGCACCTCGGCGGCCGCCCTGCTCTACCTGGCCGCCGGCTACCCCTACGGCCCGGTCTTCCTGACGGTCGCCGTGGCCTGCTTCAACGCCGTCGTGACCGGGCACCGGCGGTCCGCGTGGACGGCCGTCGGGGCCCTGTGGGCGGGGCATGTCCTCGTCGGCCACTGGCTGTACCGCTTGCTGCCGCCCGCCGGGGACGGGCCCGCCCCCTGGGGGCAGGAGGCGGTCGTCGCCGCCTGGGTCGCCGCCGTCGTGGCGGTGTCGGAGCTGGCGCGGGCCCGCCGGGAACAGTGGGCGAGGGAACGGGCCGAACGGGCCCAGGCGGCGCGGCGGCGCGCCGACGAGGAACGGCTGCGGATCGCCCGCGAACTGCACGACGTCCTCGCCCACAGCATCTCGGTGATCAACGTCCAGGCGGGGGTCGGCCTCGCCCTCCTGGACACCGACCCCGAGCAGGCGCGCACCGCGCTCACCACCATCAAGGCGCAGAGCAAGGAGGCGCTCGGCGAGGTCCGCCAGGTCCTCGACACCCTCCGCGCCCCCGGCGCCGCCCCCCGGGCCCCCGCCCCCGGCCTCGCCCGGCTGCCCGAACTCGTGGCCCAGGCGGCCGGCGCCGGACTCACCGTCGAGGTCGAGGGCCAGCCGCCACCGCTTCCGCCGGGCACGGACCTCGCGGCGTTCCGGATCGTCCAGGAGGCCCTCACCAACGTCGTACGCCACTCGGGATCGCGGCACGCGCGCGTGCGATTCCAGCAGGCGGACGGGGCGACGCTCAGCCTGTGCGTCGACGACGACGGACCCGCGACCGGCGCCGACGCGGGCGGCAGCGGCAACGGGCTGGCCGGAATGCGGGAGCGTGCCGCCGCGCTCGGTGGCACCATCGAGGCGGGCCCGCGCGGCGACGGCGGATTCCGGGTCCTGGCCGTCCTGCCGCTCACGACGCCGAAGCGCGCGAAGAACGCGACCCCTCAGGAGGAGGACCGGTGATCCGCGTACTGCTCGCCGACGACCAGTCGCTCGTGCGGGCCGGTTTCCGGGCCCTGCTCGACGCGCAGCCCGACATCGAGGTGGCGGGGGAGGCCGCGGACGGCGAGGCGGCGGTGCGCGCGGTGCGCGAACTGCGGCCGGACGTGGTGCTCATGGACATCCGGATGCCCGTGCTCGACGGGCTCGCCGCGACCCGCCGGATCACCGGGGACGGCGCGCTGGAGGACGTGAAGGTGGTCATGCTCACCACCTTCGAGCTCGACGAGTACGTCTTCGAGGCGATCCGCTCGGGCGCCTCGGGGTTCCTGGTGAAGGACACCGAGCCGGACGAACTGCTGCGCGCCGTCCGGGCGGTGGTCGACGGGGACGCGCTGCTGTCGCCGGGCGTGACCCGGCGGCTGATCGCCGAGTTCGCCGCCCGCTCCAAGGAACCCGCGGCCGCCGACGCTTTGGCCCGGCTGACTGAACGGGAACGCGAGGTGATGACGCTGGTCGGCATCGGCCTGTCCAACGAGGAGATCGCCCGCCGCCTGGTGGTCAGCCCGCTCACCGCGAAGACCCACGTCAGCCGCACGATGGTGAAGCTGGGCGCCCGCGACCGGGCCCAACTGGTGGTGCTGGCCTACGAGTCCGGCCTGGTACGGCCGGGCTGGCTGGGCTGAGCGCCCGGCCGGAACCGCGTCAGCACGCTCACGACCCGGACCACGAACAGCACAGCGGCCACGGCGGAGCCCACGGCCAGGACGGCGCGGCGCACACCGGGCGGCACGTCGAACACGAACACCGGTCCCACGACCGCGCCGCACACCACGGCCGCCGCGAACGCCGCGCTGCACAGCGCGTAGCCGATCTCGATCGTGATCGCGTCCCGCTCCGCCTGCCCGCGCCGTCCCCCGTGGTCACTCATGGGGCGAGTCTCACACCGCGTGCGAGCCGGAACAAGCGGGCCGGGCGGCTCACACCGTGCCCGGCCGGTCCGGCACCGCACGCCGCGTCCCGGCCCCGATGAGCGTGGCGACCGCCGCCAGCAGGGCGACGCTGGTGAGGGCCACGGGCAGGGAGAACCAGTCCGCCATGAACCCGATCGCCGGGGGCCCCAGGAGCATGCCGCTGTAGCCGAACGTGGAGGCCAGGGCCACACCGCCCGGCCCGGCGACCGTACCGGCGCGTTCGACGGCCACCGGGAACAGGTTGGCCAGGCCGAGCCCGGTGACCGCGAAGCCCAGGAGGGCCGCCCACAGGGACGGGGCGAGGGAGCCGAGCAGCATCCCGGCCGCCGCGGTGGCGCCGCCGGCGACGACGGTCCGGCCGTGCCCGAGGCGTTCGAGCAGGGTCGTACCGGTGAGCCGGCCGACCGTCATGGACAGCGCGAAACAGGAGTAGCCGAGCGCGGCGACACCCGGCGCGGCCCCCAGGTCCTCCTCCAGGTGCAGCGCGCCCCAGTCCGCCATGGCCCCTTCGCCGTAGGCCGTGCAGCCGGCGATCAGCCCGAAGACGATCACCAGCCGGCGGGTGCGGGGGTCCCGGCGGCCGGGCGCGGCGCTCGGCCGGTCCGGTGCCGCGCCGGCCGGCGGGTCGTGCCGCAGCAGGGTGCGTCCCGCCACGGCGGTCACCGCCAGCCCGACGAGGGTGAGGCCCGCCAGGTGCCGCGTGGGGGAGAGGGCCCCGGCGACCAGCCCGCCGAGCAGGGCACCGGCCATGCCGCCGAGGCTGAACGCCGCGTGGAAACTGGGCATGACCGGCCGGCGCAGCGCGGTCACCAGGTCGACGGCGGCGCTGTTGAAGGCCACGTTGATGCCGCCGTACGCGGCGCCGAACAGCAGGAGGACGAGGCCGAGGGTGAGGGCCGAGTGGGCCAGCGGGGGCAGGGCGACGCTGAGGCTGAGCAGGACGGCGCAGACGACGGTGACCTGGTGGCTGCCGTAGCGGCGGCACAGGCGCCCGGTGAACACCATGGTGACCACGGCCCCGGCCGAGACGCCGAGGAGGGCGAGGCCGAGCGCGCTGGCGGAGGCGCCGGTCTGCTGCTTGATGGCGGGGATACGGACCACCCAGCCGGCGAAGAGGAAGCCGTCGAGGGCGAAGAAGACGGTGATGGCGACGCGGAGACGGCCGAGCGGGCTGAGGGGGCGGCGCACGACGCTGTGCGACCGTGATTTGTTTATTTGCGGCACAAATGCAGGCTAGGCGGGTCCCCGGCAGGAGGCAATCCCCTCCGACCTGTGGGTTCGCCCTCAGGAGACGGCGGTGAGGTGGCCGGGGACAGGTCCCACAGGAGGCGTCAGCATGCCCACGGCTCACCCGGCGCGTCGACGCCCGGCCACCGAGTCGCCGGGCCCCCTGGTCCGTTGCGGTCCGGCAGAAGACCCACTCAAGCGTTCTGCCGTACGCCTCTCACGCCCCGGCTGTCCGGGTGGCGTCCGAGGTGGGACTCTGGGACCGGAAAGGTGACCGCCGAGGGAACTCGGGAGGGCCCCATGGGACGCGATGTGCCGGCCCTGGTGTTCACGCGGGAGGACCGCCGCCGCTACCGGGAGAAGATGCACACCTGTCTCGACGTGCTGGCGCAGATGCTGCGCGAGTCGACGTTCGAGAGCGAGCGCCCGCGGGTCGGGCTCGAGATCGAACTCAACCTCGTCGACGACGACGGGCTGCCTGCCATGCGGAACACCGAGGTGCTCCAGGCCATCGCCGACCCGGCCTGGGACAGCGAGCTCGGGCGCTTCAACCTGGAGATCAACATCCCGCCCCGGGAACTGACCACCGGCGGCCCCGGAGCCTGGGAGCAGGCGATCCGCGACGCCCTCAACCACGCCGAGGACCGCGCCTCGGCGCTCGGCGCCCATCTCATCATGATCGGCATCCTGCCCACCCTCGGCGAGGACGACGTCGGCGAGGCGGCGCTGTCCGGCGACCCGCGCTACCGGCTGCTCAACGAGCAGATCTTCGCGGCGCGCGGCGAGGACCTGCGCATCGCCGTGGACGGCGAGGAGCGCCTGTCCACGTACGCGGACACGATCACCCCCGAGGCCGCCTGCACCAGCACCCAGTTCCACCTCCAGGTCGCGCCGAAGGACTTCGCCGCCTACTGGAACGCCGCCCAGGCGATCGCCGGTGTGCAGATCGCCCTGGCCGCGAACTCCCCGTACCTCTTCGGCCGGGAACTGTGGCGCGAGACCCGGATCCCGTTGTTCGAGCAGGCCACGGACACCCGCCCGGTGGAGATCAAGGCCCAGGGCGTCCGGCCGCGGGTGTGGTTCGGCGAGCGCTGGATCACCAGCGTCTTCGACCTGTTCGAGGAGAACGTGCGCTACTTCCCGGCCCTGCTGCCGCTGTGCGACGACGAGGACCCGCGCGCGCTGCACGAACTCGGCCAGGCCCCCGAACTGGGCGAGCTGACCCTGCACAACGGCACCATCTACCGCTGGAACCGGCCCGTCTACGCCGTCACCGACAGCGGACCGCACCTGCGCATCGAGAACCGCGTCCTGCCCGCCGGACCGACCGTGTCCGACACCATCGCCAACGGCGCCTTCTACTACGGCCTCACCCGCGCCCTGGTCGACGAGGACCGGCCCGTCTGGTCGCGGATGTCGTTCGCGGCGGCCGAGGAGAACCTGCACACGGCCGCCCGCGACGGCATCGACGCCCGCCTGTTCTGGCCGGGCGTGGGCGAGGTCCCCGTCACCGAACTGGTGCTGAGGAGGCTGCTGCCGCTGGCCCACCGGGGCCTGGAGCTGGCCGGCATGGACACCGCGTGGCGGGAGCCGCTGCTCGGCATCATCGAGCAGCGCTGTGTCACCGGGCGCAACGGCGCTCTCTGGCAGGCCGAGATGGTGCACCTGTTCGAGAAGGGCACGTCCACCGACCGGCGGGAGGCCCTGCGCCGGATGACCATGGCGTACATGGACTACATGCATCTCAACGCGGCCGCGCACACCTGGCCGGTGGACTGACCGGGCCCACCGCGGGCACCGGCGCCCGCACACTTCCCGCCGGATCTGCGCAGGAGTATCACTCGGGCTGCACACGGCCCGTCCATGGTCTCGTTAGCGTTCTGGCCGTTCGGCCCCCGGCGCGAACACGACCAGGCCGCGGCTGAGCCCGATGGCGCAGGCAACCCAGGAAGACCACCGATGGACTACTGCTCCTCGTGCCGCCGGCACCTCAACGGGGCTCTCGTGTGCCCCGGGTGCGGCGCCTACGCCCCGGACATCGCTCCCTCCGTGGCGGGTCCCGCCCAGCCGGCCACACCGGGCCCGGCCGCGTCCGGCAGGCATCCGTCCGCCGGACACCCGTCCCCCGGGCATCCGTCCGCGAGGCAGGCGGACACCGGGCCCTGGTTCGACGCCTCCTTCCACGACGGGACGACGCGCGCCGCCGGCCCGGCCGAGGACGCCCCGGACATCGCCGAGGACGTCGAGGGCGCCGAGGCCGTGACCGCCGGGTCCCAGGGCCGGGCCGCCCGGCGGCGCCAGCGGGCCCGCTGGAAGAAGAACCAGCGCCGGGCCGTGGTCGCCACCGCCGTGGCCCTCGTCGGCGGCGGACTCACCCTGACCTCCCTGGACCGCCAGTCCGGCGACCGGGCCCAGGCGGCCACCGCACCCGAACAGCCGCACACCGACCTGTCCGGGCAGCGGCACATCGAGCCCACCAGCCCGGCGGCGACCGTCCCCGACGGTTCCGAGGCCCCGCGTGACAGCACCCCGACCGCACGGCCCACGGCCACCGACGTGGCGCGGGAACCCGTGTCCTCCTCGCACACCAGCCGGCGGCTCACCCGCCCGGACGCCGCCTCCACCCCGGACTCGGACAGCTCGCGGACGTCCCGCACCCAGCCGTCCTCCGCGCCCGCCACCACACAACCCGTCACCGGCGGCGGCACCTCGCCCGGCGGGCAGCAGCAGACGCCCGACCCGGCCCCCACGGACGAGACGGGCACCGGCGCCACCCCGGCGCCGAACGACCCCCAGGCCCCGCAGGGCACCTCGCCCGCCCAGCTCTGCGTGCTCGACCTGCTCTGCCTCGGCTGACCTCCGCACCCCGCCTGAGATCACCGTCACGTGACGGTGACACCGCGAAACAGCGCGCCTGAGGTCATGCTGGAAGGAGCCGGCCGCCGTCCCGGCGCGCCCGGCACCGGCAGGAGCAGTTGGTGGCACTCAGGAGGGAACTCCCCATGGTCGAGCAGGACGATCGCTTCGACGTCGTGGTCCTCGGAGCCGGGCCCGGCGGCTACGTCGCCGCGATCCGCGCCGCGCAGCTGGGCAAGCGCGTCGCGGTCGTGGAGGAGAAGTACTGGGGCGGTGTCTGCCTCAACGTGGGCTGCATCCCCACCAAGGCGCTGCTGCGCAACGCCGAACTGGCGCACATCGTCACCCGCGAGGCGAAGACCTTCGGCATCAGGAGCGACGGGGAGATCAGCTTCGACTACGGCGAGGCGTTCCGGCGCAGCCGCAAGGTGGCCGACGGCCGGGTCAAGGGCGTCCACTACCTGATGAAGAAGAACAAGATCACGGAGATCGACGGCCGCGGCACGTTCCTCGACCCGCACACCCTCCAGGTGGCCGGCTCGGACGGCGCCACCCGCACCATCGGCTTCGAGCACTGCATCATCGCCACCGGGGCGACGACCAGGCTGCTGCCCGGCACCCGGCTCAGCGACCGCGTGGTCACCTACGAGGAGCAGATCCTCACCGACGAGCTGCCCCGCTCGATCGTCATCGCCGGCGCCGGCGCGATCGGTGTCGAGTTCGCCTATGTGCTGCACAACTACGGCGTGAAGGTCACCATCGTCGAGTTCCTGGACCGGATGACCCCGCTGGAGGACGCCGAGGTCTCCGCCGAACTCGCCAAGCAGTACCGCCGGCTGGGCATCGACGTGCTCACCTCCACCCGCGTCGACGCCGTCGACGACTCCGGTGACCAGGTGCGGGTGACCGTCACCGGTAAGGACGGCGCCCAGCGGGTGCTGGAGGCCGACAAGGTGCTCCAGGCGATCGGCTTCGCCCCCAACGTCTCCGGCTACGGTCTGGAGAACACCGGCGTACGCGTCACCGAGCGCGGCGCCATCGACGTCGACGGCCGCTGCCGTACGTCCGTCCCGCACCTCTTCGCCATCGGGGACGTGACGGCGAAGCTGATGCTCGCGCACGCCGCCGAGGCGATGGGGGTCATCGCCGCCGAGACCATCGCGGACGCCGAGACGATGGAGCTCGACTACACGATGATCCCGCGCGCCACCTACTGCCAGCCGCAGATCGCCAGCTTCGGCCTGACCGAGGCGCAGGCCCGCGAGCGGGGCTTCGACGTGAAGGTGGCGAAGTTCCCGTTCACGGCGAACGCCAAGGCGCACGGCCTCGGCGACGCCACCGGCTTCGTCAAGCTGATCAGCGACGCGAAGTACGGGGAACTCCTCGGCGGGCACCTCATCGGCCCGGACGTCACCGAGCTGCTGCCCGAACTGACCCTGGCCCAGAAGTGGGACCTCACCGTCCACGAGATCGCCCGCAACGTCCACGCCCACCCGACCCTCGGCGAGGCACTGCAGGAGGCGGTCCACGGCCTGTCCGGGCACATGATCAACCTCTAGCCAGCGGACGGCAGTACAGCGCGTCCGGGGTCCGCGCCGAGCCGATCCGGCCGGTGTACGCGATCCCGGCCGCGTACTCGCCGTCGGCGCACTGCCCCTTGTAGCGACCGTACGCGAAGTCGCCGCCCTTGGGCGCCGCCCCGCGCGCGTCCGCCCGGTCGAACCAGACCGTACGGCCGCCGGTGCCGAGCGTGCCGGCCGGGGCGGTCGCGCACAGGGCGGCCGAGACCGCCGCCCCGCGCACGCTGTACCCGGCGAGGAACTGCCCCTCGGCGCACTGGAGTTTGGTGTACCCGGACGCCCAGTCGCCGCCGGGCCGGACGTGTCGTTCGTCGCGGACCACCTCGTGCCCGAGGGCCGGACCGCCCAGGGCGCCCGTGGACACGTCCGAGCACAGGCCGCGGTTCCCGGTGTGGGCGAGGCCCAGCAGCCGCTGCCCGTCGGGGCAGACGGCCTTGCGGGCACCCGGGTCGAAGTCGGGCAGCGCGCGCATCCGCCGGGACTGCACGAAGTCGCCGTGATCGGGGCTGAGTTGCGACCACTCGGCGGCCGGGGGCACCGGCCCGGTGCGGCCGGTCGCCTCGACGAGCCGCCGCCACGCCGGGGCGCGCCAGTCGTCACCGTCGTACACCCCCATCCGGTGCCCGGCCGCGTCCCAGTGCAGCAGGGCCCAGCCGTTGCCGCCGCGGTTCTCGTGCCAGCCGACGAGCGGCCAGAAGGCGAAGTCGGCGTCGGCGCGGATGAGCTGGTCCACGAGGTTCTCGAACCAGGCGCGCGGTTTCGCGGCCGTCTCCGCGCGGCCCCCGACGCCGAACTCGCTGATCCAGAGGGGGGCGGTGAAATGCTGATCCTGCTCGGCGGAGACGAAGAAGGCCTGCCGGTTCAGCACGGCGACGAGATCGCCGGGGCTCAGGTCGCGGTAGCGGGGGTCGCTGGTCTCGCCGATGCCGGTGGCGCCGCTGTGCCGGGGGCCCGTGTAGTCGTAGAAGTGGGCCGCGTACACGAGCTTGCCGGAGTCGACGAGCGTGTGCGAGAGGTTCCGGGCGGGTTCCAGGGTGGGGCGCTCGTGCGGGAGACCGTCGACGGGGATGCCGGTCCAGTTGATGCCCTCGACCACGATCAGCAGGTCCGGGTTCGCCTCCAGGAGGATGCGGTCGCCGACCCGCTGGGACGCGGCGAACCAGTCGTGGTCGTCGCCGAGACCCCAGTTGGGGTCGTCCCACACCGAGCGGCGCACCTCGTTGTAGAGGTCGGCGCCGACCACGCGGGGGTTGTCCCGGTACCGGCGGGCCATGAACAGCCAGTCCGCCTCCCAGTCGGCGGTCGAACGGCTCGCGTTCCAGCGTTCGTTGCCGTCGACCCCGCAGCACCACCGGGTGGTGTTGGTGTGGTTGTTCAGGATCACCGCGAGCCGGGCGTCGGTGAGGGCGCGCACCACCGCGTCGTACACCTGGAGCGGGGTCCTCCCGCGCAGACCGGGGTTGGCGGCGACGGCGTCGTCCGTCACGGGGCGGGTGTCGTGGACCATCTCGTTGGAGAAGGGCAGCCGTACGCTGTTGATGCCGATCTCCTGGAAACCGGCGATGATCTCGGCCATCGGGGCGCGGTCGAGACCGAGCGGGATCCGGCCGGAGTTCTCGCCGGCGTGGTGGTTGGCGTCGTCCTCCACGTCGCCCGAGCCGTTCCATGTGCCGCTCGCCCCGTGCCAGTTGCCGGAGCGCAGCCTGAACCGGTCGCCGTCCGCATCGACGATCCAGCGGCCCCGGGTGCTCAGCGGCGGTGTCCAGTCCTCCACCGCGGGCGCGGGGGAGACGGCCGCCTCGGCGGAGGGCTCCGCCGCCGCCCTGGCCTCGGGCACGACCGTGACCGGAGCCATCAGGAGCACCGCGGCGAACGCCGCCCTCACCAAGGAACCGCGCACGGCCATCCTCCCGCCTTTGACATGACTACGTCACGTCCGTCGACGGAACCACGGTAATGCAGGAACGGCCGTACAGCACTGGGGAGTTCGAGCCGCGGACGTATTCGGGGGAGTCCCGTCGGTGACTGCAGTAGGTCATCCGTCCCGGACTCTTGACTCGTTCGGCGGTACTCGCGATCCTCGTCGCACATTGAACGAGGTCATGACAATGCGGCCTCGTACCGTCGCCGACCGAGGGACGTGGGCCGTGACCAGTGCCGGACGCCCGTACCGCAGACGCAAGAACGTCACCGTCGTGTCGCTCCTCCTGCTCGTGCTGTCCCTCGCGCTCGGACCCGTCCCGAGCGCCGCGGCCGGCACCGACTGGTGGAACCCCACGGCCCGGCCCGCACCGGACTCCGGCATCGGGGTGACCGGCGAGCCGTTCACCGGCACCGACGCGAGCGGCGACGTGCGCGGCTTCGTCGACGCCCACGACCACATCTTCGCCAACGAGGCCTTCGGCGGGCGCCTGATCTGCGGCAGGCCCTTCTCCGACAAGGGCGTCGCGGACGCCCTCAAGGACTGCCCCGAGCACTACCCCGACGGCTCGCTCGCCGTCTTCGACTTCATCACCAAGGGCGGTGACGGCCGGCACGACCCCGTCGGCTGGCCCACCTTCAAGGACTGGCCGGCCCACGACTCGCTGACCCACCAGCAGAACTACTACGCCTGGATCGAGCGGGCCTGGCGCGGCGGCCAGCGCGTCCTCGTCAACGACCTCGTCACCAACGGCGTGATCTGCTCCGTGTACTTCTTCAAGGACCGCTCCTGCGACGAGATGACGTCCATCCGGCTCCAGGCCAAGCTGACGTACGACCTCCAGGCGTACATCGACCGGATGTACGGCGGCCCCGGAAAGGGCTGGTTCCGGATCGTCACCGACAGCGCGCAGGCCCGCCAGGTCATCCAGCAGGGCAAACTCGCGGTCGTCCTCGGCGTCGAGACGTCCGAGCCGTTCGGCTGCAAGCAGATCCTCGACATCGCGCAGTGCGACGAGGAGGACATCGACAAGGGCCTCGACGAACTCCACGCGCTGGGCGTGCGCAGCATGTTCCTGTGCCACAAGTTCGACAACGCCTTGTGCGGCGTCCGCTTCGACTCGGGCACCCTCGGCACCGCCATCAACGTCGGCCAGTTCCTGTCCACCGGCACCTTCTGGAAGACCGAGAAGTGCACCGGCCCGCAGCACGACAACCCGATCGGCGACGCGACGGCGGCCGAGGCCGAGAAGAAGCTCCCGGCGGGCACCGACGTCCCCTCGTACAGCGCGGACGCGCAGTGCAACGTCCGCGGGCTCACCTCGCTCGGCGAATACGCCGTCCGGGGCATGATGAAACGCAAGATGATGCTCGAGGTCGACCACATGAGCGTCAAGTCCGTCGGCCGCGTCCTCGACATCTTCGAGTCCGCGTCCTACCCCGGCGTCCTGTCCTCGCACAGCTGGATGGACCATGAGTGGACCGAGCGCGTCTACGGCCTCGGCGGCTTCACCGCCCAGTACATGAACGGCTCGGAGCACTTCGTCGCCGAGGCGAAGCGCACCGAGGCGCTGCGCGACAAGTACGGCGTCGGCTACGGCTACGGCACCGACATGAACGGCGTCGGCGGCTGGCCCGCCCCGCGCGGCGCGGACGCCCCGAACAAGGTGACCTACCCCTTCCGCAGCGTCGACGGCGGCTCCGTCATCGAGCGCCAGAGGACCGGCGAGCGCACCTGGGACATCAACACCGACGGCGCCTCCCACTACGGCCTCGTCCCGGACTGGATCGAGGACATCCGGCGCGTCGGCGGCCAGGACACCGTGGACGACCTGTTCCGGGGCGCCGAGTCCTACCTCGGCACCTGGGCCGCCTCCGAGCGGCACGCGGCCGGCACCAACCTCGCGCGCGGGGCGAGGACGACGGCCAGCTCCTCGGAGTGGAGCCTGTTCACCAGCTACCAGCCGGGCCGGGCCGTCGACGGCGACGGGAGCACCCGCTGGGCCAGCGACTGGAGCGACGACCAGTGGCTCACCGTCGACCTCGGCTCCACCCAGCTGGTCGGACGGGTCACCCTCGACTGGGAGCGGGCGTACGGCAGGGCGTACCGCATCGACCTGTCCACCGACGGCACCACCTGGCGCACCGCCTGGTCCACGACGTCCGGCGACGGCGGCCTCGACACCGCGAGATTCGCCGGCACCCCGGCGCGCTACGTCCGCGTCCAGGGCCTGGACCGGGGCACCGACTGGGGCTACTCCCTGTACGAGGTGGGCGTCCACAGCGGCTGACACCCACGAGAGGGTCCTCATGGCACGACTGCCGTCCGCGGAGCGGCGGCGACAGCTCACCGAGGCGGCGATCAGAGCGATGGCCCGGGACGGCGTCCCCCGGACGACGACCCGGTCCATCGCCGCCGAGGCGGGTGTCTCGCTGAGCGTCTTCCACTACTGCTTCGACTCCAAGCAGGAGCTGATCGAGTCCGTCATCACCACCATCACCGGCCACTACGTGCGGCTGGTGAAGGAGGCCCTGCGCCCCCGCGCGACCCTCGAGGGAACCGTCCGCGCGGGCTTCCAGGCGTACTGGGACCACGTCCGCGCCCACCCGGACGAGCACATGCTCACCTACGAACTGACCCAGTACGCCCTGCGCCAGCCCGGCTTCGAGCACCTGGCCCGGCACCAGTACGAGCTGTACGCCGCCACCTACACGGAGCTGATCGACCAGCTGCACGACACGATGGGCCTGCGCCTGCGGGTCCCCGTCCCGGTCCTCGCCCGCTACCTGGCGGCCATGACGGACGGCCTGACCCTCAACTACCTGGTGCTCGGCGACGACGCCGCCTGGACCGGCATCCTCGACACGGTCACCGCCCACGTCGCGTCCCTGGTGCGCGAGCCCTGACGCCCGCACGGCTCAGCCGCGTGCGGGCGCGGCCCGCTGCCCGTCCCGCTCCGCGGCGTCCCGCCGGAACAGCCACGCCATCCGCGGCTCCACCACGCAGCGCAGGGCGCGCCGCACGGGCGGGGTGCACAGCAGCGTCACCACGGTCGCCGCGACGGCGGTGACGACCAGCGCCCCCAGCGGCCCCTGGACCCACGCCGGGTCGTACCAGCCGAAGTGCCCCGCCGCCTGCGCGACGAACCCGTGCAGCAGATAGCCGAACAGGGTGCCCGTGCCCAGCACCGTGCACCACGTCCGCCGCCCCGGCACCCAGGCCAGGAAGGCGGCCACCAGCACCAGCGAGCAGACGAACATCACCGGCGTCATCACCAGCCCGGCCCACGCCGGCGCGCCCAGCTCCTCGGCGCTGTCCCGGTGGTAGAACCAGCCGCCGGTCATCCGCGGCTGCGCCCAGTACGCCACCGACAGCCCGACCGCGAACACCGGCACCGCGGCGATCCGCACCGCACGCCGCCGCACCCACCGGAAGTGCTCCGGCCGCAGCAGCAGGCCCACCACGAAGTACGGCAGGAACTGCAGGACGCGCTGCAGATCGAGATCGTCGCCGATGGACGGCGACAGTGTGGCCAGCATCGCCACGCCGAGCGCCACCGGAACGGCGTACCGCAGCCGCCGCCACAACGGCGCCGTGAGCCGCCACACGAACAGCGCCGCCAGGAACCACGTCAGATACAGGGGGTCCAGGAGGCTGATCGGCCGATCGGGCTCCCCGTCCGTCCACCGGGTGAAGAAGGTATAGGCCGTCTCGAAGACCACGTACGGCACGAGCAGCCCCGTGACCAGCCGCTTCAGCTGTTCGGGACGGGCTTCAAAGCTCCGCGAGAAATAGCCCGAGATGATGATGAAGGCCGGCATGTGAAACGCGTACACGAGCATGTAGAGCGCGCTGACGGTCCGGCTGCCGTCCCGCAGCGGCTCCCACGCGTGTCCCACCGCCACCAGCACGATCGCCGCGTACTTGGCATTGTCGAAGAACGCGTCCCGCTCCCGGGAAACCGCAGGTCGCGCCGGTGCGGCCCAGTCGGGAGCGGTCTGGGTCGCCTGGCTCACCACACCGCCTCCCGGACGGCGCGCACGGACCCCGGCCGGGGGGAGAAGCCTCTCGGAGGCAGGACGGGAGGGGCGCTGTGCTTCGGCATCCCCCGCGTCTCACCACTTCCGGGTGATCCAAACACCCAGAGTGGGATGTCGCTGGTCACAGGGGTGCGGGACGGCCGGTCGTACGCCCGTCAGGGTGTGCGCTTAACCCATGTGATCGCTTCGAATGGTGCCCCCGGTGGACATGGCTGACGGTGGATCACGTCAAGGCCTGGCTCCAGTGGTGATGAAGCGTCAGCCGCCCAGGCCGTGACGGGAGGAACCACCTATGCGCCCTGTTCGCATGCTGCTCGCCACCGCGACGGCCACGGCCGCGCTGGCGATCGCACCCGCCGCTCACGCCGTCACCACCGGTGACTGGGACAACAACGACGACACGTCCCACAGCAAGGAGCACAAGTCCGAGGATCACGGGAAGTCCGACCACGGGAAGTCCGAGCACGGGAAGTCCGACGACCACGACCAGTCCTACAGCAAGGAGCACGACGAGGAGGGCAAGCACGACGGGCCGCGCGGCGGGGTCCACACCGGTGGCGGAGCGCTCAGCTCCGTCATGAACGGCGGCGACTGGGGTGGCGACAACCCCAAGCACGACCCGGACACCTACCGGAACAAGGAAGACCACGGCAAGGACTGGAAGTCCGAGGAGAAGGGCGACTCGTGGGGCGGCGATGACCACGGGAACGACTCCTGGGGCGGCGACCACGAGGAGTCGTGGGGCGGCGGCGGTGACCACGACAAGCCGCGCGGCGGCATGCACACCGGCGGCGGCGGCCTCGCCACCCCGGGTGTGACGACCGCCGGTCTGGCCGTCCTCGGCGTCGCGGGCGCCGGCATGTACGCGATGCGTCGCAAGAAGGCCGGGTCCGTGGCCTGAGCCACCCCTTGTCCGAGCAGGCCGTCGAGGCCGCCGCACGTGCCCCGCGCGTCGCGGCGGCCCCGCCCTTCCCCCAGTCAGTCCGCTGCCCGTTCCAGTGAGGTGGTTCCCCGATGGACGCCGGCCGTCCCTCCGTCCCCCAGCCCGACCCGGCCGGTCCCGACGCCCCGTCCCCGCACTCGCGGCGGACGCGACGCGTGGCCGTCGTCTTCTGGACCGCCATCGCCGCCACCATCCTCTTCACGGTGTTCACCGGCGGCCGGACCGAGGGGAGCGGGAGCGTCAGTGCTCCGCACGCCCCGCCCGCCGCGTCCTCCTCCGCGCCCGCGCGGTCCGAGTCCGCCGGACCCGACGCGCGCCCCGGGGGCAAGCACCTGCCCCGGTCCCACCCGGTGCGCCTGCGCATCCCCAAGATCTCCGTCGACGCCCCCTTCACCGATCTCGCCATCGGCTCCGGCGGACGCCTCGAACCCCCGCCCGCCCACGACACCAACCTCGTCGGCTGGTACGCGAACGGGGCCTCGCCCGGGGAGACGGGGACGTCGATCATCGCCGGACACGTCGACACGGCGACGTCTGCCGCCGTCTTCGCCGAGCTGTACCAGCTGAAGAAGGGCGACCGCTTCGAGGTGCTGCGCGCCGACGGGCGCAAGGCCGTCTTCGAGGTCGATGACGCGCAGACCTACGACAAGGACACCTTCCCGAGCGACCGTGTGTACCAGGACACCCCCAGCGCCCAGGTCCGCCTCATCACCTGCGCGGGTGACTACGACCGCCAGGTCAGGGACTACACCGCCAACCTCGTCGTCTTCGCCCACCTCGTCTGAGCCGCCCGGCGGGAGGTCCCCCGGACCCGCTCTCCGCGCTGACCTCGTGTCCTACAGTGACTGCTGTCAGTTCCGGTGAACGAACCTGTGAGGTAGTCGCGAACCATGCCGACCGAGACGTTTGAGTTCCAGGTAGAGGCCCGTCAGCTGCTCCAGCTGATGATCCACTCGGTCTACTCGAACAAGGATGTCTTCCTCCGCGAACTCGTCTCCAACGCCTCCGACGCGCTCGACAAGCTGCGCCTGGAGAAGCTGCGGGACGACACGCTCGACGCCGATGTGTCCGACCTGCACATCGACATCGACGTCGACAAGGAGGCCCGCACCCTCACCGTGCGGGACAACGGCATCGGGATGTCGTACGACGAGGTCGGGCGGCTCATCGGGACCATCGCCAACTCCGGCACCGCGACCTTCCTGAAGGAACTGCGGGAGGCCGAGGACGAGAAGGGCGCCGAGGGACTGATCGGCCAGTTCGGCGTCGGCTTCTATTCCGGCTTCATGGTGGCCGACGAGATGACCCTGGTGACCCGGCGGGCCGGAGAGGCGCACGGCACCCGCTGGTCGTCGCGCGGCGAGGCCACGTACACGCTGGAGACCGTCGAGGACGCCCCCCAGGGCACCTCCGTCACCCTGCACCTGAAGCCCGCCGACCCCGAGAACCAGCTCCACGACTACACCTCGCTGTGGAAGATCCGGGAGATCGTCAAGCGGTACTCGGACTTCATCACCTGGCCCATCCGGATGGTCCCCGAGACCGCCGACGGCGACGGCACCCCCGAGGCCGAGACGCTGAACTCGATGAAGGCCCTGTGGGCGCGCTCGCGCGACCAGGTGACCGACGACGAGTACCACGAGCTGTACAAGCACATCAGCCACGACTGGCGCGAACCGCTGGAGACCATCCGCCTTCAGGCCGAGGGCACCTTCGAGTACCAGGCCCTGCTGTTCCTGCCGTCGCACGCCCCGTACGACCTGTTCACCCGCGACTTCAAGCGCGGTGTCCAGCTGTACGTGAAGCGCGTGTTCATCATGGACGACTGCGAGGCGCTGCTCCCGCCCTACCTGCGCTTCGTCAAGGGCGTCGTGGACGCGGCCGACCTCTCCCTGAACGTCTCCCGGGAGATCCTCCAGCAGGACCGGCACATCCGGATGATGCAGCGCCGGCTCACCAAGAAGGTGCTGTCCACGGTCAAGGAGATCATGGCCAAGGACAGCGAGCGCTACGCCACGTTCTGGCGGGAGTTCGGCACGGTCCTCAAGGAGGGCCTGGTCACCGACGCGGAGAACAGCGAGGCCATCCTCGCCGTCGCCTCGTTCGCGACCACGCACTCCGAGGACGAGCCGACCACCCTGGCGCAGTACGTCGAACGGATGGGCGACGACCAGAAGGACATCTACTACATCACCGGCGAGTCCCGGCAGAGCATCGAGAACTCCCCGCACATGGAGGCGTTCCGGGACAAGGGCGTCGAGGTGCTGCTGCTCACCGACCCCGTCGACGAGGTGTGGGTCGACGCCGTCGGCGAGTACCAGGGCAGGAAGCTGCGGTCCGTCACCAAGGGCGAGATCGACCTGGACGCCAAGGGCGACGAGAAGGCCGACGGGGAGCGCGAGAAGCAGGCCGAGGACTACGCCGGACTGCTCGGCTGGATGCGGGAGCGGCTGGAGGAGGACATCAAGGAGGTCCGGCTGTCGACCCGCCTCACGGTCTCTCCCGCCTGCGTCGTCTCGGACGCGCAGGACCTGACCCCGGCCCTGGAACAGATGTACCGCGCCATGGGCCAGGAGGTGCCGCGCACCAAGCGCATCCTGGAGCTCAACGCCGACCACCCGCTGGTCAAGGGCATGAACCAGGCGTTCAAGAACGACGACGACCGGACGCGCCTCGCCGAGTCCGCCGAGCTGCTGCACACCCTGGCGGTGCTCGCCGAGGGCGGCCAGGCGAAGGACCCCGCGCGGTTCGTGAAGCTGGTCGCGGAGCGCATGGAGCGCACCCTGTAACCGGTCGCGTGCCCCGTACGGCCGTGTGCGCGGGCCGCTGTCAGTGGCCCGCGCTACGTTCCTCGGAGTCGGCTCCCTCACTCCAGGAGGAATCATGGCCTCGCGACTCAACCCCTACATCACGTTCCCCGGTCACGCCCGCCAGGCGCTCGAGTTCTACCAGCAGGTCTTCGGCGGCACCGTCGACCTCAACACCTACGCGTCCATCGGCGGCCAGAAGGACACCCCTCTGGCCGACAAGATCATGCACGGCATGCTGGAGACCCCGAGCGGCTTCACCCTCATGTGTGCCGACAACCCCACGGACGACCACCGCCCCGGCAACAACATCTCCGTGAGCCTGAGCGGCGACGACGAGCCGGAGCTGCGCGGCTACTGGGAGAAGCTGTCCGACGGCGCCACCGTGAGCGTGCCGCTGGAGAAACAGATGTGGGGCGACCTCTTCGGCATGTGCACGGACCGGTTCGGCACCACCTGGATGGTGAACATCGCCGGGCAGGACGGCTGAGCGCACGCCGCCGGGCCGCACCGGCCCGGCGGCGGCCCACCCCCAAGTACTGCTAAAGGATTCTTCTCGTACCTTGACAGTGCGTGTCATGCTTCGCGACGTTTGATCCTCGCCACGAAGTTCGACATCGGGGGAGACGGTGGCGACGCGCTGCAAGCGCGTCCGGGGGGACATCTGGGGGGAGCGGTCGCCATGCGATCCACGAACGCCATCACCATTCACAGACCCGAGGACCTGAGCGGCCCGCTGCGCGAGGCGTGGCACCAGGCCATGGACGAAACACCCGAGTACGCCAACCCGTTCCTGTCACCGGAGTTCTCGCTGGGCGTCGGCCGGTACCGCGCGGGCGCGCGGGTGGCCGTGCTGCACCAGCGGGGGGAGGCCGTCGGCTTCCTCCCGTACGAGCGCAACGCCCTCGGCGTGGGCCGGGCCATCGGCCTCGGGCTGTCCGACTCTCAGGCCCTGGTGCACCGGCCCGGCGTCACCTGGGACAGCCGTGAACTGCTGCGGGCGTGCGGCCTGTCCGTCTTCGAGTTCGACCACCTCGTCGAGGAGCAGCGGCCGTTCGCCCCCTACGTCACCGGCACGTTCGCCTCGCCCGTGCTCGACCTCAAGCCCGCCGAGGGCGACTATCCGGCCTGGCTGCGCGCCACGTATCCGGGGCAGGCCAAGACGACGCTGAAGAAGGAGCGCCGGCTCGGCCGGGACGCCGGCGAGGTCCGCTTCGTCTACGACGAACGCGACCCGCGCGTGCTGCGCACCCTCATGCGCTGGAAGTCCGCCCAGTACCGCAGGACGGGGCGGATGGACCGGTTCTCCCGCCCGTGGATCGTCGGTCTGGTCGACCACCTCTTCCACGTCCGCGAGGACCACTTCACCGGCATCCTGTCCGTGGTGTACGCGGGGGACCGGCCCGTCGCCGCGCACTTCGGGCCCCGTTCGCGCACGGTGCTGGCCGCGTGGTTCACCGCGTACGACCCCGAGTTCGCCTACTACTCGCCCGGCCTGATGATGCATCTGCGGATGGCGTACGCGGCGGGCCGGGACGGCGTCACCCTCATGGACATGGGGCGCGGCGAGAAGGAGTACAAGGACTGGCTGAAGACCCGTGAGCTGCGCGTCGCCGAAGGGTTCGCGACACGCCCCCACCCGGTCGCGGCGGCCCAGCGGATGTGGCGCAGACCCGTGCGCGGCCTGCGGAACACCGTCCTGGCCCATCCCGCCCTGCGCGACCCCGCCGACCGGCTGCTGAAGGCCGCCGGCGGTCTGCGCACCTCCGTCACGTCGCGCACGAGAGGAACCGGCCCCGGCACCGGCTGAGCGCCGTCCCCACCCCGTCCCCCGCCGCCGCCCGTCCGATCCGGACGGTCCCGGTCGTGGCCCGGCACGCCCTCGTACCCCTCGCACCGCGTCCGACAGGGGCGGACCCTCGCCGAAGCTCTCACGTCTCACGTCTCACGTCTCACGGAAGAGGTGACCATGCCGTACGGATCGCGGCTCGCCGCGATGATGACGCGGCGCGTCGGACGCGAATGCGTCTACACGCCCTCGGCCCGACTCGCGCTCTACCTGGCGCTGCGGCGCTGGTGCCGGCCGGGCGGACGCGTCCTGATGTCCCCGGTCAACGACGACGTGATCCTCTTCGTCGTCCTCGCCGCCGGACTGCGCCCCGTGCAGGCCCCGGTCTCCCGCTGGGACGGCAACATCGACCCGGACGCCGTACCGGATTCGACCTGGCGCGAGATCGACGCCGTCCTGACCACCAACCTGTACGGCCTGCCGGACCGCGTCGTCGAGCTGCGGCGCCGCTGCGACGCGCTCGGCATCCCGCTGATCGAGGACGCCGCGCACGCCATCGGCACCCATGTGGACGGACAGCCCATCGGGACCTTCGGCACGGCCGCCGCGTTCAGCCTCTCCAAGCACGTCGCGGCGACCGCCGGCGGCTTCCTCGCCGTCGAGGACGCGCGCACCCGCCGCGAGCTGGAACGGCTGCGCGACGACCTGCTCACCCCGCGCAGGCTGCGGGCCGACCTGACCGTCACCCTGCGCCCCCTGGCCCGTTCCGCGGTCCGCTCCCTCCATCTGGTGCGGCCCGTCTGGCGGACCATGCAGCGGCTCGGTCTGATGGAGCGCGACGACTTCCGGATGGCCCTGCACACCTCCCGCCTCACCGCCAGCGCCCGCCGCGCCCCCAGTCTGGCCGCGTACGAGCCCTGGGTCCGGGTCGATCTGCACGGCTTCCGCGCCCGGCACGGCGCGCTGGTGCGCGGGCAGCTGGAGCTGCGCATGGCCCTGCTCGACGGCGACCTCGCCCGCCGCCGGGACGGCGTCTCCCGGCTCGCGGGCACCACCTGGGCCAGCCCGGCGCTGCGGGAGCGGACCGCGCACGACGGCCCGCCCGCCCTCTTCCGGGTCCCGCTTCTGGTCCACGACCGCGACACGCTGGTGGACCGGCTCGTCGACCGCGGTGTGGTGACCGGGTACATCTACGACCCGCCGCTCGACGACTACGCGGGCGCCGAGTTCGTCGAACCGTCGCCGGACCCCTCGGCGGCCCGCTGGTTCGCCGGGCACGTCCTGCCGGCCGACCCCCTCCTGGCCCGCGGGATCGCCGCCGCCCTCACCAGGGAGCGGGTCACCCCCGCCCACCCGCCGCTCACGCCCCGCGCGGGCGAGACGGACGCCGCGCCGACCCCGCCCGCCCCTCTCGGCCAGTGACGTCCGAGCCGCCGGACGGCGGTGCGCGCGGCTCCCGCCCGTGCCGCCCCGGCCCGTCCGTGCCTACGCTGGACAGGTGGCCCGGTCCAACGATGAGGTGGCCGCGCTCCTCCAGGAGTACGCGGACCTGATCTCCCTCACCGGAGGGGACGCGTTCAGGGCACGCGTCCACGAGAAGGCGGCCCGCGCCCTGGCCGCCCACCCCGCCGACGTGTCCACCCTCGACGTCCAGCGGCTCAAGGAGATCCCGAACGTCGGCAGGTCCACCGCCGAGAAGGTCGTCGAGTACGTCTCCACCGGCCGGATGGCGGCCCTGGAGGAACTGCGGGCGCGTGTCCCCGCCGGGGTCCGGCAGCTGATGGACATCCCGACGCTCGGCCCCAAGAAGGCCCTCGTCCTCCACCGGGAACTGGGCGTCTCCACCGTCGACGAGCTGGCCGACGCCATCGCCGACGAGAGACTGCGCGGCCTCAAGGGCTTCGGGCCCCGGACGGAGGAGAAGATCCTCCACGGCATCGGCCTGCTGCGCTCCTTCGGCGGCCGGGTCCTCGTCGACGTCGCGCTGGACGTGGCGGAGGACGTCGTCGCCGCGCTGTCCCGGCTGCCCGGATGCGAGCGCTGCGCCTACGCGGGCTCGCTGCGCCGCGTCCGCGAGACGATCGGCGACGTCGACATCCTGGTCGCCGCCACCGAACCCGGCCCGGTCATGCGGGCCTTCACCGCGCTGCCCGACGTCCACGAGGTCATCGCACAGGGCGACAAGAAGACGTCGGTCCGCACCACCCAGGGCCTCCAGATCGACCTGCGGGTCGTCCCGCCGGAGTCCTGGGGCGCCGCGCTGCAGTACTTCACCGGCTCCAAGGCGCACAACATCCGCGTCCGCGAACTGGCCGTCCGGCAGAAGCTCAAGCTCTCCGAGTACGGGCTGTTCGACGTCGACAGCGGTGCCCTGATCGTCTCCGGGACCGAGGAGGAGGTCTACGCCCGGCTCGGTCTGCCCTGGATCCCGCCCCCGCTGCGCGAGGACCGGGGCGAGATCGAGGCCGGACTGCGCGGCGAACTGCCCGCGCTGCTCCAGGAGGAGGACCTCCGGGGCGATCTGCACACGCACACCGACCTGACCGACGGGCTCGCCCCGCTGGAGGACATGGCCGCGGCTGCCGCCGCGCGGGGATACGCCTACTACGCCGTCACCGACCACGGCCCGGACATGGCGATGCAGCGGATGACCGCCGAGCGCATGCTCGCCCAGCGCGACCGGGTCCGCGCGCTGGACGGCACGTACGGCGGGATGCGGCTGCTGCACGGCGTGGAGCTGAACATCGGGCCCGACGGCGAGGTCGACTGGCCCGCTGACTTCCTGGCCGGCTTCGACGTGTGCGTCGCCTCGGTGCACTCGCACTTCGACCAGGACCGCGACACGATGACCCGCCGCCTCGTCCGGGCCTGCGAGAACCCGCACGTCCACATCATCGGTCACCCCACCACCCGGCTCATCGGCCGGCGCCCGGGCATCGACGCCGACCTCGACGCGGTGTTCGCGGCCTGCGCGCGCACCGGCACCGCGCTGGAGATCAACTCCCATCCGGACCGGCTCGACCTGCGCGACGAGGACGTCCTGCGGGCCCGGCGGCACGGGGTGCGGTTCGCCGTCGACAGCGACGCCCACGCCGTGACCCACCTGGGCAACCTGCGGTTCGGCGTGGGCACCGCCCAGCGCGGCTGGCTCACCGCGGACGACGTCGTCAACACCTGGCCGCTGGAGCGGCTGCGGCGGTTCCTTCACCGGTGACGCCCGGTCCCCAGGGCCCTGTCAAGACCGCGAGTTGACGGTTTGTTGAGTGCTCACGGAGTAAACGACCGTTCAGGTGTCAATCATCTTGTCATGAACCTGCGGTCCGACGGGCGGGTCGCAGCCTCATGGAGGTGTGGAAATGCGCCGCACACTCACCACCGCTCTCGCCGCCTCGGCCGTGTCCGTGGCGACTCTCGTCGTCCTCGCACCGGCCGCCCAGGCCGCCCCCGCGGACAAGCCCCAGGTCCTGTCCAGCTGGACGCAGACGTCCGCGTCCAGCTACAACGCCTGGGTCGCCGCCCGCTCCAACCAGTCGGCCTGGGCCGCCTACGGCTTCGACTGGTCCACCGACTACTGCTCCACGTCCCCGGACAACCCCTTCGGCTTCCCGTTCTCCACGTCCTGTGCCCGGCACGACTTCGGCTACCGCAACTACAAGGCACAGGGCACGTTCAGCGCCAACAAGTCCCGCCTGGACAGCGCCTTCTACGAAGACCTCAAGCGTGTGTGCGCCGGCTACAGCGGCGCCTCCAAGACCGCCTGCAACAGCACGGCGTGGACCTACTACCAGGCCGTGAAGGCCTTCGGCTGAGCCGCCGGCGCACGGCGGAGGGGCGCCGCTCCCACGGCGCCCCTCCGTTCGCTCCCCGCCCGTCCCGTTCCCGGCCGGCTCAGTCCACCGCCCGGAAGGACCGCAGCCGCAGGGAGTTGCCGACCACGAAGACCGAGGAGAAGGCCATCGCCGCCCCCGCGATCATCGGGTTGAGCAGTCCGGCCGCGGCCAGCGGCAGCGCGGCGACGTTGTAGGCGAACGCCCAGAACAGGTTCGACCGGATCGTGCCGAGCGTACGGCGGGCGAGCCGGATGGCGTCGGCGGCGGCGCGCAGGTCGCCGCGCACCAGGGTGAGGTCGCCCGCCTCGATCGCCGCGTCCGTACCGGTGCCCATCGCGAGCCCCAGGTCGGCCTGGGCCAGCGCGGCCGCGTCGTTGACGCCGTCGCCCACCATGGCGACCGAACGCCCCTCGCCCTGAAGGCGCTTGACGATGTCGGCCTTGTCCTGCGGCAGCACTTCGGCGATGACGTCCTCGGCCGCGATGCCGACCTCACGGGCGACCGCCCTGGCAACGCGCCGGTTGTCACCCGTCAGCAGCATCGGCGTCAGACCGAGGGCCCGCAGCCGCGCGACGGCCTCCCGGCTGGTCGTCTTCACCGCGTCGGCGACCTCCAGCACAGCCCGCGCCGCCCCGTCCCAGGCCACGACGATCGCGGTACGGCCGGCCGCCTCGGCGCCCTCCCGGGCCTGCCGCAGCTCCTCCGGCAGCTCCATGTCCTGCTCCACCAGCAGCCGTTCGCGGCCCACGAGCACCGTGTGTCCCTCGACGACACCCCGCACGCCGAGCCCCGGCACGTTCGCGAAGTCCTCGGGCGCGGGAAGCGAACCGAGCCGCGCCCGGGCCCCCTCGGCCACCGCGCGGGCGACCGGATGCTCGGAGGAGTGCTCCAGCGCCCCCGCCAGCCGCAGGGCGTCCTCCTCCGCGATGCCGGCGGCGGTGCGCACGGCGAGCAGCGTCATCCTGCCGGTCGTGACCGTGCCCGTCTTGTCCAGGACTACGGTGTCGACCCGGCGCGTCGACTCCAGCACCTCGGGCCCCTTGATCAGGATGCCGAGCTGGGCGCCGCGCCCGGTGCCCACCAGGAGCGCGGTCGGCGTGGCCAGCCCCAGCGCGCAGGGGCAGGCGATGATGAGCACGGCCACGGCGGCCGTGAAGGCGGCGGCGGGTCCGGCGCCGTTGCCCAGCCAGAAGCCGAGGGTGCCCAGGGCGAGGGCGATGACGACGGGCACGAAGACGGCGGAGATCCGGTCCGCGAGCCGCTGGGCGGCGGCCTTGCCGTTCTGCGCGTCCTCCACCAGCCGGGCCATGCGCGCGAGCTGGGTGTCCGCCCCGACCCGCGTCGCCTCGACGACGAGCCGCCCTCCCGCGTTGAGCGTCGCGCCCGTGACCCGGTCGCCCACGGTCACCTCCACCGGCACGGATTCGCCGGTCAGCATCGAGGCGTCCACCGCGGACGACCCCTCGACCACCGTGCCGTCGGTCGCGATCTTCTCCCCGGGGCGGACCAGGAAGCGGTCGCCGACCGCCAACTCCGCGATGGGACGGGTTCGTTCGGTGCCGTCCGGGCCCAGGACGGTGACGTCCTTGGCCCCCAGCTCCAGCAGGGCCTTCAGGGCCGCGCCGGCCTTGCGCCGGGAGCGGGCCTCGAAGTAGCGCCCGGCCAGGATGAAGGCGGTGACACCGGCCGCCGCCTCCAGATAGATGTTCCCCGAGCCGTCGCCGCGCGCGATCGTCAGCTCGAAGGGGTGCGTCATGCCCGGCTCGCCCGCCGTGCCCAGGAACAGCGCCCACAGCGACCACAGGAACGCGGCCGAGGTGCCGACCGAGATCAGGGTGTCCATCGTGGCGGCGCCGTGCCGCAGATTGGTGAACGCGGCCCGGTGGAAGGGCCAGGCGGCGTAGGTCACGACGGGCGCCGCCAGGGCGAGCGACAGCCACTGCCAGTACGTGAACTGGAGCGCCGGGACCATCGCCATCGCGACCACGGGCACCGCCAGGACCACCGCGGTCACCAGCCGCTGCCTGAGCGGCCGCAGGGCGTCGTCCTCCTCGCGGCCCTGGTCCGCCGGCACCTCGGGGGCGGGCGGCGCGGGCTCGCGGGCGGTGTACCCGGTCGCCTCCACGGTGGCGATCAGATCCGGGACGGTGACCCCGGCGGCGAAACTGACCCTGGCCTTCTCCGTCGCGTAGTTGACGGTGGCGCTCACGCCCTCCATCCGGTTCAGTTTCTTCTCGACGCGCGCGGCGCACGAGGCGCACGTCATGCCGCCGATGACGAGCTCCACGTCACTCGTCGGGCCGGTCGCGGTGGTGGTCATCGCTGCTCCTGGTGCGGGATGCGGTCGGGGCCCGGTGTCTTCCGGGCCCCAAGGGAGAAGTGGATCAGGCGGCGCGGCCGGTGAGTCGGTAGCCGGCGTCGTCCACGACCGCGGCGACACGGGAGTCGTCCGGCTCGGCGGCGCTGGTGACGGTGACGTGACCCGTGGCGAGATCGATGTCGACACCGGTGACGCCGTCCATCCCTCCGATGGCCTCCGTCAGCGTGGCCCTGCAGTGGCCGCAGCTCATCCCGGAGACGGCGTACGTGGTCGTGGACATGAGGTCCTCCTGCGCTCTTTGATCGGCGGGCCGAGATCGGCCCCGATACGGGGTGGGGGTACCCTTACGGGAGTCCATGTATACCCCCAGGGGGTAGCCGTAGCAAGTCTGACCCCGACTTGACTTGATACCCCCCAGGGGTATGGTGAAGTGCATCGAACGACCACGACGCCGTACCTGACCCGCAGGAGACCGCCATGCATGCCGGACTGAGGATCACCGCGTTCACCGCCGCGCTGGCCGCGACCTTCGGCACCGCCTACGGCGTGGGCGAGGCCTTCGACCCCGTCGTCGAGGACCCCGCGCCCGCCCGCCACGACACCCACCCGCGGGCCTCCTCGGAGCCGGAGAGCGAGGGTGACGGCCAGGGCGGCCACGGCGGGCACGAGGCCGAGCCCGCCGGGGGCCTCCAGATCTCGGAGAACGGCTACACCCTCGACCTCACCACCGCTCGGGTCGCCGCCGGCGAGCGCTCCGAGCTCCGCTTCGTCATCCGCGACAGCGCGGGCCGCGCCGTGACCGCCTACCAGCGCGAGCACGACAAGGAGTTGCACCTCATCGTGGCCTCACGCGACCTGGGGACCTACCGCCATCTGCACCCCGCCCGCGCCGCCGACGGCACCTGGAGCATCCCGGTCGACCTGCCCCGCGCCGGCGGCTACCGGGTCTTCGCCGACTTCACCCCGGCGAAGAAGGGCGCCGAGAGCCTCACCCTGGGCGCGGACCTGGCGGCCTCCGGCCCGTACGAGCCCCAGCCGCTGCCCGCGCCCCGGCGCACCGCGAAGGTCCACGGCTACGAGGTCCGCCTCGACGGCGCCCTGCGACCGGGCAGGGCGGGCGAGCTGAAGCTCAAGGTCTCCCGGGACGGCCGCCCGGTGACCGACCTCCAGCCCTACCTGGGCGCCTACGGCCACCTGGTCGCCCTGCGCTCCGGCGACCTCGCCTACCTGCACGTCCACCCCAACGGCGAACCCGGCGACGGCACCACGAAGCCCGGCCCGGACATCTCCTTCACGGCCACGGCGCCGAGCACCGGCACCTACCGGCTCTTCCTCGACTTCCAGCACGAGGGCAGGGTCCACACGGCGGCCTTCACGGTCCGGACCGGCACCCCGGCGCCCCCGGAGGACCACTCCGCGCCGCACGACGACGCGTCCGGGCACGGGCACTGACGCTCAGCCCAGCGCCCGGTCCAGGTTGTACGCGGCGCTGATCAGGGCCAGATGCGTGAACGCCTGCGGGAAGTTGCCCTGTTGCTCGCCGGTGTGGCTGATCTCCTCGGCGTACAGGCCCAGATGGTTGGCGTACGTCAGCATCTTCTCGAAGGCCAGCCGCGCCTCGTCCAGCCGGCCCGCGTGCACCAGCGCCTCCACGTACCAGAAGGAGCAGATGGAGAACGTGCCCTCGGCGCCGTGCAGACCGTCCGGGCTGATCCTCGGGTCGTACCGGTAGACCAGCGAGTCGGAGACCAGCTCCCCGGCGAGAGCGTCCAGCGTGGACAGCCATTTGGGGTCGGTCGGCGCGATGAACTTCGTCAGCGGCATCATCAGGACGGCCGCGTCCAGTACGTCGGTGTCCTCGTGCTGCACGAACGCCTGCCGGGACGGGGACCAGCCGTGGCTCATGATCCGCCGGTAGATGGTGTCCCGGCACCTCTGCCAGTGGATCAGGTCGGCGGGCAGACCGCGCCGGTTCGCCATACGGATGGCCCGCTCGATCGCCACCCAGCACATCAGCCGGGAGTACAGGAACCTCTTGCGTCCGCCGCGCGTCTCCCAGATCCCCTCGTCGGGCTGGTCCCAGTGCGCGCACACCCAGTCGACCAGTGCGCACACGTCGTCCCACTGGTCGCTGGAGATCGGCTGCGCCCACTTGTCGTACAGATAGACCGAGTCGATCAGCGCGCCGTAGATGTCGAGCTGGAGCTGGTCGACGGCGGCGTTGCCGACCCGGACCGGCGCCGACCCCAAGTGTCCCTCCAGGTGGCCGAGTTCCCGCTCGGGGATGTCGGCGCGGCCGTCGATGCCGTACATGATCTGCAACGGCCCCGAGCCCCGGCCGTCGCCCGGGGTGATGTGCCGGCTCAGGAACCGCATGAAAGCCTCGGCCTCGTCGGTGAACCCCAGCCGCAGCATCGCGTACACCGCGAAGGCGGCGTCACGCACCCACGTGTACCGGTAGTCCCAGTTGCGTTCGCCGCCCAGCTGTTCGGGCAGGCTCGTGGTCGGCGCGGCCACGATGGCGCCGGTCGGGGCGTAGGTGAGCAGCTTCAGGGTGAGGGCCGAGCGGTGCACCATCTCCCGCCAGCGGCCCCGGTACTTGGAGGAGGCCAGCCAGCGCCGCCAGTACGCCACGGTGCCGCGCAGGTCCTCCTCCGCCTCGGTCCACGCGCAGCGCCGCGGGGTCACCTCGCCGCCGACCTGGTCCAGCGCGAAGACCGCACCCTCGCCCTCGGCGATCTTGAACTCGGCGTGGACGTCGGGTCCGTCGATCTCCAGCGGCACGGTCGAGGTCAGGCCCAGCGACAGTTTCGCGGACTCGAAGACCGCCACGCCGTCGATCATGCGCACGGTGTGCGGGTCGGCGCCGTAGCCGAAGCGCGGCGCGATACGGGTGCGGAACGGGATCGATCCGCGGACGCACACCACACGCCGGATCAGCCGGTGCCGGTCCGCCTCGGCCGGCCCCATGCCGACCGGCATGAAGTCCTGGATCTCCCCGACCCCGTCCTCGGTGAAGAACCGGGTGATCAGCACATTCGTGTCGGGGAAGTAGAACTGCTTGGTCCGCGCCGGGACCGCGGCCGACAGCTCGAAGCATCCGCCGCGCGAGGTGTCCAGGATGGAGGCGAAGACGCTGGGGGAGTCGAACGCCCCGCAGCAGTACCAGTCGATCGTGCCGTCCATGCCCACCAGGGCCACACTGCGCAGATCGCCGATCAGCCCGTGGTCGGCGATCGGCACGTACCCCTTCGCCCCGGGTGCGTCCGCCTCGATGGGAGTCGTGCTCATCGCAGCCTCCTCGGCCCGCCATGCGCTCGCTCCCCAGCGTAGAAGGAAACGGGCGGACGGGCCTCGTCGGACGACCGGAGGCGCGGGCGCTCAGACCGTGAGGACCCGCAGGCCGGCCTCCTCGAAGCCGCGCACCAGGTCCGGGTCGGCCGCCGTGTCGGTGACCAGGGTGTCCACGGTGTCCACCGCGCAGATCCGGGCGAAGGCCCGCCGGCCGAGCTTGCTGGAGTCCGCCGCCACGATCACCCGCTCGGCGCGCTCGCACAGCAGCCGGTTGATCGCGGCCTCCGCCTCGTCGTGCGCGGCCGCCCCGTACGTGACGTCGAGGGCCACGACACCGAGCACCGCCACATCGAGGGTGATCTGGGACAGCACGCCGTCCGCGAGCGGGCCGATCAGCTCGTACGACTGCGGTCGCGCCACCCCGCCGGTCAGCACGATCTTGAACTGGGGCCGTACGGCGAGCTCGTTGGCGATGTTGAGCGCGTTGGTGACGACGGTCAGCGCGGGCGTGTTCGAGGTGAGGTCGTCGCGCACGGCGAGGGCGCGGGCCACCTCGGTCGTCGTCGTGCCGCCGGTCAGCCCGACCGCCTCGCCCGGCGCGAGGAGATCGGCCACCGCACCGGCGATGCGCTGCTTCTCGGAGGCGTTGCGCGCGGTCTTGTAGCGCAGCGGCAGCTCGTACGACACCCCGTGCACGACCGCGCCGCCACGCGTGCGGACCAGCATCTGCTGCGCGGCGAGCTGGTCGAGGTCGCGGCGGATCGTGGCGGCGGAGACCTCCAGCTCGGCGGCCGCCTCCTCGACGTCCAGCCGGCCCCGCTCCACCAGCAGGTCCAACAGCGCCTTCCACCGGGCGTCGCGCGACATCCGCCCTCCGTTCCTCGATCTCCCGCGACCTTAGCGCACGCTCGTTCCCGTCATTTGCTTGATTCTGCTCGAAAGCTCGCTCTATCTTGCAGGAACGAGCATTCAGGTCGATTGGCCGGGAGGGTGACGGCATGACGCATGTCGAGGACGAGCTCAACAGCCAGCCGGAGTGCTGGACCCGTGCCGCGGCGGACGCCTCCGCCACCGGCGGGAGGCTGCCGGAGGCGGGGGAGCGGGTCGCGGTCGTCGGCTGCGGCACCTCGTACTTCATGGCGCAGGCGTACGCCGCGCTGCGCGAAGGGGCGGGTAAGGGCGAGACGGACGCCTTCGCCGCCTCCGAGTTCCCGGCCGGGCGCGCCTACGACCGGATCGTCGCTCTCACCCGGTCCGGCACCACCACCGAGGTCCTGGACCTGCTGGAGCGGGCGAAGGGGCGGACCCGCACCACGGCGATCACCGCCGACCCGGACACCCCCGTCATGACGGCCGCCGACGACCTCGTCGTCCTCGACTACGCCGATGAACGCTCCGTCGTGCAGACGCGCTTCGCCACCACCGCGCTCACCCTGCTCCGCGCCCACCTCGGACTCCACCCCGAGGCCGCCGTCGCCGACGCCCGCACCGCGCTCACCGACGCCCTCCCCGACGGGCTCGCCGGATGCGCGCAGTTCACCTTCCTGGGTCGCGGCTGGACCGTCGGCCTCGCCAACGAGGCCGCCCTGAAGATGCGCGAGGCGTCCCTCTCCTGGACGGAGGCGTACCCGGCGATGGAGTACCGGCACGGCCCCATCAGCGTCACCACCACCAACACCGCGACCTGGATGTTCGGCGAGGCCCCCGAAGGGCTGGCCGCCCAGGTCGGCGCCACCGGCGCCCGGTGGATCGAGGGCCGGCTCGACCCGCTCGCCGAACTGGTCCGCGCCCAGCGGCTCGCCGTCGCCGTCGCCGCCGCCCGCGGCCTCGACCCCGACCGGCCGCGCCACCTCACCCGCTCGGTGATCCTCGCGCCCTGACGCGCCCGCCCTCCCCCGACGCGCCCGCCCCTCCTGGCGTGCCCGCCCCCGGCCGGCGTCCGCCGTCCGCCCAGAAAGGACAGGCCGTGCCCCTCGTGACCACCGGCGAGCTCGTCACCCGCGCCGCCGCCGACCGCTCCGCCGTCGCCGCGTTCAACGTCATCACCCTGGAACACGTGGAGGCGGTCGTCGCCGGTGCGGAGAGCGCCGGTTCCCCCGTCGTCCTCCAGGTCAGCGAGAACGCCGTCAAGTTCCGCTACGGACGGCTCATGCCGCTCGCCCGCGCGGCCGTCGCCGCCGCCGAACGCGCCGCCGTCCCCGTCGCCCTGCACCTGGACCATGTGCAGAGCGACGACCTGCTGCGCCAGGCGCCCGCCGCCGGGTTCAGCTCCGTGATGTACGACGCGGCCCGGCTGCCCTACCTCGACAATCTCGCCGCGACCAAGGCCGCCGCGGACTGGGCGCACGCGCAGGGCCTGTGGATCGAGGCCGAACTGGGGCGCGTCGGCGGCAAGAACGGGCAGCCGCCGCTCGACGCGCACGCCCCCGGCGCCCGCACCGACCCTGCCGAGGCGAGCGCGTTCGTCGCCGACTCCGGAGTGGACGCCCTCGCCGTCGCCGTCGGCAGCTCGCACGCCATGACGACCCGCACCGCCGCCCTCGACCACGCCCTGCTCAAGCGTCTGTCCGCCGCCCTGGACGTCCCCCTCGTCCTGCACGGCTCCTCCGGCGTCCCCGACGGCGAGCTGACCGAGGCGGTCGTCGGCGGCATCGCCAAGGTGAACGTCGGCACCGCCCTCAACATCGCGATGACGACCGCGATCCGTGACTTCCTCGCGGCCCACCCGGACGCCGTCGACTCGCGCACCTACCTCAGCGTGGGACGGGAGGCGATGGTGAGCACGGTCGCCGGGATCATCTCGGTGCTGCGCCGCACCCGCTGACGGCGGCTACCGGCGGACCGCCCGCAGCACCACGAACTTCGGGTCGGAGGCGACCACTTCGCTGTTCCCGAACAGCCGCCGCAGCTTCACGTGGTAGCCGAGATGCCGGTTGCCGACCACCCACAGCTCGCCGCCCGGCCGCAGCGCCCGCCGCGCTCCCGTGAACATCCGCCAGGCCGTCGCGTCGGTGGTGGCCTGGTGGGAGTGGAACGGCGGATTGTTCAGCACCAGGTCGACGCTGCCGTCCGGCACGCCCGCCATCCCGTCGCCCACGCGGAACTCGGCGTGCCCGGGCACCCCGTTCGCCTTGAACGTGGCCTCCGCCGAGGCCACGGCCTGGAAGGACTCGTCGACGAACAGCACCTCGGCCTCCGGGTTCGCCAGCGCCGCCGCCGTGCCCACGACGCCGTTGCCGCAGCCGAGGTCCACCACCCGCCGCGGGCCCCGCCCGCCCGGCAGATGGGCCAGGAAGAACCGGGTGCCGATGTCGAGACGGTCCGCGCAGAACACACCGGCGTGATTGACGACCGTGCTCCCGGAGGCCGCCCCGACCCCGTCGGGCAGCGTGTAGGTGCGCGGCCACGGGTTCACGGGGCGCTCCGCCGCCGGCTCCGGCGTGCAGAAGATCAGCCGGGCCTTGCGCCTCGCCAGCGACGTCCGGGTCGGACCGAGGATCCGCTCGAACAGCTCCAGCGTGGACGTGTGGATCTCCCGGACCATGCCGGCGCCCACGACGACCGTGCCCTCGTGCACCGAGGGCGCCAGCCGCAGCAACTGGTCCTCCAGCAGTGCCAGGCTCTTCGGCACCCGCACCAGGAGCACGTCGACGCGCTCCGGCGGCGGGTCCTGCGTGGTGAGCAACCGGACCGTGCCGGGCTCGACGCCGTGCCGGGCGAGGTTGGCCCGAGTGGCCTCCTGGGCGAGCCACGAGTCCGTGATCTGGGTGGGCCGGTGCGCCGCCAGCGCCGTGACCAGGGCGCCCCAGCGGTCGCCGACGGCCACGACCGTGCCCGACAGCGGCACGTCCTGTTCGGCGAGGTGCGCCAGGAGGTACTCGTCGGAGGCGTCCCAGGCGCGCAGCCTGTCGCGGGGGTCCTCGGGGAAACGGGTCAGCGCGAGATCGCCCCAGGGCGTCGTCATCCGGTCGTTCATCGTGCGTCAAGGCTAAGCGACCACGGCCGCCCGCCCGCCCCCCGGCCGTGACGGCGTGCGGTGGGGGAGGATGGGGGACATGGAGGCCGAGCTGTTCCCGCGCGAGCGCGCCGTCGTCGCGCCCGGCGCGGTGCACCTGCCCGACTGGCTGGACGCCGGGGCCCAGCGCGAGCTGCTGGACGCCTGCCGTGCGTGGGCCCGCCCCCCGGCCGGACTGCGCACCGTCCGCACACCCGGCGGCGGCACCATGACGGCCCGGCAGGTGTGCCTCGGCTGGCACTGGTATCCGTACGCCTACGCCCGCACGGTCGTCGACGGCGACGGCGCCCCGGTCAAACCGTTCCCCGACCGGCTCGGCACCCTGGCCCGGCGGGCGGTGCGCGACGCCCTCGGCGAGGAGGCGGGGCCGTACGACATCGCGCTGATCAACTTCTACGACTCCGACGCCCTCATGGGCATGCACCGCGACGCCGACGAGCGGTCCACGGCACCCGTGGTGTCCCTGAGCCTCGGCGACACCTGCGTCTTCCGCTTCGGCAACACCGGGACCCGGACCCGGCCGTACACGGACCTCGAACTGCGCAGCGGCGACCTCTTCGTGTTCGGCGGACCCTCGCGGCTCGTCTACCACGGCGTTCCCAAGGTGCACCCGGGCACCGCGCCCCCGGAGCTGGGGCTCACGGGGCGGCTGAACGTCACGCTGAGAGTGAGCGGGCTGTAGGTCACCGCGTTCCGGGATCATGGGAGACTCGCCCTCATGAGCGGCAAGGCGGACCCCCGGCCTGCGGGGGAAGGGACCACCACCCCGAGGACGCGACTGGAGCGGGGGCGCGGTGCGCTCGGACCCGCGTTGGAGCTCGTGCACACCGGACGCGCCCCCACGCGCGCCGTCCTCACCGCCGAACTCGGGGTCACCCGGGCGACGGCCGGGGTGGTCGCCGCCGAGCTGGAGGCGCTCGGGCTGATCAGGGTCGACGCCCGGCCGGCCGCCGCGGCCGGCTCCCAGGGGCGGCCCTCGCACCGGCTGTCCGTCGCCGAGGACGGCCCGGTCGTCCTCGCCGCCCAGGTGCACGCCGACGGGTTCCGGGCGGCGCTGGTCGGCCTCGGCGGCCGGATCGTCGCCACCGCTCCGGGCTGCGAGACCGTGGACGCCGACCCGGCGAAGGTGCTCGGCTCGGTCGTCGAGGCCGGCGCGGACCTGCTGAACGAGACCGGTCGGCGCTGTGTCGGCGCGGGGCTCGCCGTCCCGTCCGCCGTCGCCGAACCGGACGGCCTCGCCCTCAACCCGCTGCACCTGGCGTGGCCGGCGGGCGCCCCCGTCCGCCGTATCTTCACCGAGTGCGTACGCGCGGCCGGGATCACCGGACCGGCGTTCGCCGGCAACGACGTCAACCTCGCCGCCCTCGCCGAGCACCGGCACGGCGCCGGTCGGGGCGCCCGCGACCTGCTGTGCGTGGCCACCGGGCACCGGGGCGTCGGCGGCGCGCTCGTCCTGGACGGCCGTCTGCACACCGGCAGTTCGGGTCTGGCCCTGGAGGTCGGCCACCTCACCGTCAACCCGGAGGGCCGGCCCTGCCACTGCGGCAGCCGGGGCTGCCTGGACGTCGAGGCCGACCCACTGGCCCTCCTCACGGCGGCCGGCCGCGAACCCGGCCCGGTGGTGTCGCTGCTCCAGCAGGCCAACGACCTGATCCGCGGCCACTACGACGACCCGACGGTCCGCACCGCCACCGAGGCCCTCATCGACCGGCTCGGCCTCGGCCTGGCGGGTCTGGTCAACATCCTGAACCCCGACCGCATCATCCTCGGCGGTCTGCACGGCACCCTCTTCGACGCCGACCCCGGACGGCTGCGCGCGGTCGTCGCGGACCGCAGCCTGTGGGGCCAGAGCGGCGGCGTCCCGGTCCTCGCGTGCAGCCTGGACCACAACAGCCTCGTCGGCGCCGCCGAGTTGGCGTGGCAGCCCGTGCTCGACGACCCGCTCGCCGCCCTCGCGTCGTAGGCTTCCTGCCATGCGGATCGCCGTCTCCTCGGACATGGACGAACCCGTCGCCCGGCTCCTCGTCGCCGAGCTGCGCGACCGGGGCCACGACGTGCTCGCGCACGGCGCGCTCAGCCCCGGCGACGACGTGCGCTGGGCCGTCTGCTCGCAGGCGGCGGCCCGTGAGGTCGCGGCCGGCACGGCCGACCAGGCGGTGGTGTGCTGCTGGACCGGCACAGGGGCGTCCATCGCGGCGAACAAGGTGCCGGGCGTCCGCGCGGCCCTGTGCACCGACGCGTACACGGCGCAGGGCGCCCGCCGCTGGAACGACGCCAACGTGCTCGCCCTCAGTCTGCGCCTGACCTCGGGGCCGCTGCTCGAGGAGATCCTCGACGCCTGGTTCGGCACCGGGGCCGGCACCGACGCCGAGGACCGGGAGAACGTGGCGTACCTCGAAGGGCCCGACGGGAGCTGACGGCGTACTCCCCGGGGGGTACGCACGGTGCCGCTGGCCGTACGACGACGCGGGCACCCTCGCGGCGCGACGCTCGAGTCATCACCGCAGAACGTGCGGACCGACCCGGGAGATGACTCCAGATGCAGACCCTCGCACACTTCGCCGACGGCGGGCCCGGCCCGTGGATCCTGCTGTTCCCGCTGATCTGGGCGGCCGTCGTGATCGGCGGCATCACGCTGCTGCGCCGCACGGCGTGGCGCGGCCGCCGTGGCCCACGGCCCACCCGTCCCGACGACAGCTCGCCGATCACCGTCCTCGGCCACCGGTTCGCCTCCGGCGAGATCGACGAGGACGAGTACTGGCGCCGCCTGTCCGTCCTCAACGAGGAGTTCGGCCGCACGGGCAAGGACGGCCCCGTGTGACGCCCCGGCGTGGCGGCCCTCTGTCCCCCCTCACCGCCCGGTCAGCCGGCAACGGCCGACCGGGCGGGAGCGCGTTCCGGCCGACGCAGGTCGACCGGCGGACCGACCGCCGCGAGACGGCGCACGGGCTGCTCCACGGTGACGCGGCGCGGGGGCCGCGCGGTCGCGGACGGCGCCGCACCGGGCGTCGGGAGCGAGAACCACACGACCTTGCCGGACTCGCCCTTTGGCCGCACGCCCCAGCTCTCGCTGAGGGCCGCGACCATCGCGAGCCCGCGCCCGCAGGTGGCGAGCGCCTCGGTGTCCCCGGGGCCGGCGGCGACCGGGAGCCGCGGGTCGTGGTCGTGCACGGACACCGTCAGGCGGTCGAGCAGCAGCTCGATCTCCACGGTGCACGTCTTGTCCGGCCGTGCGTGCTGATGGACGTTGGTCAGCAGCTCGGTCACGCCGAGCGCAGCGCGGTCTATCAACGGGTCCAGATGCCAGTAGCGCAACTGCGCCGATACGATTCTGCGGACCTGGCCGATCCGCGACGGCAGGGCTTGGAGCTCCACCGCGCAGTGCCTGCTTGGGTAACTGATCACGGCTGCGACTCCCCGACTGAAGAGGTCCGGAAGAACACGGAGTACGGATCCAGCAGGGTGCTTGAAGGAAACGGCCGCCTGCTGTCGTGGCCGGCGGGCTGGTTCGCAGCGTTATCGCCGGTAAACCCAGAGTGACGTGAGACCAGCGTGGCGCAGGAGGCGCGGGGACGCAACTCTTGGTGACTCAGTCGTCACGCCCCGCAGCCCTTCGGACGGCTTCGATGAACCGGCGCGCGGCCGGCGGTCCGGGCTCGCCCGGGGCGGGGTCGTGATCCCCCAACGTCAGTGAGTAGCGCTTGCCGTTGAGGTCGGCGAGGGCCCGGTCGTCGGGCGCGAACCAGGGCCGGGACGCGCGGACCGACTGCACCGGCGCGCTGTCGATCTCGCTGCCGTAGCTGGTGAGTAGCTGCACCCGGCCGTCGCTTATCCGCACCTGTCCGGCCCGGGTCAGGGAGCGCAGCCGCTTCCCGATCCGCACGCCCTTGGCCGTGAACTCGTCCTCCGCCATGCCCCGCCCCCTCGTGCGTCTCGGTGGCCGGCCCGCTCCGCGCGGGACCGGTCCGGGTCCCCGGTCGTGATCCAGTGTGCACCCCGTCGGGTGCAGTCTGCCCCCGTCCCGCGTCGCGCACCAGTGCGCGCGTGCCCCTCGCCGGGGGCGCTCGGAGCACTCGTGCGGATGCGCCCCCACCGGGTGCGCCGCGAGCGCCCACCCAGGGGTGCCTTTGAGGCTCTCAAAGGTGTGTTTATGCAGGTGAGAAGCGTGCGGAAGATGTTTATGCTCGAAGGGACGGCAGCGTGGTCCGCCGCTGCCGCGAGCCCGAGGAGCAGCGCCGTGAGCACCGTCCAGCAGACCCCGTCCGGCGTGACCCTCGACGTCGACCGCAGCGATCCCGCCTATCGCGCCTGGCTGAAAGACGCCGTGCGCAAGGTGCAGGCGGACGCGAACCGTTCGGCCGACACGCATCTGCTGCGCTTCCCGCTGCCCGAGCGGTGGGGCATCGACCTGTACCTCAAGGACGAGTCCACGCACCCCACCGGCAGCCTCAAGCACCGGCTGGCCCGCTCGCTGTTCCTGTACGGCCTCTGCAACGGCTGGATCCGGCCGGACCGTCCGGTGATCGAGGCGTCCAGCGGCTCGACGGCCGTTTCCGAGGCGTACTTCGCCAAGCTGATCGGCGTGCCCTTCATCGCGGTCATGCCCCGCACGACGAGCGCCGAGAAGTGCCGTCTCATCGAGTTCCACGGCGGCCGGTGCCACTTCGTGGACGACTCCCGGCGGATGTACGAGGAGTCGGCCCGCCTCGCGGGGGAGACGGGCGGCCACTACATGGACCAGTTCACCTACGCGGAACGGGCCACGGACTGGCGGGGCAACAACAACATCGCCGAGTCCATCTTCCGCCAGCTGCGCCTCGAGAGGTTCCCGGAGCCCGCGTGGATCGTCGCCACGGCCGGCACCGGCGGCACCTCGGCGACCCTCGCCCGGTACGTCCACTACATGCAGTACGACACCCGCATCTGCGTGGCCGACCCGGAGAACTCCTGTTTCTTCGAGGGCTGGACGACCGGCGACGCCCATGTCACCTGCGACTGCGGCTCCCGGATCGAGGGCATCGGCCGGCCCCGGATGGAGCCGAGCTTCGTGCCCGGCGCCGTCGACCGCATGATGAAGGTGCCCGACGCCGCCAGCGTCGCCGCCGTACGCGCCCTGGAGCGGGCCATCGGCCGCAAGGCGGGCGGCTCCACGGGCACCGGCCTGTGGAGCGCGCTGAAGATCGTCGCCGAGATGGTGTCCGAGGGGCGCCGGGGCAGCGTGGTGACGCTGCTGTGCGACCCGGGGGACCGGTACCTCGACAAGTACTACTCGGACGCCTGGCTCGCCGAGCAGGGCCTCGACATCACGCCGTACGCGGCGGCCCTCGATCAGATGCTCGCCACGGGCGTCTGGCCCGAGTGAGCCCGCGCGGGGCGCCGGTTCAGGGCGCGCTTCAGGACGCCGAGGCGGCCAGCCGCCGGTCCAGGGAGGTCACCGCGCCCCGGAACGCCCGGGCGAAACCGGCGCGCGCCAGCCGCACCGAGGCCCGGAAGGGGGCCGTGCCGTCCACCGCGACGGTCCACTGGACCCGGGTGCCGGCACCGGACGGGGTGAGCCGCCACTCCTCGACGATCGCCCGCGATCCCGGCGCGTTCGCCAGATCGACGCGGTAGGCGTACACCGCGGGGCGCTCGGCGGCGAGCACCGTCTCCTCGAACCGGCCGCCGCCCCTGAGCCGGATCTCCCGCCGCGCCCCGCCGTCGATCGGCCGCGCCAGCGTCACCGCCGAGAACCACCGCGTCCAGCCCGCCACGTCCTCGGCGAGCGCCGCGTACACCGCCTCGGGCGGCGCGGCCGTCTCCCGTGCGAAGACATGCCGTACGGGAGCGGCCCCGACGAAGTCGAGCCCCACTTCACGCAGCAGATGAGCCATGGACGACAACCCCCTGTGGGTGATGCTGCACCGGGCAGCGTCACCCTAGTTGGCGCTTCGTCAGATGTCTGCACCCTCATCGGGCTCGCCCGCCACCACCAGCCGCAGATGCTCCGCGATCTCCGCGCGGACGCCCGCGTCCAGCCCGGAGTCGGTGACCAGGGTGTCGACCTGCTCCAGTCCCGCGAACGAACTCAGCCCCACCACACCCCACTTGGTGTGGTCGGCGATCACCACGACACGCCGCGCCGACTGCACCAGACGCCGGTTGGTCTCGGCCTCCGCCAGATTCGGCGTCGACAGGCCCGCCTCGGCCGATATGCCGTGCACACCGAGGAACAGCATGTCGAAGTGGAGCGCCGCGATCGCCTGGTCGGCGACCGGGCCCACCAGCGAGTCGGACGGGGTGCGCACCCCGCCGGTGAGCACGACCGTGGCCGCGCCCTGCCGGGGGCCGGTCGTGCGCTGCGCGGCGTGGAAGACGTCGGCCACCCGCACCGAGTTGGTGACCACCGTCAGATCGGGGACGTCGACCAGCCGATGCGCCAGCGCGAACGTCGTCGTGCCGCCCGACAGGGCGATCGCGCTGCCCGGCGCGACCAGCTCGGCCGCCGCCCGCGCGATGTCCTCCTTCGCCGTCAGCTCCAGCCCCGACTTGGCCTCGAAGCCCGGCTCGTGGGTGCTCGCCTCGACCACCGGGACGGCGCCGCCGTGCACCTTCTCCAGCACGCCCTGCCGGGCGAGCGCGTCGAGGTCCCGGCGCACCGTCATGTCCGACACGCCGAGCTTGCGGGTCAGCTCGTTGACCCGCACCCCGCCGCGGCGCCGTACCTCGTCCAGGATCAGGGCGCGTCGCTGCTCCGCGAGGAGGTTCTGATTCTCGCTCACGTACGCTCCGGTCCTCTCGCCGCTGCCGTCCGACCTGCCCCGCCACCCTGTCCGACAAGGACATTCTCGCCCCTGCCGGGGCGCGGGACGACCCATCCTCGCACGGGCCGCGCCCACCCGCGCCACCGGCCGCCCCGACGCGTGCATGCCACATTCCGGCGGGCCGTCCACCCCGGGCCGCACACGCTCCGGGGAGATTCCGTGACGGCAGGTGTACGAGGGCTCGGGAACGGAGATCCTGTGCCCGCACGGACACACGCGAAGGCTCGTCACGGGGGAGGTGCCGGAGATGGATCGTGCACAGCGACCCGCCTCGACGAAGAGCGAGGACACGGCGCCGGGACCGCCGGACACCTGCGGTCCCGGCGCCGGGGAGGCCAGGATCGCCCTGGAGCTCCTCGTCCACGGCGTCGGCGGCACCACACCGCAGCAGATGCTCGACGACCCGCGGACCGAGCGGATCACCGGCGACGACACCGCCGCCGTCTTCCGCCGCGCCGACGACGTCGACGCCGAGGACCGGCCCGATGACTACCGGGGCCGGCCGGTGCCCGAGGCGTACGTCTGGTGCAACCTCACCTCCGGCAACAGCGCCCGCGCGTTGTGGCTCCTGCTCCTGCCGTTCATGGTGGTCAACCTCGCCCACTGGATGCGCCCCGCCGCCCGCGACCGCGCCCGCACGATCCGTCTGTACGGCCTGCTCGTCCGGCTCGCGGGGCTCACCCTGACCGTGCTCCTCGTCGCCGCCGCCTGCGAGGTCGCCCTGGACCTCACGGCCTGGCAGTGCGCCGGCACCGACGCCTGCGCCGACCGGCACAGCTGGCTGGGCTTCCTGTCGGACGGCGGCTGGTGGAGCAGACCCGGCCGCAGACTCGCCCTGGCCGCCGTCGTGCCCACGGCCCTCACCGGACTGCTCTGGTACCTCTCCCGGCGCACCTGGAGCGCGTACGAGTCCCAGCAGCCCATGTCCCAGCAGCCCGAACCCGACGAGACGGCCGGCGGCACCGCCCTGGGCCGGCCCGGCTTCTGGTACGGCCGGCGCCTGGTCGCCCGGCTGCGGGCCGCGCACACCGCCGCCGGACTGCTGACGGTGGCCGCCGCCGTCGGTTCCGCCGCGGCCCGCTTCGACCGCCGCCCCGGCGGCCCCCCGCTGCTCGACGTGCTCGGCCGGCTCCTCGACGCGGCCCTCGTCGTGGGCGTGGCCGCCGTGGTGTGGGTGGTGGGCCGCCGGGGCCGCAGCGAGAACCGGATCGACCGCGAACTCGACGCCCACCTGGTCCGCCGCCTGCCGCTCGCCGCCCTCGCCCTGCTCGTGCTCACCCTCGTCTACGCCGGCTGGGAGCGGCCCGGCTGGCAGTCGGCGGGCCGCCTCCCGGGCGACGCCACCTTCGGTGCCCTCGCCCTCCTCCAGGGCCTGACCGCCGTCACCCTCGCCGTCGTCGCGCACCTCCTGCACCGCACGGCACCCGACCCGCGCGCCGCGATGCGCGGCCTCGGCGGACCCGCCGTCGTGATGCTGGCCTGCGCCCTCGGCGGCGTGATGTCCGGCGGCGTCTCCCAGCGCGTCGCGGACTGGCTGGACGGGACCGGCGCGTCGATCCCCGGCCCGCCCGTCGTGCTGACCTGGCAGGCGTCCGTCATCCCTCCGCTGCTGGTCCTCCTGCTGCTGCTCCTCGGCCTGCTGGCGCGGCGCGCCTTCCTGCTGCGCCGCGCCGAACTCGCCGCCGTCGAGGCGGACTACGCCGACGAACCGCACGACCTCGTGCGCACCCGCCGGATCGCGAGCACCCGCGCCATGGCCACCCTCACCGACCGCGCGCCCCTCGTCGTCGCCGTCACCGCCGTCGCGACCCTGCTGCTCGGGGCCGGAGCCCTCGTCGGGGCGCTGACCACCGGGGACACCCCCGGCGAGACCGCGGAGGACTCCTACGCCGTCGTGCACGGTGCCGCCCAGACCGCGCAGGCCCTCGGCTCCTGGCTCATCGGCTTCGGCTTCCTGCTGTTCGTCACCTGGGGCCGGCGCGCCTACAAGGACGCCTCCGCCCGCCGCACCATCGGCATCCTCTGGGACGTCGGCACCTTCTGGCCGCGCGCCGCCCATCCCTTCGCGCCGCCCTGCTACGCCGAACGCGCGGTGCCCGACCTGACCTGGCGGATCGCCACCTGGACCCGTGCCGAGGAGGGCCGCCGCCTGGTCCTCTCCGGGCACTCCCAGGGCAGCGTCCTCGCGGCGGCCGCGGCCTGGCAGCTCACCCCGGCCGACCGGAGACGGGTCGCGCTGCTCACCTACGGCTCCCCGCTGGAACGCCTCTACGGCCGCTGGTTCCCCGCCCACTTCGGCCCCGACGCGCTCGCCTCGCTGCACGCCGAGGTGGACTGCTGGCGCAACCTGTACCGGCGCACCGACCCCATCGGCGGGCCGGTCCGGCTGCCCGGCGACACGGGCCCTGCCGTGGACCGCGAGGCCCTCAGGGATCCGCTGGCCTACGGGCGCACCCCCGAGCACCCGCTGCCCGCGCCGATCCACGGCCACAGCGACTACCAGGCCGACCCCGCCTTCGCGGAGGAACGGGAACGGCTGCTCGGCCGGCTGCACCCGGAGGTGCCGGGGCAGCGCCCCGAGAGCTGACCGGAGGCCGGCGTCCCGCCCGGGTCAGGCCGGCTCCGGCAGGTCCTCGGTGTACAGCAGCGTCAGATCGTCCGTGCTGGGCTCCGGAAGCTGGGCGACACGGCCCGCGTGCCGCTCCACCATCGCCTCGAAGGTCTGCCGGGCCGTACGGCCGTTGCCGAACGCGGGGCCCTTCGGGAGCACCGTGAAGTACTTCTGCAGCGCCTCGGCTACGCCCGGGCCCAGCCGGTACTCGTGCTCCTCGGCCTGCTGCTCCACGATGCGCAGCAGCTCCTCGGGGCCGTAGTCGCTGAAGGTGATGGTCCGTGAGAAACGGGACGCCACGCCTGGGTTGACCTGGAGGAAGCGCTCCATCTCCGCGGTGTAGCCCGCGACGATCACGACGACCGCGTCCCGGTGGTCCTCCATCAGCTTCACCAGGGTGTCGATGGCCTCCTTGCCGAAGTCCCGGCCCGAGTCCTCCGGAGACAGCGCGTACGCCTCGTCGATGAACAGCACCCCGCCGCGCGCCTTCTCGAACGCCTCCTGGGTGCGGATCGCCGTGGAGCCGATGTGCTCGCCCACCAGGTCGACCCGGGACACCTCCACCAGGTGCCCCTTCTCCAGCACGCCCAGGGAGGCGAGGATCTCGCCGTAGAGACGGGCGACCGTCGTCTTGCCGGTGCCGGGGGAGCCGGTGAAGACCAGATGCCGCTTGACCGAGGCCGCCTTCAGCCCGGCCTCGCGGCGCCGCCGGCCCACCTCGATCATGTCGGTCAGCGCCCGCACCTCGCGCTTGACGCTCTCCAGGCCGACCAGCGCGTCCAGTTCACCGAGGACGTCCTGGGAGGTCCGGGTCGCCTGCTCGGGAAGCGGGACGGTGGCGGCCGCCTCCTCGTCGACGGCGCGCGGTACCGGGACGGAGCCGAGGAGGCCGCCGGGCGACTGGTGCGCGGTCTGCACCACGGGCTCCGGCGCCGAGGGAGGCTGCCGCAGGCCCGCGCTCTCGTCGCTCGTGCAGTCCTCCACGTCCGGGCCCGACCCCGGCCCGTCGGCGCCCCCCTCCGCGAACTCGTAACCCCCGCGCGCGCAGCGCTCGGTGCGGCACCTGCGCAGCGTCGTACGGCAGCCGTCGATCACATGGAAGCCGTAGCCGGCGCTGCCCCGGACCCGGCAGTTCAGGAAGGTGCCGCGGCCGCCCGCCGAGACGTAGAAGCCGGCCTCCGCCGGGGAGTCGACGGTGCAGCGCTCGATCGTCGGGTCGGCGCCCTTGGTGACGATCACCCCGGTCTGTGTGCCGTCCACCGTGCAGTTGTTGAGCGTGCCGCCGCTGCCGTGGTCACGGAACCAGGCGCCCGTCGCGGCGTCCCGGATACGGCAGTCGTCGAGCTGGGCGGTGGCGCCGTCGCTCACGGACACCGCGGTGTTGCGCACCTGGGACAGGTCGCTGTCCACGACGTCGGCGCGCGAGCCCCGGTCGAGGACGAACAACGCGTCCGGCACGTCGTGCACCCGGCAGGAGTCCAGCACCGCGGTGGCGCCGTCGCTGACCCAGACCGCCGGGTAGTCGCCCGTGCTGTCGAAGATCTCGCACTGGTTGGCGTCGACGCGGGTGCCCGGGTCCCACACGGACAGGCCGTTGCGCCCGAACTGACGCACCGTCGTGCGGGTGAGGGTGAGCACCGAGCGCGACCGCAGGTCGACCGCGTTCTCCGGGACGTCGTGGATGCGGCAGTCCGCCAGGGTCAGCACGGCGTCCGTGTCGAGGGTGACCCCGTCGGACGTGGTGCGGTGCACGTCGCAGTCGGTGAGGTGGGCGGTGGCCCGGCCGGTGATCTGCACCCCGGAGCCCCGCACCTCGTAGATCTCGCAACCGACGGCCTCCAGCGCGGAGTTGTCCCCGGTCGCCGTCAGGCCCGAGCCGGAGGCGTGGTGCACCCGGCAGCGGTCCAGGCGGGGATGCCCGCCGCCGCGCACCGCGATGCCGGCCTGGCCGGCCGCCACGACCTCGCACTCCTCGAACACCCCGCCGCCGCCGTCGAGCACGGCGATACCGACGCCGGCCGGATTGTCGACGGTGCAGCGCCGCACCGTGGGCCGGGCGCCGCCACGCACCTCGATCCCGGCCGAGGAGCGGGTGACGATCCGCATGCCGGACAGCTCAGGAGTGCCCTCCTCGACCAGCAGCGCGGGCGCCGCCGCGTCCTGTCCCTCCACATGCAGGTCCAGCACCACCGCCGAGGCGCGCACCGTCAACGGCACGCCGTCCAGGGGCGCGATGCGCACCGAGCCGGGGGAGCCCTCGGGGCCGCGCAGGGTGACCGCCCGCTGCACCACGAGGTTCTCCCGGTAGGTGCCGGGGGCGACGGTGAGGACGTCACCGTCGGCCGCGGCCTCCAGGGCGGCGGCGAGCGACGCGTACTCACCCGTGCGGCGCCGCCACCGCGAAGTGCCGGTGTGCGTCACCTGGACCGTGCCCTGTGCCATGGTGTTGACGTGCCCCCACCTCGTAGTACGCGGGTCTGCCTGCCGAGGACTTCGGCCGGTCCACCGTAGCGTGCGCGCGGACGGTGGGTTGACCAGAGCCGGAAGGCGGTCAGCTGCCGGCGCCGGTCCGGCCCCAGTCGGGCCCGGCCTTGTCCCAGGCGCGGTCCCAACTCAGGTATCTGCCGACGACCATGCGCCAGACGATCAGGCGTCTGGCGGCCTCTATCAGGGCGATCGCGAGCAGCGCGGCGCCGAACCCGGCGATCACGGCGTGCGCCGACGCCGTCGCGGAGTCCAGCGGCGGCGACACGACGCGGCCTTGACGGTCGATCCACAGCGGGAAGCGGGTGCCCGGGTCGGGGCCGGCCAGGTCCACGGTGACCGCGCCCTGGCGCGCGGTGCCGTCCGCGGCGGTCCAGTCGGCGAGGACACGGGCCCGCACCCCGCGTCCCGTGGTGGTCTCCGGGTCCACGTCGAGCCGTGTCCCGTCGAGTTTGCGGACGACGGTCGCCCACACCTGGTGCCGGGACGCGCGCTGCTGCCGCACGGACTCCTGGAGGGAATCCTGGGCGAGGCCGCCGACCACGGAGCCGGCCGTGGGCGCGGCGACGACGATGAACAGCATCGCCAGCAGGGCCACCCAGCCCTCGGCCACGTCGGTCCGGCGGCGCAGCGGATTGTGCCGCCAGCGCCACAGTCCTGTGATCGCCCGCATCGTCGGTCACCCCCCTTCCGGCTCCGTCACGCCCCCGCGCGCTTCACACACATCTCACAGCATGCCCAACGCGCGGCCCCCCGGCGCCGGTTCCCGCGATCCGCCGGACTCGCACAGATCTTCTCAGCCGAGGATCTCGACCGGGTCACCGGCCCGGATCGTGCCCGGGCCCAAGGGAACCAGGTTCTGGCCGAAGATCAGTTTGCCGCCCACGCGCCGGTGTACGGCGAGGGTGTGCAGGGGTTCCTTGCCGCGGTCGCCCGTGCGCTGGTCGGTGGTGGTGACCGCGCAGCGCCCGCACATCTTGGCGACCCGGAAGGCGACCTCCCCGATGGCGAGGCGCGTCCAGTCGTCCTCGGCCCAGGCGGCGGTGCCCGAGACGACGACGTTCGGCCGGAACCGGTTCATGGGCAGCGGTCCCTCGGCGGCGTGGTCCCCGCGGGCGATCAGGGAGTTGAGGGCGTCTAGGGACGCCGTGGTGGTGAGCAGCAGCGGGTAGCCGTCGGCCAGGCTCACCGTCTCGCCGGGCAGCGCGTGGTCCGGGTCGACGGGCCGGCGCGTGGCGGGGGAGTCCAGGTGCACGAGGCGCGCCTCGGTGCCGAGGTAGGTGCTGCACCAGTGGTGCGCGGCGTCGTCCTCGGCGGGGACCGTCTCCACCTTGTCGCCGAAGATCTCCATCGGCACGGTGCCCGTCGCGCGCGGCACGGCCACCGTCAGGGTGTCCATGCCGGGCGCGGACAAGCGGACGCCGCCGCCGGGCATCGGCTCGGCGGCGGCGCGCGCCAGCAGCGGGTGCCGGCGCTGTGTCACGACCTTTCCCCCAGCGTCGATCAGCGCCCAGCGCCGGTCGCCGGCCAGCCCCCAGGGCTCCACGACGGCTTCCCGGAGCTCGATGCTCCGGAACGCCTTGACCGGGTGGACGTGGATCGACTGCAGCTGTGGGTGTCCCATGGGGTCATCGTGCCAGGTGGCACCGACGACCCCGGGACGGATCAGTAGCCGCGGTACTGCTGCTGGTTGTTGTACGGGTCCTGGTACTGCTGCGCGGCGGGCCGGGGAGCCGCGGGGCGCATGGCCTCGTAGCCCATGCCGCCGGGAGCCACCGGGCGAGGCTGCTGCGGAGCCTGCGGTCCGGGGTAGCCCCGCGGGGCGGCCTGCTGCGGGATGTACGCCGCCGGTGCCTGCTGCAGCGGGGCGGGCTGCGGCGTCTGCGGGTAACCGTAGGAGGGCTGGGACGGGCCCGCCGGGAGGGCGGGGAGCGCGGACGGCAGCGCGGGCAGATGACTGGCCGGGCTGTCGTACGCGGCGGGGACCCGGATCGGGGCGATCTGCGGGGTGCCCCGCTCGGCCACGAGCGAGTCGTAGATCGGAGTGTCCGGGAAGGAGGCGGAGTAGTAGCCGCCGCCATACGTGGAGCGGGGGGAGGTCATGGCACATAAGGTAAGCCCACGATGTGCTGGTTGGGGAGACCGATAAGAGGGTTGTTTTACGGTTCCCGAGTGACGCCGGATCCCCAATGCGAGCGAACTTGGCAAAAAGGGACGGCATTCGGCGTTCGGATCAGGTAAAGGCCGAGTTCCGAGGGCGTTACCGGCGGTTGACCTCCGGTCTTGCCCTCCCCCTCTCCAGGGTTCCCGGGTGCGCGGAATAGGTTGTCCCTGGAGAACTCGACGGGCCGCCGGGACACCCCCGGTGCGCGAAGATCACGTGATGGGGGCGGACATGACAATGTCGAAAGGGTCCAATGTTCCGGTGCCGGCCGCGGCTTTGACGGTCGAATTGGGCTGGCACTCGGCGCCGGGCACCCCCGACGTGGACGCCTCGGCCCTGCTGCTGGTCGGCGGAAAGGTCCGCTCCGACGCCGACTTCGTCTTCTACAACCAGCCCGCGCACGCCTCCGGGGCCGTCCGGCACGAGGGCAAGACGAACGCCGGCGGCCGGGTCACCGACCGCCTCGTCGTCGACCTCCCGCGCGTGGAACCCGCCATCGAGACCGTCATCCTCGCCGCGTCCGCCGACGGCGGTGCCTTCGGCCAGGTGCCGGGCCTCTACATCGAGGTCAGGGACGCCGCGCGGGGCACCGTCGTCGCCCGCTTCGACAGCACCGGCGCCACCGTGGAAACGGCCTTCGTCCTCGGCGAGTTCTACCGCCGCCAGGGTGCCTGGAAGTTCCGCGCCGTCGGCCAGGGCTACGACACCGGCCTCGCGGGCCTCGCCACCGACTACGGCATCACCGTCGACGAACCCCAGCAGGCCGCCGCGCCCGCGGCTCCCCTGACCCCGCCGGCCCCGCCCGTCACGATGCCCCCGCCGCCGGTGACCGTGGCCCCGCCCGCCATGCCGCCGGTCCCGCCGCCCGCCCCCCAGGCGCCCCCCGTCAGCCTGAGCAAGGTGACGCTCACCAAGTCGTCCCCGTCCGTCTCCCTGACCAAGCAGGGCGGCACCTCGGGCGCCATGCGCGTCAACCTCAACTGGCAGGTGCGCAAGCAGTTCTCCGGCTGGGCGAGCAAACTGGGCCGCCCGGTCGCCATGCACGACGACCTCGACCTCGACCTGTGCGCCCTGTACGAGCTGTCCGACGGGCGCAAGGGAGTCATCCAGGCACTCGGCAACGCCTACGGAGCGCTGCACCAGCCGCCGTACATCCATCTCGACGGCGACGACCGCACCGGCGCCATGGCCACTGGCGAGAACCTCACGATCAACCTCGACCACAAGCAGGCCTTCCGCCGCATCCTGGTCTTCGTCACCATCTACCAGGGCGCCCGCTCCTTCGCCGACCTGAACGCCACCGTCACCCTCACCCCGCAGCACGGCGCCCCGGTCGACTTCTCCCTCGACGAGTGCACCGTCCCCTCCACGGTGTGCGCCCTCGCCCTGATCACCCGCGACGGCGACGACCTCGTCGTCCAGCGCGAGGCCCGCTACCTGGTCCCCGAACGCGGCGTCAGCCCCCAGCGCACCGTCGACCACGCCTACGGCTGGGGCATGAACTGGACCCCGGGCCGCAAGTAGCCGGCGCGGGCGTCAGCCCTCGTCGGGCACCGCGCCGGGACGTGTGTAGGTGCGGCCCTTCCAGGCCGCGCCGCGCCCCCGGTAGTGCTGGACGGCGGAATCCGCCGTCATCAGCAGATAGAGGAAGGCCGTCACCGGCAGCAGCGGAGCGAGCCACAGCGGCTGCCGGTAATAGCGGAGCATCGGCACGTAGGTCCCTGTCATCACCAGCCACGCCAGGCCGCCCAGGACCGCCGTCACGCCCTCTTCGGTGGCGGCGCCCCAGGCCAGGGCCGCCGGCGGCACCAGATAGACCAGCGCGAGCCCGGCGATCGTCCCGAGCAGCAGCAGGGGCTGGTGCCGCAGCTGCGCGTAGGCGCTGCGCGAGACCATCCGCCACAGGTCGGCCAGCCGCGGATACGGCCGCACACTGTCGACCCGGTCCGCCAGCCCCAGCCAGATCCGGCCCCCGCCGCGCTTGACCGCGCGCGCGAGCGCCACGTCGTCGATCACGGCGCCCCGGATGGCGTCCGGGATCCGCGCCCGGACGGCCGTGTCGGTCCGCAGCAGCACACAGCCGCCCGCCGCCGCGGCCGTCCGCGTTCCCCTCCGGCCGATCCGGCGGAACGGATAGAGCTGGGCGAAGAAGTACACGAACGCCGGCACCACCAGCCGCTCCCACAGGCTGTCCACCCGCAGCCGGGCCATCTGCGAGACGGCGTCGAAGCCGCCCGCGCGGGCCGCCGCCACCAGCTCCCGCAGACTGTCCGGGGCATGGGCGATGTCCGCGTCCGTCAGCAGCAGGTACTCGGGCTCCCGCGCGCGGGCCAGAGCGATGCCATGGCGCACGGCCCAGAGCTTGCCGGTCCAGCCGGCCGGCGGTTCGCCGGGGGAGTCCACGGTCAGCGGCAGGCCACCGTGCTCGCGCGCGAGGCGCCGGGCCAGCTCGCCCGTGCCGTCCCCGCTCCCGTCGTCGACGAGGAAGACCTCCGCGTTCCCCGGATAGTCCTGGGCGAGCAGCGACGGCAGACTCGCGGGCAGCACCACCGCCTCGTCCCGCGCGGGCACGACCACACAGACGGACGGCCACTCACCGGGATCCGTACGCCGCGGGAGCCTGACGTCCGTACGCCAGAAGAAGCCCTGGCACAGCAGCAGCCACAGCCAGGCGGACAGGGAGCCGGCGGCGATCCACGCGAAGGCGCTCACGCGCGCAGTCTGCCCCACGACAGCCGCCCGTAAGGGCCCATCGTCTATCGTGGCCGGGTGAAGATCGCGCTGATGGACTCCGGAATCGGCCTGCTGGCGGCGACGGCCGCCGTACGGCGGCTGCGACCCGACGCGGATCTCGTCCTCTCCCTCGACCCCGACGGCATGCCCTGGGGACCGAGGACCCCCGAGGACCTCACCGGGCGTGCCCTGGCCGTCGCCGAGGCCGCCGCCGCGCACCGCCCCGACGCCCTGATCATCGGCTGCAACACCGCCACCGTGCACGCCCTGCCCACCCTGCGCGCCCGCCTCGAACCCGGCATACCGGTCGTCGGCACCGTCCCGGCGATCAAGCCGGCCGCCGCCGGCGGGGGTCCCGTCGCCATCTGGGCCACCCCCGCCACCACCGGCAGCCCTTACCAGCGCGGGCTGATCAGGGACTTCGCGGCCGGGGTGCCGGTCACCGAGGTCCCCTGCTTCGGACTGGCCGAGGCCGTCGAACACGCGGACGAGACGGCCATCGACGCCGCCGTCGCCGCGGCCGCCGCGCTCACCCCCGAGGACGTCACCACCGTCGTCCTGGGCTGCACCCACTACGAGCTGGTCGCCGAGCGCATCCGCACCGCCGTCCAGCGCCCCGGCTTCCCGCCGCTCGTCCTGCACGGCTCCGCCGGAGCGGTCGCCGCGCAGGCACTGCGCCGGCTCGGCGAGCAGCCCGCCCCGCGGGCCGCCGCCACCGGCACCCTGACCGTGCTGCTCAGCGGTCGCGAGGGCACCCTGCCGGAGGCCGCCCTCACCTACGCGGAAGGCCGTCTGCTCCAGGCGACCAGCCCGGCCGGCTGACCGCCCGCCGCCGCGCGGACCGGCCGGGTCCGCTCTGGGCCGGTCGGAGCAGTCACGCTGTGCAGCGCGGTACCACCGCAGCGGAATCTGAGTAACCTCATAGCCATGAGGGACCACCCCCACGGCAGGAAGCCGCATCCCGATGTCTGGACCGGGCGGGCGACCAACAGGGTCCAGTGGCTGCTCGCGCTCGTCGGCGCCGCCTGCATGGCGCTCGGTATCGAGCTGGCGGTCGACTCCGCGTGGACGGGTGGCCTCGCCCCCCTCGTCATGGCCGTCGTCGGCTGCATCGCGGCCGGACTGCTCGTCCTGTTCGGCACCCTCGCCTTCGTGCACGTCGCGCTGAAGGTCGACCAGGAGTGCCTGGAGGTGCGCTGCGGGCACATCGGCGTGCCCCGCCGCCGCATCCCCCTCTCCCAGGTCGTCGGCGCCGACTTCGTGCCCATGGTCACCCCGCGCCACTGGGGCGGCTGGGGCTACCGATGGCGACCGGAGAAGGGCACCGCCGTCGTCGTACGCCGGGGTGAGGGGCTGGTCCTGCGACTGGGGGACGGGCACTCCTTCACCGTGACCGTGGACGACGCCGAGGACGCCGTCCGGGTCATCGAGGACCGGCTGCGCGCCCGGACGGCGGGCACCGCGCTCTGACCCCGCCGGCTCACGGCACGGGATGACCGTCCCTCGCGCGTGCGGGTGCCTCACGGCTCCGGGAGGATTCGAGCGTCAGGGGCCGTGCCGTCGCCAGCCCCGCCAGCAGCCCCGCGCCCACCGACACCGCCGTGAAGCTGAGCGCGTTGCCGACGGCGGCGATCGCGGCCACGGCCGTCAGTGTCGCGCCCGCCGTGAGGGCGACGGGCGTCGGCCGCCGGGTGCGCCACAGGGCGAACAGCATCCAGCAGAAGGCCGCCGCGAGCAGCAGCAGACCGACGAGCCCCTGCTCCGCTGCCTGCTGCAACGGCGCCGAGTGCGGCCGGGCGTCCGCGAGCACCAGGCCACCGGTCGTCCCGCCGGCCTCCCCGAAGCGGCCAGGACCCACGCCCAGGGCGGGATCGTGGCCGGCCAGTCCCAGGGCCTCGTGCCACAGCTCGACCCGCTGCCGGGTCAGCTGCCCCTCCAGCCAGCCGCCGAGCCCGCCCGGCACCGCCCTGGCCGCGACCGCCCAGGTCAGCCCGGTCACCGCGAGCGCCACCACGGCCAGCCCCGCGATGCCCACGCCCCGGCGCACCTGGGCGGCGGCGAGCGAGCACAGCAGGACGGCCGTACAGAGGATGAAGCCGCTGGTGGAGCCCAGCACGGCCGCCGTCACCGCGATCCCGGCGGCCAGCACGCGCAGGCCGAGGCGCGGCAGCGGTGACCGTGCCGACCAGGCCGCGCAGCAGGCGGCGCCCGCCGAGAGGGTCAGCACGGCGGCCGTGGCCCCGGCGTGGCCCAGCGGGGCGACCAGCTGAGGGCCGGGCGCCAGCTGCGGGACCGCCAGGGTGAGGGTCACCCCGGCCAGCGCGCCGGCGCAGGGTGCGGCGACCGGCAGCAGCGCGCCGCCGATCCGCCCCACCGCGTAGCCGGCCGCGACCGCGAGCACCGCCAGCAGGACGCCCTCGGGGCGCCCGCCGTGGACGGCCGCCGAGATCAGCGACCAGGCGGCGCAGGCCCCCAGCACCACGACGCCCGTCGCGTCAGAAACGTTTCGTCTGTCGCCGTCCTCGTCCGGACCCGTCCCGGACGTCATCCCCGTGGAACCCACCCCGCCCCCTGAACCCGGTCCCCCGACCTGTGACGGACCCCGTCCCACCGGACCTGAACCGGATGCGACCGGGGCTGCGGCATACCGTAACGGCACGCGGCCGGTTTGTGGACGTCTCGTGCACAGGCCATCCGACGCGGGGCCGCCGGAGAGGGCCGGCGGCGGGGGAGAAGGCGCCAGGCCGGTGGGCCGTTCGCCGTCCCGGCCGAACTGTCGGCCGCGCGCCCGGCCGCCGTACACTCCGGGAGTGACCGTCACCGCAACCTCCGTGGACGAGTCGGACCAGCTCAAGCCGCCGATCGCGCCCTCGCCGCGCGCGGCACGGCTCATGCGTCTGGTTCCGGCCCTCACCGCCGCGCTCTCCGGAGTGCTGCTCTACATCAGCTTCCCGCCCCGCACCCTCTGGTGGCTGGCCCTGCCCGCCTTCGCCGGCCTCGGCTGGGTGCTGCGCGGCCGCACCTGGAAGGCGGGACTCGGCCTCGGCTACCTGTTCGGCCTCGGCTTCCTGCTGCCGTTGCTGGTGTGGACCGGTGTGGAGGTGGGCCCGGGGCCGTGGCTCGCGCTCGTGGCCATCGAGGCGGTCTTCGTGGCGCTGGTGGGCGCCGGGATCGCCGCGGTGTCGAAGCTCCCGGGCTCACCGCTCTGGGCGGCGGCCCTGTGGATCGCCGGGGAGGCGGCCCGCGCGCGGGCGCCGTTCAACGGCTTCCCCTGGGGCAAGATCGCGTTCGGCCAGGCCGACGGAGTCTTCCTGCCGCTGGCCGCCGTGGGCGGCACCCCGGTGCTCGGGTTCGCCGTCGTCCTGTGCGGCTTCGGTCTCCACGAGGTCGTACGGCTCGCCGTCGACCACCGGCGCACCCGCGCCGTACGGCGGTCCGCCGCGGCCGTGGCCCTGCTGAGCGTGGCGGTGCCCGTGGTGGGCGCCGTGGCCGCGCGGCCCCTGGTCAGCGACACGGCGGAGGACGGCACCGCCACCGTCGCGGTCATCCAGGGCAACGTGCCCCGCGCCGGACTCGACTTCAACGCCCAGCGCCGGGCCGTCCTCGACCATCACGCGCGGGAGACCGAGCGCCTGGCGGCCGAGGTGAAGGGCGGCAAGGTCCCCCGGCCCGACTTCGTGCTGTGGCCGGAGAACTCCTCCGACATCGACCCCTTCGCCAACGCCGACGCCCGCGCCGTCATCGACACGGCCGCCAAGGCGATCGGCGTGCCCGTCTCGGTCGGCGGCGTCGTCGAGCGGGACGGCAGGCTGCTCAACGAGCAGATCCTGTGGGACCCGGAGAAGGGGCCCGTGGACACCTACGACAAGCGGCAGATCCAGCCCTTCGGCGAGTACCTGCCGCTGCGCTCGCTCGTCGGGGCCATCAACGAGGACTGGACCTCGATGGTCCGCAAGGACTTCAGCCGGGGCCGCGAACCGGGCGTGTTCACCATGGCCGGAACCCAGGTCGGCCTCGTCACCTGCTACGAGGCCGCCTTCGACTGGGCGGTGCGCTCCGAGGTGGAGGACGGCGCCCAGATCATCTCCGTGCCCAGCAACAACGCCACCTTCGACCGCAGCGAGATGACCTACCAGCAGCTCGCCATGTCCCGCGTGCGGGCCGTCGAGCACAGCCGGACCGTCACCGTCCCGGTGACCAGCGGCGTCAGCGCGATCATCATGCCGGACGGGACCATCACCCAGCGGACCGGCATGTTCGTCGCCGACTCCCTCGTCCAGAAGGTGCCGCTGCGCTCCACCGAGACCCCCGCCACCCGGCTCGGCGTCCTGCCCGAGATCGCCCTGGTACTGGTCGCCGCCGGCGGACTGGGCTGGGCGATCGGCTCCGGCCTCCGCACCCGGCGCACCCGCACCGCCTGACCGTCCGCTTCCCCGTTCCGCCCCCGTTGCCGGCACCCCGGAGGCGGGGGCGGCGCCATTAGGGTCGGGGCATGGCTACTCCTGACTTCATCCGGACGATCCGCGCCGCCGCCGGCCACCAGTTGCTGTGGCTCCCCGGCGTCAGCGCCGTCGTGTTCGACGACGAGGGGCGGGTCCTGCTCGGGCAGCGGGCCGACAACCAGCAGTGGACGGTGGTCAACGGCATCCCCGAACCGGGCGAGCAGCCCGCGGCGGCCGCCGTGCGCGAGGTGTACGAGGAGACCGGCGTCCGGTGCGTCACCGAGCGGGTCGTCCTGGTCCGGTCCGGCCAGGAGGTCACCTACCCGAACGGCGACATGTGCCAGTTCATGGACATCACCTTCCGCTGCCGTGCGGTCGGCGGTGCGGCACGGGTGAACGACGACGAGTCCCTGGAGGTGGGCTGGTTCGAGGTGGACGCCCTGCCCCGGATGAAGGAGAGCCAGCTGTTCCGGATCAAGCAAGCCCTGGCCGACGAACCCACGTGGTTCGAACCTATGGAAGCCGAACCTATGGAAGCCGAACCTATGGAATCCGACTGAAGTATGGGTCGTGGCCATATGTGGCCGGGGAGGGGTGCTGCCTAGGGTCGAGCCCATGACCTCGCCCAGCATCCCTCCCGCCCACGGCTCGCCCTCGCCCTCCCCGCTCGACCTCGGCGGGCGCACCGCCCTGGTCACCGGTGCCGCAGGCGGCATCGGGCGCGCCTGCGCGCTCCGGCTCGCGGCCGCGGGGGCCAAGGTCAGAGCGGTCGACCGGGACGCGGCCGGCCTGGACTCGCTCGCCGAGCACGCCCAGGACCTCGGCGGCGCCGTCGAGCCCCATGTCCTCGACCTCACCGACCTCGACGCCGCCGAGCAGGCCGCCGCCGGCACCGACGTCCTGGTGAACAACGCCGGGCTCCAGCTGGTCCGCCCCCTCGAGGAGTTCCCGCCGGACACCTTCCACACCGTGCTCACCGTGATGCTGGAGGCGCCGTTCCGGCTCATCCGCGGAGCCCTGCCCCATATGTACGGGCAGGGGTGGGGCCGGATCGTGAACGTGTCCTCCGTCCACGGGCTGCGCGCCTCCGCGTTCAAGTCGGCCTATGTGGCCGCCAAACACGGGCTGGAGGGCCTGTCCAAGGTCGCGGCCCTGGAGGGCGCCTCCCACGGGGTGACCTCGAACTGTGTGAATCCGGGCTATGTGCGCACCCCCCTGGTCGAGAAGCAGCTCGCCGACCAGGCCCGGGCGCACGGCATCCCCGAGGAACGGGTGCTGGCCGAGGTGATGCTCCAGGACAGCGCGGTCAAGCGGCTCATCGAGCCGGAGGAGGTCGCCGAGGCGGTCGCGTATCTGTGCGCCCCGCAGGCCTCCTTCGTCACCGGGACCTCGCTCGTGCTCGACGGCGGCTGGACCGCGCACTGAGCCGTGGCACGGCGACGCCCCGGACCGGCGGAATCCGGAGTTGTCCACAGGGCTGACGAGGTGACGGTGCGATGAGCAATCCTGTCGGCATGTCCAGCGATCACGTGCAGCCCTCCACCGAGCGTTCCGCCGCCGGAGCGCCCCTGACCGGCGCCGAGACCCCGTATCTCGAACTGCTGGCCAGGGGCGCGTCCGCCGACGCCTACGAGCAGCCGGTGCTGCTCGCCCGCGCCGAGGGCCGCCCCACCGAGCAGATCGTCGCCCTCGAACAGGCCAAGCTGCTCGCGCTGCGCGTGCGCTCGGAGCTGGAGGGCCGGCGCAGACGCGAGGCCGAGCTGTCGGCCCTCTTCGAGACCGCCCACGACCTCGCGGGCCTGCGGGACCTCGACGCCGTCCTCCAGGCCATCGTGCAGCGCGCCCGGTCCCTCCTCGGCACGGACGTCGCCTACCTGAGCCTCAACGACCCGGCCAGGGGCGACACCTACATGCGGGTGACGGAAGGCTCGGTCGCCGCCCGCTTCCAGCAGCTGCGGCTCGGCATGGGGGAGGGCCTCGGCGGACTCGTCGCCCAGACCGCCCGCCCCTACGTCACCGACGACTACTTCAAGGACGACCGGTTCCAGCACACCCTGGCCATCGACGCCGGGGTCCGCGACGAGGGACTGGTCGCCATCCTCGGCGTCCCGCTGACCCTGGGGCACCACGTCATCGGCGTCCTCTTCGCCGCCGACCGGCGCGCCCGGGTCTTCGAACGGGAGCAGATCGCGCTGCTCGGCTCCTTCGCCGCGCTCGCCGCGGCCGCCATCGACACGGCCAACCTGCTCTCCGAGACCCGCTCGGCCCTCGCCGACCTGGAGCGGGCCAACGAGATCATCCGCGACCGCAGCGGAGTCATCGAGCGCGCCTCCGACGTCCACGACCGGCTCGCGCAGCTCGTCCTGCACGGCGGCGGGGTCCACGACGTGGCGGCCGCCGTCTCCGAAGTGCTCGACGGCACCGTCGAGTTCACCGAGGCCACCGCGGTGCCGGCCGCGGCCCTGGAGGCGTCCCGCGCCGAAGGCCACGCCGTCCGGTACCGCGACGACTGGGTCGCGGCCGTCGTGGCCGGTGGCGAACTGCTCGGCGCCCTCGTGCTGCGCGGCCAGCCCGGCCTCGACCCCGTCGACCAGAGCACCCTGGAGCGGGCGGCGACCGTCACCTCGCTGCTGCTCCTCGCCCGGCGCTCCGCCGCCGAGGCCGAGCAGCGCGTCCGGGGCGAACTGCTCGACGACCTGCTCGACGCCCGCGACCGCGACCCGCGCCTGCTGCGCGAGCGCGCCGCCCGGCTGCACGCCGACCTCGACGCCCGGCACGTCGTCCTCGCCGCCCGCCTCGACGCCGTCGCGGCCGACGCCGAACAGGAGGCGGACGCCCGCCGGCGCCTGTGGTCCGCCGCCTCCCACCTCGCCGCGACCCGGCACGGCCTGGCCGCCGCCCGCGACGGCGGCACCGTGCTTCTGCTGCCCCTCACCGGGGACGACACCGCCACCGCGCTCGCCCGCCGCACCGCCCGCCATCTGGGCACGGCCGTCCACGAGGCGGTCACCGTCGGCGCCTCCGCCCCGGTCGAGGACCTGGCCGCCCACCCGGACGCCGTGGCCGCCGGCTACGAGGAGGGCCGCCGCTGCCTGGAGGCCCTGCGGCTGCTCGGCCGCCCCGGGGACGGCGCGGCCGCCGAGGACTTCGGGTTCCTGGGCCTGCTCCTGGCCGGCGACCGCGACGTCGCGGGCTTCGTCGGCCGCACGATCGGACCGGTCGTCGCCTACGACGAACGCCGCGGCACCGACCTCCTGCGCACCCTCGACGCCTACTTCTCCTGCGGGATGAGCCCGGCCCGCACCAAGGACGACCTGCACGTGCATGTGAACACCGTCGCCCAGCGCCTCGAGCGCGTCGGCCGCCTCCTCGGCGACGACTGGCAGAGCCCGGCCCGCGCCCTGGAGATCCAGCTCGCGCTGCGGCTGCACCGCCTCTCCGGACCCGCACAGCGCTGACCCCCGCACCCCCGGCGTTCGGGGTACGGGGGTCGGCCCGACCGGGCGTCGGCCGGGTCAGACGAGGGGCGCGCCGGCCGCCGGGGCCTTGGCGTGCACCTCACCGTCCGAGGGCTCGACGTCGGTGAGATCCCGGTCGCGGGTCTCCTTGGCCACGACGATGGCGACGACCGTCAGCAGCACCGCGGCGATGACGTACAGGGAGATCGGTGTGGAGCTGTCGTACTCCTTCAGCAGCGCGGTGGCGATCAGCGGAGCGGGCGCGCCCGCCGCGACGGAGGCGAACTGGGCGCCGATGGAGGCACCGGAGTAGCGCATCCGGGTCGCGAACATCTCGGAGAAGAACGCGGCCTGCGGCGCGTACATGGCGCCGTGCAGCACGAGGCCCACGGTCACCGCGAGGAGCAGGTTGCCGAAGCCGCCGGTGTCGATGAGGGAGAAGAACGGGAACATCCACAGGCCCACTCCGACCGCGCCGATCAGATAGACGGGACGGCGGCCGAGCCGGTCGGACAGCGCGCCCCAGGCCGGGATGACGGCGAAGTGGATCGCGGAGGCGATCAGCACCGCGTTCAGCGCGGTCTGCTTGGACACGCCGGCCGATGTCGTGGCGTACACGAGGATGAACGCGGTGATGACGTAGTAGCTGATGTTCTCCGCCATGCGCGCGCCCATCGCCACCAGCACGTCCCGCCAGTGATGGCGCATCACGGCGACCAGCGGCATCTTCTCGGCGGTGGCGCTCGCGGAGCTCTTGCGGGCCTCGGCCTGCGCCAGCGCCTGCTTGAACACCGGGGACTCGTCGACAGAGAGACGAATCCACAGACCGACCATCACCAGCACACCGGAGAGCAGGAAGGGCACGCGCCAGCCCCAGCTGCCGAAGGCGCTCTCCGACAGCACCGCCGTCAGCAGCGACAGCACACCGGTCGCCAGCAACTGCCCGGCGGGCGCCCCGGTCTGCGGCCACGACGCCCAGAAGCCGCGCCGGCGCGCGTCCCCGTGCTCCGACACCAGCAGCACCGCACCGCCCCACTCACCGCCCAGCGCGAAGCCCTGCACCAGGCGCAGCGCCGTCAGCAGCACCGGCGCCGCGCTGCCCACACTCGCGTGCGTCGGCAGCAGACCGATCGCGAAGGTCGCCCCGCCCATCATCAGCAGGCTGAGCACCAGCAGCTTCTTGCGGCCCAGCCGGTCGCCGTAGTGCCCGAAGACCAGCGCGCCCAGCGGCCGGGCGGCGAAGCCCACCGCGTAGGTGAGGAAGGACAGGAGGGTGCCCACCAGGGGGTCCTCCTCCGGGAAGAACAGCTTGTTGAAGACGAGAGCGGCGGCCGAACCATAGAGGAAGAAGTCGTACCACTCGATGGTGGTGCCGATGAGGGACGCGGCGACGATGCGCTTGAGGTTGTTCGGGGCGGGCGGAGCAGTCGCGGGCGACGACATCGGCACCACTTCCTGACGTTCGACGGGATGTTTGCGTGTCGCCACACCGTAGGAACGGGCAGATCAGAGGCGTATGTGGTTGGACCCCATAGTTTCGGGTCGAGCTATGCGCGCATTCGCCATATTCATGGCTGCCGCCCGCGACCGGTGGTCGCGGGCGGCAGTCGGTGACGCGTCCGGGTCGTCCGTCGCGTCTATCGCCGCACGACGAACTCTCCGGCCAGCGGGCCGATTCCGACGGAGTACGTGCCCACGGTGTCGCGGCGGACGGTGAACCGCACCGTCACCTCCTCACCGGGACGGACCGTGACATCCTGCCGCTGCTCGGGCTCACCCGCCACCGTCAGGACCGCGGTGTACGTCCCCTTCGCCTCGCCGACGTTCTTCACGCGTGCGGACACCCGTACCGGCGCCCCGGGACGGGCCCGGGACGGCGTCACCGCCAGGTCGTTCGGCGCGAAGCGGGCCTCGGGGCCGGCGACCAGGTCGTGGACGAAGATGTCCGAATGGCGGTTGGTGTCGTCGCCGACCAGATTGGCCGACGTGCTCTCGAAGGCGACGTACCGCCCGTTGCCGCTGAGGGCGGGAAGCGCGGAGGAGCCGTCTCCGCCCGCCTTCTCGGGTCCGTCCGACACCCGGATCGTGGTGCCGCCCTTCCGGTCGCGCACGAACACGTCGACCTGCCCGTTGGCGTCACCGGGGGCGAGGTTGGCCGCGTAGCTGTAGAAGGCCACCTTCGTGCCGTCCGCGCTCAGGGAGGGCGCGAAGGACCACTGGTCGCCGGGGGTGCCGTCGCCGGCGACGTCGACCCGTTCGTTCTTACCCGTGCGCAGGTCGTGGACGAACAGCCGCCAGTCGTTGTCGAAGGCGACCGTGCCGCCGTCGCCGCTGATGCGCGGCGCGGTGTTCGCGCCGTCGGGTCCGTCGACCAGGGTCGTGGTGCCCGTCAGACGGTCGAACACGAAGACGTCGGCGGTCCCGTCGGTGTCACCCGCGACCAGGTTGTCCGCCGTGCTCTGGTAGGCGACGTACCGGCCGTCGGCACTGACGGTCTGCTCCCGCGAGGGGCCGTTGCCCGGTGTGCCGTCGGCCGCTCCGGAGACCCGGACGGTGGTGCCGGTCTTCCGGTCGCGGAGGAACACGTCGGTGGTGTCGTTCGTGTCCCCGGCCACCAGGTTGTCGGCCTCGCTGTTGAAGACCGCGTAGCGCCCGTCGGAGCTGAGCGACGGGGCCGAGCTCAGGCCGTTCGCCTGCGTGCCGTCAAAGGCCACCGACACCCGCTCCGTGACACCGGTCGTCCGGTCGTGCACGAAGGCGTCCGTCTCCCGGTTGGTGTCGCCCGGCACCAGGTTGGTGGCGCCGCTGCTGAACCCGACGTACCGGCCGTCCGCGCTGAGGGTCGGGGTCAGGGAGAAGTCGTCGCCCTGGGTGCCGTCCGAGGCCACCGACACGCGTGCGGTGGTCTGCTTGTCCCGGTCGGCGACGAAGATGTCGAGCGTGCCGTTGGTGTCCCCGGCCACCAGGTTGGAGGCCGGGCTGGCGAACGCGACGACCCGGCCGTCGTCGCTCAGGTCGGCCCACCAGGCGTCACTGTTGGGCTGCTTGCCCTGACTCGTCAGGGACACGCGCTCGGTGGCGGACGGGCGGGGCAGCGCCAGATCGGCGTGCCGCGCGCCGGAACGGCCGTCCACGGTCACGGACAGCGGCCGGGACCGGGAGATGCCGGGGGCGGTCGCCGCCACGCGGCGCTCACCGGCGGGCACGTCGCGGATGGTGTAGCGGCCCTTCCGGTCGGTCACCGCCGACAGGGTGTCCGGTACGTCCTGGATCGTCACGGTGGCGCCCGGCACGGTCGTCCCGGTCGGCCCGTACGTCACCGTCCCGCTGACCGTGGCCCACCGGGTGCGGGGCAGCTCCAGACGGACGTCGGTGTAGCGGTCGGCGCGCACCCGCTGCCGGGTCGTGGTGTCCACGTACCCGAAGCGGGACAGCGCCAGTTCGTGGGTGCCGGGCGCGAGGCGGAGCGAGAAGCGGCCCGAGTCGTCCGTGGTGACCGTGCGGCCGGTGTCGGTGCGTGCGACGGTGACACCCGCCAGCGGCTTGCCGCTGCGTTCGTCGGTGACCGTGCCGCGGACCCCGCTGCGCTGCGCGGCCTCGTTCACCGCCGCGTAGGCGTCGATACGGCCGTGCCCGTAACGGGGGTTGGGCAGCGCGCCGTAGCGGTCGTCGGCGTGGGAGGTGCCGGTGAGGATGGCGAGGGCATCGTCGACGGTCAGGTCCGGCTGGGCCTGGAGCATCAGGGCGACGGTCCCGGAGACGTGCGGGGTCGCCATCGACGTGCCGTCGAGCGTGCCGTAGCCGCCGTCGGGGAGCGCCGACAGGACGTCGACACCGGGGGCGGAGACGTCGGGCACCACATAGGTGTCGGGCCACTCCGCGGGCGGCGCACTCCAGTTGCTCTTGTGGACGACCTCGCCGCAGGAGAAGTCGGCAACGTTGTCGTCGGCGTCGGTCGCGCCGACCGAGACGGACTCGTAGACGTTGCCGGGGCTGGCCGAGCCCTGAAGGCACTCGTTGCCGATGGCGAAGGCCGGGAAGACGCCGGCGCGCGCGATGTTGCGGGCCGGCTCGACGAGTTCGTCGGCGTAGCCGTCGGAGCCGAGGGACATGCTGACCACGTCGGCGGGCTTCCCGGCGGGGGTGCCGTCGGCGGCGTACGGGGCGATCGCCCACTGCATGCCGGCGATGACCTGGGCGAGGCTGCCGCGGCCACCGGGGATGACGAGCCCGCCCATCAGATCGGCGCCGGGTGCCACGCCGATCCTGGTGCCGGAGGCGTCGCCGCCGGCGACGGTGCCGGCCACGTGGGTGCCGTGGTACGCGCTGTCGTGCGGCACGGAACCGGGGACGGGCCGGCCGTCGGCGTCGAACTCGATCCAGCCGCCCGGGTGGGTGGGGTCGCCGGGGTCGGCGCTGGTGACCTTGCCCGCGAGATCGGGGTGGCCGGCGTCGATGCCGGTGTCGAGGACGGCGACGCGGACACCGGCGCCGGTGATCTTCCGGTCGGACTGCACCTTGTCGGCGCCTATCCTGGCCAGGCCCCAGGTGGTCGTTCCGGCCGTGGCACGGGCGACGGCCCTGGCGCCCTTGTCCACGGTCTCACCGGGCGGGGTCTGCAGGGTGAAGTTGGGGATGACCCGCTCGACCGGGGAGAGCGCCGCGAGTTCGCGCAGCGTGTCCGGTGTGGCCTTCACCAGCACCATGTTCTTGAGCCAGAACGTGTTGAGCACCCGGTCGCCCCGGGCCTCGACCAGGTCGGCCACCGGGGCCTGGTCCGTCTTCGTGTCCCGGGCGAGCGCGCGGCGCACTTCCGCGCCGCCGGCGCCCGAGGCGAGCTTCGCGTCGCTCCCGCGCAGGACGACGGCCGCCTCGACGCGTCCGTCGCCGCGCGCTTCGGCGGCGTTCATCCGCTTGAGCACCGTGGGGTCGATCTTCGATCGTGCGGCCGCCGTGACGGACGCGGGGGAAGGTGAGTCCTGCGCCATCGCAGGAGCGGCGGTCAGAGCGGTGGCGCATATGCCGAGCACGGACAACAGCGATCTGTACCGGTGTTGCCCGCGGGGCGGACGGGCCGGGAGCGGCATGGGGCACTCCTTCTGCGACGCGTGTCCGCGTCGTGGGGTCGAGCCGATCACGTGGCTCGAGAACGCTGACATCCGCCGCGAACTCCTGACAAGATCGACCGGCGGCGACTTCCCGTCAGCCGTCAGGAAGACGACAGGTGTCGAGGACAGGAAGCGAGGGCACCCACCGTGCTCGAGTCGATCGGCCTGGACGAGCGGGACGAAGCCGTGTACGACGCCCTGATCCGAAGGACGCGCGCCACCGCCGCCGATCTCGCGTCGGACTGCAACCTCCCTCCACGCGTCACCAGCCGCGCCCTGCGGTCACTGGTCGACCTCGGTCTCGCCTCCACCGCGCAGGGACGTCCCGTCGTCTACGCCGCGCTGCCGCCCGACAGCGCCCTGGAGGCCGTACTGCGTGAGCGGGAGCGGGCGTTGAACGGCGTGCGCTCCCATCTCTCGGGGCTGATGTCCCTGTACCGCGCCGGCAGCCGTTTCGCGCATCCCGGTGAACTCGTGGAGGTCATCTCGGGCCGCGACGAGGTGAACCGGAACTGGGCGCAGGTGCAGCGGGCGTCCCGCACGCAGGTACGGGGCTTCGACTGCCCGCCGTACGCCGCGGCGGCCGGCCACTCCGAACCCAACCCGGTCGAGCTCGAACTGCTCGCCAGAGGCATCAAATACCGTGTGCTGTACGACAGTTCGGTGCTGGAGCTGCCGGGGTGGCTGGAGGACGTGTCGACGGGGATACGCCTGGGGGAGCAGGCCCGCATCGCCACCGGACTGCCGACCAAGCTCGCGATATCCGACGAGCGGATCGCCATGCTCCCTCTCCTGCGCCCCGGTGACAACGCGGTGACCGCCTCGTACGTCATCCACCCGTCGCCTCTGCTCGACGCGCTGGTCGCCCTGTTCGAGGCGATGTGGGAACGGAGCGTGCAGATCAGGCCGTCGGCGCCGCCCACGGCCGAGGACGTCCTCGAGCGGTTGACGGCGGAGGAGGAGAAGCTGCTGACCCTGCTGGCGTCGGGAGCCACCGACAAGTCGGCGGGCCGCGCCCTGGGATGGAGCGAACGCACGGTGCAACGCCACATCACCAGGCTCCTGCGGCGCTTCGGCGCGCAGACCCGCTTCCAGCTGGCCATGGAGGCGACGCGCCGAGGCTGGATCTGACCCGGGCGAACACGTGGCCGCCCCGGCGGATCGGTGGGACGGCGACCGCGGCGTCCCGGCCCGCGCCGGACCCGGCACCGGCGCCACCCACCCGTGGGCCGCGGTCGCCGCCGTGGGCTCCCCCCTCCGCACCCCTGACAACTCACGCTCGCACGCGCCCCGTTCATCAGCGGAAAAACCTCGGCCTGCCGCAGTCGTTGGGAACTGCGTGTCCTTCACCTTTTCAGGCCGGCGGCGGCACGCCCCGCGAACGGCCCACCGCTCGACCAGATCCGTAGCGGCGGTGATCGGTGACGACCCGGCGCTGCGGTCGGCGTACCGGCTGTGCCGTGACCGCACCCGGCGTGAGGACCCGGCGGAGTACGCGCTGATCCAGCTCGTGCCCGCCGCCCTGCGCCCCGCCTGCTGGGCCCTGTGGGCCGCCGCCAACGCCATCGACGACCTCGCCGACGACCGCACGGCCACCGCGGGCGAGCGGGCCGCCCGGACGCGACGGTGGATCGACGCGCTGCAGCGTGAACTGACCGCCGGGACCAGCCCCGACCCCGTCCGTCGTGCCCTGGTCGACACCGCGGCCCGCTGGCGTCTGGACCTGAGCGGGCTGCACGACGCCATGACCGAGGTCGCGGTCGACGCGCACGGCCGCCGCTTCGCCGACTGGAGCGGCTGGCGTGCCTGGGGCCGGGGCAATCTGCTGCCCTGGTTCGAGCAGGTCCGCGACCTCTTCGACCGGGCCGGCGTGCCCGTCGCCCTGCGCCTGGACCGGCAGGAGTCCTACGAGCGGCTCCTCGACGGGATGCGTCTCACCGACATCCTCACCGACCTGTCCGCCGACCTCCCCCAGGGCGACCTCCTGCTGCCCGCCGAAGCCCTCGACCGCTGCCCCGGAGCCGAGGAGGACCTGACCGGTCTGCGCTGGAGCCCGGCCGTCGCCGAGCTGGTCGCCCACCTGACGGAGCTCGGCCGCCGGTGGGTGAGCCAGCCCGCGCTCACCCGCGGGATGCACCCCGGCCCCGCGACGGTCGTCGCCGCCCTGGCCGACCTGCTGCTCGCCCAGCTCGACGCCGTCGACGCCGCCGGCCCCGCCCTGCTGCGCGCCCGGCCCCGGCCCCCGTTCCTCACCACCGCCCGGCTGCTGGCCCCCGCCCGGGCGCGCGCCGCCCTCGCCTGGTCCCTGACCCCCGTGCAGGCGCCGCCCGCACGCCGTGTCGAGCCGCACCTCCCGCCGGTCCCGCCCCGCCCCCTGCGCCGCCCGGCCTTCCGCACCCCGCCACCGCACCCCAGCGGGGAGCGGCCGCCGCGCATCCCGGCCGACCGGATGCCGGAACACGTGGCCGTGATCATGGACGGCAACGGCCGCTGGGCGCAGCGGCACGGCCTGCCCCGGCACGAGGGCCACCGCGCCGGCGCCGCCGCCGTGCGCGACGTCGTCCACGGCGCCCTGGAGATCGGCCTGCGGCATCTGACGCTGTACGCCTTCTCCACCGAGAACTGGAAACGCGACCCCGAGGAGACCGGCGCGATCCTCGACCTGCTGCGCCAGGAGACGCGCGCGTACCCCTTCCAGGACCTCGACGTCCGGATGCGCTGGCACGGCCGCGCCGACAGCCTCCCGCAGGACCTCGTCGACCTGCTCGACATGCGCGAGCGCAGCACACGCGACCGCACCGCACTGACGGTGACGACCTGCGTCAACTACGGCGGCCGGGACGAGATCGCCCGGACCGCCGCCGCCCTCGCGCGGCAGGCGCGCAGCGGCCGCCTCGACCCGGACCTGATCGGTGAGAAGGACTTCGCCGAGCACCTGCCCCGGCCGGACATGCCGGACGTCGACCTGCTGTGGCGCACCGGCAACGAGCAGCGCACCTCCAACTTCCTGCCCTGGCAGACGGCGTACGCCGAACTCCACTTCACGCCCGGCTACTGGCCCGACGTCGACCGGCGCGACCTGTGGCGGGCCATCACCGAGTACACGCGCCGCCAGCGCCGGCACGGCGCCGCCGAACCCGTCCCGCCCGCGCCGGCCACCGCTCCCCGCGACGGCGCCTGACGCACGAAGTGCCTCACGCCCCAGGGCGCGGGCGGACCGTGAGGATCTGCTGCGCCGTGCCCACGGGGCCGTCGACGTCGTGCAGGACGGTGCTGGTCAGCCCCTGCCCGGAGGGGCCGAAGGAGACCGTGGTGTCCAGGCCGGTCCAGCGGCCGTGCGGCTGCCGGTGCAGATGGACGGTCAGATCGACGTTGGGGAACATCCACTCGGCCGGCGGACGCAGGACGGCGATGCCGTTGGCGGTGTCGACCAGCGCGAGATACGAGGCGAGCGGGCTGACGGGCACCCCGGCCACCAGGTCCAGCGGTGTGGACACCCAGGCCGTCGTCCGGCCCGCCCGGGGCGGTGCGACGGGACGGACGTCCAGGGAGGCGATGTAGCCGCCGGACCACAGCTCGGACATCGGCCACCGCTCCAGCGACTCGGGCGGGGTGAGGGGTTCGGCCGTGCCGCCCGCGGCCTCCGAGGTGTCCAGGGCCAACAGGTACCAGGCGCGGGCCCGCAGCACCGGGCGGCCGGCGATCCGCACGACGGCTTCCAGGAGTTCGATGGTGCGCCCGGGACGGACCGTCTCCACCTCGATCTCGCACTCGTCGACGGCGAGCCGGCCCAGGATGTCGTAGCTGACGCGGGCCAGCACGAGACCGTCGTCCGGTGACGCCGCGCGATGCCGGTCGAGGGCGTGCACGACGAGCCCGCCGAGCGGGCTGAAGTGCTGCTCGTCGCGGTGCCAGGCGCCGCCGACATGCGGCGTCGGCTTGTAGCGGCGGTCGTCGATGGCTTCGAAGTAGCTGTCGGGTGTCACAGCGGGTCCACTCCCCAGGGTGCGAGGCTCCGCCGGGGCCGGGCCCGGCAAGCCGGTGTGCGGTCAGGGTAGTTCGCACCCGCCGGGCACCGTCCGGCCGGGTGCGCATATCGGAATCCGCGCTGCCGACCGCCCCATTCGGGAGATTCGCCGACGTTCCCCCGCACTCCGTACCCGGTGTGATGTTCCCCATTGCGCGTCCGGGCGGCGCTCGTGAGTCTCTCGGACAGCGCGCGGCCTGAACCGTCCGAGACCTTCCAGTCACCACCCAGCCCCGTCCGGAGAAACGGTCCGGCGAATTCTTCGAAGAACCGTTATCCGAGGCCCGCCGAGCGATCTCCCAGGTATCGGACACCACCGTCCGGCGTCGAGGACAGGGAAGCATTGATGAGTACAGAGCGCACGAGGGAACTGACGGCCCTGGTCACCGCCGCCCGTGACGGCGACGCGGCGGCCCAGGACGCCCTGGTCGGCGCGTACCTCCCGCTGGTCTACAACGTCGTGGGCAGGGCCCTGAACGGGTCCGTCGACGTCGACGACGTCGTCCAGGAGACCATGCTGCGCGCCCTCGACGCGCTCGACGGGCTGCGTACGCCCGAGAGCTTCCGCTCCTGGCTCGTGGCGATCGCGATGAACCAGGTGCGCGCCCACTGGCACGCCCGGCAGACCGCTCCCGGCGGGGTGGAGGAGGCGCGGGAACTCGCCGACCCGGGCGCCGACTTCGTGGATCTGACCATGGTGCGGCTCCAGCTGTCCGGGCAGCGCCGGGAGACCGCGCGCGCCACGCGCTGGCTGGAGCCCGACGACCGGGGCCTGCTGTCGCTGTGGTGGCTGGAGTGCGCCGGTGAGCTGACCCGGGCCGAAGTGGCCCAGGCGCTGGAGCTGTCGCCGCAGCACACCGCGGTACGGGTGCAGCGGATGAAGGCGCAGCTGGAGGCCGCCCGCGTGGTGGTGCGCGCGCTGGACTCACGCCCCCGGTGCGAGGAGCTGCACGGCCTGCTCGGGTCCTGGGACGGCCACCCCTCGGCGCTGTGGCGCAAGCGAATAGCCCGGCATGCCCGGGGATGTGCCCGTTGTTCCGGACTGTGGAGCGGCCTGATGCCCGCCGAAGGACTCCTCGCCGGACTGGCGTTGGTGGCCGCGGCCCCCGCGCTGCTGGACCGCGTCCGCTCGGCCGCGGACCTGGTCCCGGCCGGCTCGGCCTCCGCGCTCGCCTCCGCCGGCCAGGGCGGGCGCCGGGCCGCGGGCAGCCGGACCGCCGCGCGCGGCGAGGCG